>CAZPQE010000061.1:9118-18916 GCA_964588615.1 uncultured Clostridia bacterium | reverse complement strand
CAAAGCCCATGGTCTTATGATCCTTTCTCTTGAGTCTCACTTTCAATTGTGCCCGACTGCCTGAGCTTCGAACTGCTCTCGGCCAATCCCCTTTTTGCCCGCTCGAACGCGGGGTCGAGCGCGAGCGCCGCCTTGAAAGCTTCTATTGCCTCATCGTGCCGGTCATAGGCCGCAAGGTAAAGCCCCCGACTCGTGAGCATCTTCACATAAACCGGAAACACCTTCTGGCGAACAACATCATCGGCTTCGAATCTCATAGAGCCGTCGGCAAGGCCGCGAGTTACAAGCGGGGGGTCCTTCGGTTGATGAAACTGGCGGTCGCGCGCGATCTCGAATACGAGGCCCTGCGGAACCAACTGGTAAGCGGTAGTGAGCGCGCGAGTGACCTCGCCGTCTCGATGAGCCAGAGAGGTGATGAATTCTTCGGTCGCGTAAACCGGCGCGGTCTCGATGTGATTGCTCACGAACGACGTGACCATAAGGAGGTGATGGCGGTTGATCTGCTCAGTCAATGCCGCATTGCTGTTGAATCGGTCAGGGTCAGCTTCCCACAATCTGAGGTCGGCAAGGTAGGCTTCGATCCGGTCGCGGTTCTTTTCGAAGAAAGAAGGATAAGCCTGCCGCAGATAATCGAAATACCACGAGCGGCGCAACTGATTGACATCGATTGCCACAACATCGGCCCGCCGATTTTCTATTTCCCTAAGATAAAGCAGAGGCGAATAGACCTGCCAGTCCAGTGTCAGAAGCATTCCGCCAGGATCGATTGTCGAAAAGATATTCTCGACATAATCTTCAGCGATGCGATAGCGGCTGCGATCATTGAAAGGCAGGTTGGCCGCAAGCGCGATTGCGGGCGCGACCGCAAGCAGCGCAAAAGCGAGACCCATCGCCAGCCGCCTGTTGGAGCGAACCATTCGCGCAAGCCAAAGCGCGCCGAAGGCCGATGCCGCAGCCATTGCGGCGAAGACCGGCAGATAGTAAGCGTCCTTGTCTTCGGCTATATCGTAGTTTAGCGCGTAGGCTAGATCGAAGAGGGCGATCAGCGCGAGAAACCGCAGCTTCGCGCGGTCGAATCGAAACAGAGCGATCAGCCCTGCGATGATGAGCAGCAATCCGACAGGCATCCACCAGGGGCCGAACTCGCGGAGGGCGAAAGTGAGGAACTCGCTCATCTGCCCTTTCATCGTCTTGAGAGAAAAAGAAAGAAACTCCTGATACTGTCTGCCAGAAACGTGCCACCACAACCGCTCAAGCGTTCGCGGATCGCCCCAGTTCATCGCAGGATTGCCGGACGCGGCGATGGGAAGATAAACGTAAACCACCAGACCTGAGATTGAAACCGCCGCCGCGCGCGCCAGTCGCCTGCTTGTGAAGAAATCCAGCCCGGCGGTCGAATAAACCAGAGCGGCGAGCGCAGGCAACATCAGCCCGATGGTGACGTGATGGACTCCCATCGCCAGACCCAGGACGAAAGCGGCAATCAGCAACGACCGGTCGCTTGAGGGTGGAGTTGCATTCGACGAGGCTTCGATCATCTGGCGTCGCCATCGCATCATCAGATAAAAAATGCCGAGTATGAGAAATGTATTGAGCGAGTAGACTTCGGCAATAGTCGCGTAGGCCCAGAGCGTGCGCGAGAAGGCCATCAGGAGTCCTGCCATCAGCCCTGCGGCCAGCACGATTTTTGAAGAAACTCCTTCGAAGAGACTGCCCGGAGTTTTCTCCGCCTGCTTTTTCGATTTGCGGCGCTCTCGCTTATCCGCCTTGCGCCTGATGGTCAGAGAAGCGCATCGGGCGGCTTCGAAAAAGAGCAGCGTAAGCATTGCCGAAGCAAGGGCGGCAAACACTGCCGAGGCGAAATTGACCCTCTGGGCTGTGTTGCCGACAGGCGCAAGCGTGAAGAGATGAGCGAGCAGAGTATAGAGCGGAAATCCCGGTGGATGCGCGACCCCGAGCAAGCGAGCGGCGACGATCAATTCGCCGCTATCGACGAGCGTGACAGTCGGCGCGAGAGTAAGCGCGTAGAGTGTGATCGAAGCGGCGAACACCACGGCAGCGCACATCATCTGCGCTCGTTCGGATGGAAACGAAGCGATTTGATCGATGGCGTCGAGGTGAGTGGACGGGCTTTTGATTTTCGCTTCGGCCATTCGGTTTTCGATCAACTATGAGGCGGCGATGAATAATCGATCATAAGGCTTTGATACGGGCGCGTCAGACAGTCTACTCTTTCGTCATTTCAACCTTCTCGTAGATTTCCTTCAGCTTCAGGTCGCACTCTATCGAGATTAGGCGGATCGTATCTTCGAGGTTTTTTGCTTCCGACAGCAACCACTGATTGTCAGGCAGTCTGAAGAAACGCTCGATGTGATACTTGTCCTGTGAAATCAGAATGTAGTCTGCGAGTGAAGTCAGCGCGCGGTACTGCTCGAATTTTTCGCCTCTGTCATAAGCTTCGTTGGATTTGGACAACACTTCGATTATCACACTCGGATTGAGAAGCGTGTCTTTTTGTTCGTCGTCAAACAGTGGAGTGTCGCAGACAACGATCACATCAGGGTAAGTGTAGAGTCCGGTCGCGGCGACTTTCACGCGCATGTCGCTTGCGTAGACTTCGCACGGACGGTTTCTCAGTTGAGCGTGAAGCGCGGAGAGGGCGTTCGCGCTTATGAGGTTATGGTTTCGGCTCGCTCCGCTCATGGCGAACACTTCACCGTTGAAGAATTCGCTCCTGTAGTCAGCCTTGCGTTCGAGGGCCAGGTATTCTTCGGGGGTCAAACGGATTTTCGGTTGTGAAGCCATCTTCGTTCGTCTCGCTCAATTTTGCGGGAACAAGTCATCGACCATAAATCTCCACCCTGGCAGAGCAAGCTCGGCATCGGCAGTCTCTCCGCGACGAAAAATCGCCGGGCTGTCGGGGCTGTCTGCGCCGTAGGCTTTGATTACATCGAGGCTGAGTAAATCGACATCCCAAACTATGCGGGTTCCGGCTGCGAAATAATCAGCGCGCTTTTCGGCCATCTCGCGCTCTGCCTTCTGGCCGTAGTCGTTTTCGCTTCTCACCTCGACAGCGAAGATGGGCGCTCCCTCATAAAACTTCATTCCGGGATTGGGACCGATGTAGAAGGCGGCATCAGGGCTGAGCGACTCACGATTTGGAAGACTCACGCGAAACGCTTTATTGTCTCCGACGGCTCGCCCTGTTTTTGTGCGCCGGGCATACTCGCGCAGCGAGGCGAAAATCTCGTCGCCCGCATAACCCGGATCTCCTCCGGTCGGTGACATAAATACTATCTCTCCATTGACGATTTCGGCTTTGCGGTTCTCCGGCACATCGTAGAGGTCTTCGATAGTGGCTCCGGCTTTCGTGCTCATAATAAAACCTCGCATCCGAATGTTAGCACAAACAGGATTCTTTCAGCCCAAATCCACGAAGAAGCCTTGGAATTCCTGTAGGGGCGGAACCCCGTGTCCGCCCCTGTTTGAAGCCAGCGCGACCTTTCAGTTTCAATATCACCTGATTGCGACAGGCGATCTTTCAAATCGATTTCGTCCTTCAAACAGGGGCGACCAGAGACGGTCGCCCCTACAGGTTTTTCCAGATACCACCTTCGGAGTGAAACAGTGTTGTTTCAAAAATCCTGACTGATTCAAGCGATCCTCTTCGCCATCTAACGCGCAGGCTCAACGGGGCGGCAATCCAAGTTCGATAGGAACTACGCTTCGTGGCCTTCGCCGCCCCCGCTTGTTAAGCGGCAGGCGTTCCGACCATATAATCGAGCGGACTTGACGCATCCGTGAGCAGTTCGCCTTTTAGAAGTCGAACAAACAAGCCCCCTGTCTTGTTCAAGAAGTGGTTTGGTGGAAAGTTGTTCTTCACTCTCTCCGAAACCGAAATGATGAGTGATACCCGCTTGGTATCGACAAGGAACTCATTAAGATTTGCGTGAATCCAGCCATTGAATATTCCTGTTGCCTGAACGAGCCATGATTCTAATGGCATTTGCTTTCTACCTTCAGCGGCTAGATGACGTAACCACTCCTCAAGAAAATGGTCATGTAACCAGAAACCATACCACTTAAATTCAGTAAAGCTGCTTCCCACTCGCGTCTACCCCTTTTGCGCCTAACTCTTCTTATACCCGGTGAACCTGACCTTGACCATCACCCTCGTGTAACGGCGGCCTACTCTCGCCCCGTCGTCAGCCGCAGTGAAGGCCGGGAACCAGTACTTGCCATAGTTCTGAAAGTAGGTCTCGAATTTCGGCGTCCGATGAGAGGTCTGCTCAGGCACGGCGTTGCCTGCGACTTTGACCACCTGCAAGTCCTGATCGTCTATCCACACCCGGCCTTTCAAAAAACGCTCGCTGCTTTTCCCAGGGTCGGGCAGCTTCACCCTGGGGCTTACCTCGAACACATAGGTGCTCAGTTCATCGACCTTCTCGCGGCCTATGTAGTTGAACTCGTATTGAGCCATCGTCTCAGGGGTGATGATGAACTGATAGACGCGCGTGAGATTGTTGGCCGAGTTCGTGCCGATGTAGCTCTCTTCGGGCAGAGTGTTTTTTTCCTCGAACAGTTTTTCCTGACGGTTGCCCTCCCGGTCATAGCTGATCTGCGAGAAGCGATAATACTGGCCGGTGATGGTGTCGGACTGGCTGACGGTTTGAAGTGTAAGCTCAGCGTAGTAGGTGTAGCCGCGCAGGGCTTCGAATATTTTTCTGCCGTTTTCCGCCGTCTGTCGGAGTATCTCTTCAGGTTTGGGAGACTGCCCGGCGGCTGAAGGCGCGGCAATCAGCGCCAGCAAACATAAAACTATCCTGGCTCTTTTCATTTCCTTGCCCGCCCTCGCTTGTAGTCAGTGAATTTGAGCTTCATCCTGATCGGCACATCGTAACGTGTGAACTGCAAAATGTCATTGGCGAAAGCGAAACTCGGAAGCCAGTATTTGTCTTCCACGTACTCGCGATAGTATTCGAATTTGGGGAACTGCTCGCGGCTTTCCTTGTGCGTGAGCGCGCGGCCCTGAACTTTGACTATCTGAAAGTCCTGATCGTCGATCCATATCCTTCCTTCGAACGGATGGATTTCCACTTTCTGTATGGTCTTTTCGGGCTTTTTGATCGGCGAGATATCGAAGATGTATGCAGTAAGATCATCGATCTTCTGTTTATCGACGAACTTGATCGAATAGCGCGAAAGCTCGCTCGTGGTGAGGAAGAACGGATCGACTCCAAGCAGGCTTCGGAAATCGGGCTTCATGATGCCGAGCGAGGCGGAGAGCCGCGAAGGGGGGAATTCGATGATGCGCTCGACGCGGTTTCCCATATCATCCCAGGTCATCTCCGACACGCGATGCATCTGGCCGGTCACGCTTCCGGCCTCTCCTATCGATTGGACGAGTATGTCCTGACGGTAAAAAAACTCGTTATGCGCGGCGCGGAGTTTTTCTTCGTTGGCAGCGGCGCGGTGAAGGGCTTCTTCGGGAGTGACGACGTTTTGAGCCGCGCCCGCAAGCGCAAGCGTAAAAGAGACGATCCCAGCCTGGAACCCGGATAATCGCATTGCCTGACCCTGAGCGGACTGGAAATGTTACTGAAGCCACGGGGCTGAAATCAAAAGCCCGGAGTGATACTAATCAACCTCCGGGCCGGCAGTCAAATGACTTATGTCACATTCAAGATTGAGGCGGCTTCTTCTTTGGCCTGGCTTCCTCCTTCTTCTCGTCCTTGCGCGGTTCAGCCGTCTTTTCGGCGTTCTTCACGTCTTCATCCGTAGCGATGTCTCCTTCATCGAGTATGCGGATGTCGGTCGAAAACTTTTTGTACCTGGTGTACTTCACGACCATCCGAAAATGAATCCCGCCGTTCTTGAATTCCAGTATGTCGTCAGAGTAAACGTAGGTCGGGAACCAGTACCGCTCGTCGATGTTTTCCCGGTAGCTCTCAAAGCGCGGGAACCTTTGATCGCCGACTTCAGGCACGCTCTTGCCTGCGACTTTGACTATCTGCAAATCCTGATCGTCGACCCATATTCGCCCTTCGAGATACCGCTGGCCTCGTTTGATCTCCTTTGGCCGCACATCGAAGACGTAAGTGTCGAGCTCATCGATCTTCTCTTTGCCGCGATAATCGACGAAATATTTTGGAAGGTCTTCAGTCGTCAGCGCGAACGGCTGAACTCCGGCAAGGTCCTGATAGTCCTCCTGACTCATATAAACTTTGAGTGTGGACGGGGGAAAATAGCTGATCTTCTCGAACCGGTTGCCCTGGTTGTCGAAAACGATATCGGACACTCGCTTGTAACGGCCCGTGATCGATCCGGCTTCGCCAAGTGTCAGGATATCGACGTCCTGGGTGAAAGTGTAGTTGTTGCGGGCAGTCTTATTCTGGCTCTCGGCGGCGGCGAACCTTTTGATTATTTCGTCAATCTGAGGTTGTGCGGTCGTTTGAGCCTTTGAGTTGAATCCCGAAACGAAGACGAGAGCGGCGAGGATGCCGACAAGAACTGAAGCGATTTTTTTGAACTGCATTCTGATCTCCTGAAATTGATTCTACGTTCCCGGCTCTGTGTGCGACAAGCGCGGGTGGGAGATTTGTTTGATGAAACGTAGACTTATAATGTTCGCCTAATCTATGATGATGTCGCCCATGAAAATACTGATTTGCAGCGACGGGTCGAAACAATCCGAAGCGGCCATAGGCTTCGGAGGACTCATCAGCGCAGCCTGCCGCGCCGATGCGACCATACTCGGCATAACCGAAAAGCCTGAAGAAGAAGACTCCATTTTCGATGCCCTCAAACGCGGGCGCGAGACGCTCCGGGGTCTCGGAGTCACGGCAGAACTCATCACCAAAGCCGGAAACCCGATAGAAGAAATAGTCAAACGCGCCGAAGAGACTCGCTACGATCTCGTAGTCATCGGGGCCGTCCGCAAGGGAACGCGCGGGCCATTTCTGATGTCGGCTAAAGCCTACAAGATAATCAAAGCCGTAGCTCCGCCGGTGCTCGTCGTCATCGGCAATCGGACTTCTCTCAAACGAATTCTGATTTGCAGCGGAGGAGAAAAATATATCGATGCGGCAGTGGCTTTTGCCGGAAGCATAGCCCGCGAGTCGAGCGCCTCGGTCACTCTGTTTCACGTCATGGCCGAGCCTCCTCCGGTTTATTCAGACCTCATCCGAATGGAAGAGGATATAAACCTGCTGCTGCATTCGAATACCGATCTGGGCCAGAACCTCCGCCGCGAAAAGGAAGAGCTTGAAAAGATGGGGGTCGAGAGCGAAGTCAGATTAAGACATGGGCTTGTGTTGAGCGAGGTGTTCAAGGAGATTCGGCGCGGAGATTACGATCTGGTCGTCACCGGCTCAAGCCCGGATCACTCGACCCTTCGCACTTACATACTCGGAAACATCACGCGCGAGATAGTCAACCGCGCTGAATGTCCCGTGCTGGTCGTCCGCAGCGAAGAGACCCCGGCGGGCATAGGCCAGAGTTTGAAGGGATTCTTCACGCAGGTATTCAGCAAAGGGGAGTCGTGATTTTGAAGTATGGAAACTCCTGTAGGGGCAACCGTCTCTGGTCGCCCCTGTTTGAAACGAAATCGATCTGAAAGGTCGATTGGCTCCAGGCAGGGGCGGACACGGAGTTCGGCCCCTACAGGAGCTCCGAGAGAAATGAAACGCAGTTCTCAAGCCTGCGAAGACAGAAAAGAATTCAGTTCATCTCTGGTCGGCAACGCTGTCCGGCATCCGAGCGCGCGGCACTTCAAGGCCGCAACCGCGTTTGCCACCCTCAGCGTTTCTTCAACCGAATGCCCGCAAAGCAATCCGTAAATGAACCCCGCATGAAAAGCGTCGCCCGCGCCTGTCGTGTCGCGGCACTCGACTTTGAAAGCGGGCGAGTGAATGAACTGGCCCTTGAAATACGCCAGCACTCCTTCGACTCCCTGAGTGGCCGCAACGAAAAATGAACCGGTCTGCTCGTGTATCTTTTTCAAAGCGACGCGCAAATCTTTTTCGCCGGTGAGCCGTTCGGGAAAGCTGCTCGAAGAGATGAGAAAATCCACCATCGAAAAAAGCCGTTCAGCGCCGGGATAAATATTATCGATATCGATTACTACGGGAACGCCCGCCTCTCGCGCATAGCGAGCGGCTGCAATCGAAGCCTCGACGTTGTGGCAATCCAGAAGCAGCACACGGCCTGATGTGACCGCCGCCGGGTCGACTTCATCGGCAGGGATGAGCAGCTTGTCGTCGCGATGCCACAGTATGGTGCGCTCGCCGCTCTCACGGTCGATGATGATGACAGCGGTCTGGCTCTCGGCTCCTTCGACAACCCGGACGCCGCCTGCATCGACTCCCTCATCGGTTATGGATTTCAACTGAAACTGTCCGATGTCGTCGTTGCCTATCGCGCCGATGTACCGCGTTCTGAGTCCGAGGCGCGAGAGCGCGACCATCGCTGAGGCGCACTGTCCGCCGGGCGCGAGCTTGTGCGTGATGAACGCGATCTTGGTGTTGAACTCAGGATAGTGAGGGACTACGACGAGGTGATCGACGGCGTTGAGTCCCAGGGCGACCGCGTCGTAGGGCTTGCCTTGAGGAATATCGATGCCGAATTCCATCTCAGTAGTCAGCAGTCGGTAGTCAGTGGCCGGTGGTCGGCGCATCAACTGACCACTGACCACTGACCACTGACCACTGCTATTGGCTGACGGCGTTGTTGGTGAGCAGTCTGACCTCGACTCTGCGATTCCTGATGCGGCCTTCTTCAGAGGCGTTGTCGGCTACGGGCCGGCTGGTTCCGAATCCGAGCAGCGACATGCGGAAGAGCGGCACGTTGTGACGCTCGGCCATATACCTGCGCACGGCTTCAGACCGCGCCTGGCTCAGAAGGTCGTTTTTTTTCGGATCGCCTTCGGCTGATGCGTAGCCTTCAATCTCGATGAGAAAGCCGTTGCGGTCTTTGATCTGGTTTGCAAGCTCGTCGAGCGAGGTGTAAGCCTCCGGCTTGAGATCCGACTTGCCCACATCGAAGAGCACGGTCACGGTTTTCTGCAGGGTGAACTTGTCGAGGTTCGATCTCAGAGTAGTGATCGATTGCTCGACTCCGGTCACTCTGGTGTTGGCTTGCTCGGCTGAGGCTGAAGCTCGGTCAGCCTGTTCCTGGGCCTTATCGGCTCGCATGCGCACATCTTCGACTTCGCGCGAGAGACGGCTGATGTCCTGAGTGTTGCGCCGCGAGGTCTCTTCGAGTTCGCCAGTTCTGTTTTCAAGCGGGGTCACTCGTTCGTTGACTCGGTTGCGCACGTACTTCTTGGTCGCGCAACCGCTCACAATCGAAACCGACACTGCGATCACTAGCGCGACCATCCCTCTAAATCTCATACGCTCCTCCACTGATTTTTATGTCGGCAGTCCTGAAGCCGATATTTATCAAACGGGCTGGGTTTGGATGACTCGATGATGATGACATTTGCTGTGGTAAAGCCAGCTAACCTATACTCTTGAGGCACGACGCCAATGTTAATACACGAAACATACTGAGGAGTCAAGAAATTGATGAAATCCGTAATCGCAGTCATGCTGGTCTCGATAGTCGCTTTTTCGCAGAGTTCTCCCTCGATGGAGTGTACCGCGCCGCCCCTGATCTGCAAGGCTGCGGCAAACCAGGATCGCTCGCTTTTCGTCCGCGACCGCTGCCGCTACGAGCAGAAACTTCACATCGAGCGGTTCAAACTCAACCGGGGCGAAGAGCAGAAGATCCTGCGCGTCGCCATTGATATCCCGGAGC
>CAZPQE010000061.1:0-9108 GCA_964588615.1 uncultured Clostridia bacterium | reverse complement strand
CATCGTCGAGCCCGCCGACGCGCCCGACAAAACCGGGCAGACGCCCGTAGAAGTGCGCGTGATCGCCGACACCGACAACCGTGGAAGGCCCAAGAGTCGTGTGAATGAAAACGAACGCACGCTGCTTTCGGTCGGAGCCGTCTGGGACCTCGCCTTCTTCCCGCTGCTTCCTGAAAAAATCCGCTACTACAACTTTCAGGAAGTCGTGGCCGAGCGCAAGAATGAAAAGTGGTACAAGTTCGCGCCCAAACCGGAAGCGACCGAAACGCCGCTCGCAAGCGGCATAGCTCAACTCGATCCGATGACCGGCGAGGTGCTGACCATAAAAATCGAAAGCCTTCACAACCTCGACAAACTCGACAAGGATGCAGGAAAGGAGGCCGCAAAACTGCGCTCCTTCAACGCCACCATTGATTATTCGCAATTCGAAGGCGCGCTTCGCATCCCGACTCTCGCCTCCGGCAGCGGAGTGTCGCAAATACGCCGCTTCGAGGGCAGCTTCCGATTCCGCTTCCAGGAAGGCAAATACCTGGTGGTGCGAAAAATTGATTGATAGTCATTCGTCATTTGTCACTGGTCCTTTGCGAATAGCGAACGACAAATGACAAATGACAAATGACAAATGACAAATGACTCTCAGCGAAAAACTCGCCAATTTGCCCCTTGAGCCAGGCTGCTACATCTATCGCGATGAGGCGGGGAAGATTCTCTACGTCGGCAAGGCGAAGGCGCTTCGCAATCGAGTCCGCCAGTATTTTCACTCGCCCCGCTCGCACGACGCCAAGACCAATGATCTCGTCTCGCGCATCGCCGATGTCGAATTGATCGTCACCGATAATGAAATCGAGGCGCTGGCGCTCGAATGCAATTTAATAAAGAAGCACAAGCCTCCTTTCAATGTTCTGCTCAAAGACGACAAGCAGTATCCGCACATCAAGATCACCGCCGAGACCGCGCCGCGAGCTATCATCGCCAGAAAAATAGTCAAGGACGGCTCGCGTTATTATGGGCCTTATCTGCCGCCTTCGCTGGCTTATCACACGCTCGATCTCATCAACCGGAATTTTCAGCTTCGCACCTGCTCGATCGAAATCGATGGCAAGGCTGATCGTCCGTGTCTTGAATATCACATCAAGCGATGCCTCGGCCCCTGCGTGAAAAAACTCTGCGCGCTTGAGCATTACGATGAGGCCGTGCGCGATGTGGAAATGCTGCTTGAGGGGAAGACGGCTGACCTCGAAGAGCGGTTGAAAGAGCGAATGCAGCGGGCATCAGAAGAGATGCGGTTCGAAGCGGCGGCGCGCTACCGCGATCAGATAAGAACGATTCAGCGGCTCGGCGAGCAGCAGAAAATGCTCACCGTGTCGGGCGAAGACGTAGACATATTCGGTTACTACCGCGAGGGACATCAACTCGCGCTCGCGCTCTTCACCATGCGAGAGGGGAAGATAGTGGGCAAGCGAGAGTTTTACTGGGAAGACATCCGCGAGCCCTTCGAACCGGGCGGATTGATCGGGCAGGCATTGAAGCAATACTACACGGCGGGCGATTACGCGCCGGGCGAAGTGCATGTGCCGGTGGAGTTCGAAGATCGCCAGATTTTGGAAGAGTATCTGACGACTCAACGCGGGCGACGGGTTCACATTATCGCGCCTCAGCGCGGGGTCAAGCGCGATCTGATCGATCTGGTTGAGAAAAACGCGCGATTCAATTTCGAGCAGCGTTTCAGAGTGCAGCGGCCCGATATGCAGAAAGTGCTTCAGGAGTTGCAGGAGGCTCTCGATCTGACCGAGTTGCCCGAAAGGATCGAATCCTTCGACATCTCGAACATTCAGGGCGCGGAAAACGTCGCTTCGATGGTCGTCTGCGAGCAGGGCGCGATGAAAAAATCTGATTACAGAAAATTCAAAGTGCGGTCGGTCGAGGGCCGCGCCGATGATTTTCAATCGATGTATGAAGTCGTCGGGCGCAGATACTCTCGGCTCCTGAGAGAAGAAAAGCCATTGCCCAATCTTGTTTTGATCGATGGAGGAAAAGGGCAACTTGCTGCTGCCGCGCGGGCGTTGAGCGAGATAGGGCTTGAGGCGTTGCCGACCGCCGCGATAGCCAAAAAGGAAGAACTGCTTTTTGTGAAAGGCCGTGATGAACCTGTCCGACTGGATCATCATTCGCCGGTTCTGCATTTGATTCAGATGGTGCGGGACGAGACTCATCGTTTTGCGGTCGCCTATCACCGCAAGCGGCGGGCTATGCGCGATTTCAAATCCGATCTGACTTCGATTCCGGGAGTGGGCGAAAAGCTCAAGGCGCGACTGCTTCGCAACTTCGGCAGCCTGAAACGGGTTTCAGGGGCCAGCTTCGCCGAGCTCAAACCATTCGTCGGAGAGATACAGGCTCAACGAATCGTGGATCACTTCGCCCGCCTCAGACAAGAGCAGTCAGAGGACGACCCGGAGTAGCGTGTTAGAACCAAATCCGATTGACGAAAGCTTTCGTATAAGGAGGCGACGCAGAAATTATGCAGATTCTGTTTTACATTTTGCTCATCGTCGCTTCATTGATCGTCGCCATTCTGATCTTCGGCTCTCTGATAACTTTCCTGGTCGAGCACAGCCGCTATCAGGCGATGTTCGTTCAGGGGCGATTGCCTGAACCTGCTCCCGACGGATTTCATCCCGGTTTGCCTCACGTCCTGATGGACAAAAAAACGCCCTGGCTCGGCAAATCGTTCGACAGCCAGACGCAGACCGGCTTCAATGTCTTCACCCCGACCGGAGCCGCGATCCTGAAAATTGCAACCCCGTTTTACTCAAGGTTCAATCGAAATTCGGAAGGAAATACCAGCGCCTATCATTTCAAAACCTGCGCGGGCAAGGGCAGGAAAGATCGAAACACCGACGTTATCAAACTCGACTACGACTCGAAGGAAAACCCCTGGTTGATTCGCATCATTCTCGATGAAATAGTGGAAATCACGCCCCGGAATTATCTCGGCAAAATCCATGTCAAGTTCCTGCCCGGCTTCTATGTGACCATCGGGTATTTCGGCTTGCAGAGATAAGCGCGCGCTGATTTTTCTGGCAACACCCCCGACATCTGTTTTCATCACACTCTGCGCCCTCATCCGGGCGCTGCGAACCAATTCATCCAGGACGACACGATCAGTTAGAAGGGGGACTGTCATGAAGAAAAGAATTCTCACTCTGTCGGTGTTGATCGCGCTCCTAGCAATCGCGGGAGGGACAGTGGCCGAATCAATGGCTCTTGCGGCGCAGAGGAAATCCAGGCCCGCTTTGCGCAAGAGAAAGCCTCGGCGCGCTCGACCAGCGGCCAAAGCTCAGGTCACCGGGCCGGTCACGGCCACTTACACCTTGCCTGAGAATCAGACCTTCACTCTGAGGATGGCTGATTCGATCAGTTCGAGGACGGCGCGCGCAGGCGACCGTTTCAAAACCACAGTCGTGATACCGGTATACGCGAGCGGCGTAGAGGTCGTGCCTGCGGGATCAACCGTAGAAGGGCGAATAACGGCAGTGACCACTGCCCGCTCGCGTGGAAGACAGGGCTCGCTCGGAGTGGCATTCGACGCGCTTGTCCTGCCTGACGGCTCAAGGCGAAAGATCGAGGGATCGCTTACGGACACTCAGGGCGAAGACGCAGAGATCGATTCTGAAAGTCATGTGAGCGGTCGTTCATCTGAGAAGCGACAGGTTGCCTACGTGGGCGGCGGAGGCATAGGCGGCGCGATACTCGGCGGAGTGATGGGCGGCGGCAAGGGCGCGGCCATAGGCGCAGCAGTCGGAGCCGGGGCGGGCGTTGCCGGAGCTATGCTTCGCAAAGGCAACGAGGCTGAAGTTCCTCGCGGGACGGAGATCACGATGATGACCACTCGTCCGATCACTTTCACCATCAGGTCGGATCGATAGATGAAAAAAACATGCCTGAAAAATTTTCTCAGGCAACGCGAAACGGGTGGTAAGGCTATCTAAGCAGCAGGCAACGACCCAAAATTAACATAACGCTGGTAGAATCATCCTTTCGAGGCAGTCCGACACCTGGGTCGTTGCCCTCATCTTTTACTCGTAAAAAGTTCGCCTTCCTTCTACTCGAAACCTTCCGCTGAGTACGCGCCCTGCGGCTTCGGCATAAATCCGGTGCTCCTGCTTGAGTATGCGCGCCGAGAGCGTCTCTATCGTGTCGTCGTCGAGCACCTCGACCGGCTGCTGCAGAACTATCGGCCCGTGATCGAGTTCTTCATCGACTATGTGAACTGTGCAGCCCGTCACCTTCACCCCGTATTCGAGGGCCTGACGCTGCGCGTCGAGTCCGGGAAAGGCGGGGAGCAGAGAAGGGTGAATGTTGAGTATGCGGTTTTTGAATGCCTGCACGAAAGAGCCGCTGACCAGCCGCATGTACCCGGCCAGACAGACCAGTTCTACGCCCCGGCCTTTGAGCTCTGCGACCATTTCCAAATCGTGTTCTTCGCGTGTTCGGCCCTTGTGAGAAATGAACAGGGTTTCGACTCCGCGCGCGCGGGCTTTTTCAAGCCCCTGAGCCGATTCGATGTTGCTGATTACGAGCGCGGCCTGAGCCGCAAGGCGGCCTTCTTTGATGGCGTCGAGCAGGGCGATCATGTTCGAGCCGCGACCCGATATGAGTATTCCTATATTGGGCTTGTGCATCGGGCGGAAAATAACTCAACGCGTTCGAAACGCGCAAGTCGGCGGCGCGCACATCGCCCGGAAACAAGTTGACCGCGCATGCGTCGCGCCGTTATTTTTCTTCTATGCGAAAAACAAGCTGTATCCTTCTTTGCCTCATCCTCGCTGTGTCGGCCCTGGGACAGCAACCCGCTGCTCAGGAAGCAAAAGCTCCTGCGCCGCTGTCGCGCTTCATCGATCCGTCAGAGATAAACCTGCGCATCGAATACGACACGCGCACGCTCATCGCCATGGCCGCCATCAATATGGCTGGGTTCGATTATGAACCGGGAGGCCAGCCACTGACTCCTGCTCGCGCCGAACTCCGCCGAGACCTGGCCGGGATGGACCCGAAACTGCGCGAAAAGCTCGCCGCCTTTTACAAGTCCCATCGCCGCGCAGGCACGGATGAAGCCGTAGACGCGGGCCGCTATGCCGCGCTCTCGCTGCTGATGACCGGTCCGCCTATCTTCGCTCTGCCTCGCCCCGAAGAAGATGAGATCACTCGCCCGACAAGCGCGATCCCGCGCGACCTTCTGCCTCTGCTCGAATTCGAACCGCTCATGCGCGAGTTCTATGTCGGAAGCGGGATCAAAAACTTCATACAGAAATATCAGGCGGTCGCCCAGGCTTACGCTGCCGCTTATCGCCGCCCGGCAGGCGAATTGATCTATCGCGTGGTCGAATATTTCCATGCCAGACCTGAGACCATAGTCAGCATGCGCCCGATAGTCATAAGCGACGAGTCGGACAAGAAGGACAAAAAGAAGCCTGCGCCCAGGGTCATCGCCCGCAACCGCACGCGGCAGATGTTTTTGAGCATCGATCCGCTCGGCGCGTTCGGAGGCTCGTTCGTGCGCGATGATCTGCTCAACCGCAAGGACGAATTGCTCTATCGCAGGGTCGGCGATGACTACATACTGTTTGTCGGCCCGTCGCGCACGGTCAACATCGATGCCCTGCGCCAGGCGTTGATCCGCTTCATAATCGATCCGATCATCGAGCGCCACCTCAAAAGATCGCTGGACTTCAAAGACCAGATAACCAAACTGGTTGGCTCGGTTCCCACTGCGGAAAAACAATTCGGGCCGAGCGTCTACCTTGTGCTGCGCGAATCCCTGGCCCGCGCAGCCGAAGCCCGTCTGCGACGGCTTGATGCCGCAGAGCGCGGCGCGTCTTACACCGAAGACGATGCCCTATTCGATCTGGCTCAGGCATACCAGAGAGGCGCGGCGCTGGCATTTCATTTCTACGAATCGCTTTCGAATCTCGAAAAGGTAGGCATCGCGGTCGAAGAGTTCTTCGACGAAATGCTTGCCACTACAAAATTCGAGCGCGAGGCCGAGCGGGCGAAAACCTTCGAGCCTGTGATCGCCCGCGTCCTGGCCGCGCGCAAGGAAAGAGCCGCGCGCCCGGTTGAGGCGGGACCGCCTCCGGGAAGCCTCGCCGCGAAAATACTGCAATCGGACGAACTGATCCGTCAGCGGCGGTTCAAAGATGCCAGTGTGATACTGGAAGAGATACTGGCCTCGGAGCCTGACAATGCCCGCGCGCTCTATGGCATGGGTCAGGTGATAAGCCAGACCCCCGGCCCGGCGGAGCTCGACCCGAAGGCGGACGAAAACGACAAGATTCAACAGCAGCACGACAGGCTTGAGGCGGCGATAAAACTTTATCGCCGGGCAATCGAGCGCGCATCGAGAGAAACCGAAGCGTGGTTGATTCAATGGTGTCACGTGCTGCTGGGCCGCATATACGACTTTCAGGACTTCCGCGCCGACGCCATAGCCGAGTATGAGAAAGCCATAGCGATGGGAGCCATCGAAAACGGCGCATTGAAAGAAGCGCAGGAAGGGAAGGCGCGACCCTACGGTCACAGGTGAGCGGGGGAAGGAAAAAGTAAAAAGGCAAGAGGCAAATGTTGTTTCCGGCGCTCCCGCAGGGTTTTGTGCCCTTGAATCGAAGATGCGACCTTTAGCCGCCTGGAACGAGTAGGGCTGAAAACTCGAAACTGCTCCCGACGGGCGAACTCTTGACGCTCGGTCTGTCGCAAGCTTATCATCCTTCTCATAAGAGAAGCTGGGAAACAGCCCGCATCACCCATCCTCACCTCATACATCCTCACGGGAGTTTGCTTTCATCATAGCGAGGAGACGATGGCGATCTATCTCAACGGAAACGGCTCACAACCTCTGCGGATCACGGCGGGCGAGAGGGTAGTGCTCAGAGTCAAAGCGCACGACCCGGCAGGCATAAGCCGAGTCGTGGTTCGATGCTTCCTTTTTTCGCTGGCCCATTCCAACAAACTCAAACTCGCCGAAGGCGAAGCGATCATTTCGCCCGAGGAGAGCCTCTCGGAAAACGTCTTCGATGTCAGCATCCACATTCCTGAAAACGCCGCCTTCGGCAAGTGGGGAGTTCAGATGATCGAGTTCACCAACGGGCGGGGCTACAGGACTTCTTTCTATCGCGGCCAGGGAAAATTCGACTCCCTCGTCTTCGAAGTCATCGCTCCGCCGAGCAAGGAAGACGACACTCTCCGATTCAACGGCGTGGAGTTGATGCAGTGACAGGAAGGCCGTTGGAAATCATTCCACTTTCAATTCGCCTTTCAAGTAGGCCACCAGCATGTCGTAGGCTGTCTTGATGGGAACGCCGAAATTCGAGCCGCCGAAACTCTCGCGCCCGTCGGCTGTCGTCAGTATCGCGGAGTTGATCGCTATCACCTGCCCGCTGCGGTCGAATATGGGGCTGCCTGATCCGCCCTCGGTCGTCTGCGCGCTGTGAACTATGCGACCGGGAAGCGCGTCGCTGACAGTGCCGGTCGTCGTCAGAGGTCTTATCAACCCTCTGCCTGCAAGCCCTATGGTCACGTCTTCCGTCGATTGCCCATGCTGCCTGAGTAGGTTCCTGCGCTCGGCCTCATCTATCCTCTGAAGCAATCCGTCAACGCCTGTGGGATATCCCACCAGCACGACCGGGCCTCCGATAGTCAGGCGCGGCTCGTCGGTGTTGAGCGGAAGCACCCGCAGAGCGGCGTCTCCCTGATCGAACCGGCACAGCGACACATCGAAGCGCGGCGAAGAGCCAAGCTCTTTGAGAGGAAAGGGAGTCTTGATCGAAGGGAAGAAGGCTTCAAAGGTGTCGAGTCGCGGCCTGAGTCCCGCGCCCTGCTGAAGGATGATCTGGGCCACCGGGTCAGTGGCCCACGGGCGGACTACGTGCTTGTTGGTGGCGATGATTCCTTCGCTGATGACGAACCCCGTTCCAGTGTAATCGATTCGCACCGGCGGCCCCGACCCGTCGACTGAGGCCAGGAGGTTGCCCTCCTGATCGACAGGATTGTCGTTGGCGTCGTCTGCGGCTTCGTATCTCAGCACCCGACCCGTGCCTCGCTCGACGAAGCTGTAAGAGCCGACCACCAGGCATACGCTGCCGCTGTAGCTTTCGGCTATGCGTTGAGTGAACAACCGGCTCTGCTCGTCGTCCTCGCGCTGACGGTCGAGTTGTTTTCTGAGTTCATCGATAGTGGATTGATCCTGCTGGCGCTGGGCCTGTTGCTGTTCGATCTGTTTCTGAATGAGTTCGTTTTGAACTGAGTTGCGATGCACGATGACGACCGCCGTATAAATGAGGCCGATGACGGCTATGGTGATTGCAGCGGCGGTGGCAAGCCCTATGAGTTTGACTTTGCGGGGGACTTCGGCCCACAGGCTTGCAGTAAGCTCCTTGACGAACAGGGTCGCAGTCAGAGGATGGACGGGTTGGGCCGCGACCTGTTGTTCTACGGCGCGGCTGCCCCGGCGGACGAGTTGAGCGGTCGAGAAATTTTCAGGCATGACCTGAAACAGAATGCTTGCGCTCGAAAGGCCCTGCCCGAAATCAATCGTGTCTCCGTCCTGAAGCCTGTAGCCTGAGACCGACTCTTCGAGGCTGAGTTCCTCGCCATTGACTTTGATCCGCATCTCGTCCGCGTCAGGATGTGTGACGAGGTGAAAGACGCCCTCGTCATCGTAGATATCGGCGATAGCGCCTTCGGGCAAACGGCCTCCCTCTTCGGCGACGAGTTTGAGATCGCAAGCCTCCGAAGTTCCCAGCGTCACATGGTTTTGAGTGAATATCCTCGTCTTACCCTTTTCGCTGCCTGAAAGGTAAACGAACATCAACCGGCTCATCCGTCACCACGCCTCACTTCGATAAAGCTGGAAAACATTTTAACACTACAAACATGTCGCGCCGCTGACAAGGGCGGCGCAGAGCAGGGGAGCAGGGGGCAGCGGGGGCGTGAGGAGATTGGCGTTTGTGTAATCCATCACCCCTTCACTCTTCACCCTTCACTCTTCACCCTTCACCGTGTTAGCATCCACTGGCTATGAAGACTGTTTCGGGCGAAGACTCTCAGATTCTC
>CAZPQE010000060.1:0-18919 GCA_964588615.1 uncultured Clostridia bacterium | reverse complement strand
CGATTTCAGCTCGCGGACGTTGGCCATCGAGACCGGCTGGCCGCCGCCTGAGTTGTTGGTCACGGTGAGCATAACAAGCGGTATGCGATCCGCTCCTTCGCGCTCGATGAGTTGACGCAGCGCGCGGGTGTCCATATTGCCTTTGAAAGGATGCTCGTCGGCGGGCAGGTAGAATTCAGGGATGGGGAGATCGATTGCCTCCGCGCCCACGTATCGAACATTGGCGCGGGTGGTGTCGAAGTGAGTGTTGTTTGGCACTATCTGCTCCGGTTTGCACATCACGGAAAAGAGTATGCGCTCGGCTGCGCGGCCCTGGTGAGTGGGAATCACGTGACGGAAACCGAAGATATCGCGCACGGCGGCTTCGAAGCGATAGAAGCTGGCGCTTCCGGCATAAGACTCATCGCCGCGCATCATCGCCGCCCACTGCTCGGAACTCATGGCGGCCGTTCCGCTGTCGGTGAGCAGATCGATGATGACGTTTTCGGCGTTGATGAGGAAGAGGTTGTATGAGGCGTCTTTGAGTAAACCCTCGCGCTCCTCGCGGGTGGTCATCCTGATCGGCTCGACTACCTTGACTCTGAAAGGTTCGATTATCGTTTTCATTCTGTCTGCGCTCTGCCGGGTTTTGATCAAACCGCTTGATGGAGCAACCGGCGTTCCCCGATTCGCGGGGCGCAAATCTGAATTCAGGGGCGGATTGTGCGGAACTCTGCGCAGAGGCTTGAGCGGTTTTGCGCAGATCAGGGTTAAAAAGGGCAAAGCAAGGCTTTGCCCCCTGGAGGCTTCGTGATCCAAATGGATCAGAAGATTTTGTGTTTATGACGGCGGTTCTTGTAGAGCCACAATCCGGTGGCTGCCCCGGCTCCGACAGCCGCGCCGATCAAAGCTCCTTTTTTTCCTCCGACCAGACCGCCGGTCAGAGCGCCCGCGCCCGCGCCCGATCCTATGACGATGGCCGCGCCGCCCGGTCCGGCCATCCACTCGTGTTTGTGCTCATAGTTGACTATGCCGGGACCGTCAAAGAGGGTGACGCGACCATCGCCTACCCGGACGCCGTTTTTATCTCGCTTGATGAAACCTCTGTGGTCTCGATCCTGAGCCATCGCCGCCGGAAGCATCAGCCCCAAAAACGACAGCGCAAGGAGGAGACTCACTGTTTTCTTTCTCATTATTTTTCCTCCGCAGTTTCGTGAACGGTTCGTGAAGAAACTGCGCCTGGAGCAGCGCAGCCAACTCGCTGATGCCGCAGGGGGGAGTCGAAGTTGCCCGCCTCGCGAAAGTTTTTCATTGAATGATGACCGCTCCGACCCGCACAATGAAACGGCAATCAACTCTCTGGCGGAGAAACGGCATTGGATCAAACACTCACTCTGTTTACCACTCTCGCGGTGGTGATGGCTTCGATGCTTCTGCTGTGGGCGTTGAGCCTCAAGCTCAAAGACGCAAGCATAGTCGATATATTCTGGGGAGCGGGCTTCATCATCATCGCCGCAGTGAGTTTTTTTCTCTCCGAAGGATTCGCGGCGCGAAAGATACTGGTTCTTTGGCTCACGTCAGTTTGGGGAGCGAGGCTGGCCCTGCACATCTTCCTGCGCAATCGCGGCAGGGGAGAAGACCCGCGCTATCAATCCATGCGAAGACAGCACGGCGGGCGATTCCCGATAGTGAGCCTCTACTCGATCTTCGTCTTTCAGGGCGTTTTGATGTGGGTCATTTCGCTTCCGCTTCAGGCAGCCCAGCTTTCGGCGACGCCGGATCCTTTGACTGCGCTCGATTGGGCGGGCGCGACTCTGTGGGCTGCGGGCTTTTTCTTCGAAGCGGCGGGCGACTGGCAGCTCCGTCGTTTCAAATCCGACCCTGCCAACAAGGGAAAAGTCATGGCCACGGGGCTGTGGGCATGGACTCGCCATCCGAATTATTTCGGGGATGCGACTCTGTGGTGGGGCTACTATCTCATCGCGCTTTCGACGCCGGCAGGAGCGTGGACTCTCATCAGCCCGCTGCTGATGACTTTTCTGCTGGTGAAATATTCAGGCGCGGCGCTGCTCGAAAAATCTCTCAGGAAAACCAGGCCCGAGTACGAAGATTATATCCGCCGCACCAGCGCGTTTTTTCCCTGGCCTCCCGGAAGGAAGCGATGAGCAAATCTATTGTTTTGAACTTCGGCCTGTCTTATCATCGCACCACGATCCCAGGTTGAGAGGACGACGATGGCAGAAATAAAAGGCGTGCTCATCAATGGGTGGATGGGGTTGTTGAAAGACCGCTACGGTCAGGCGGCACTCGATGCCGCGATGGAATTGCTCGACCCTGTCGATCGCGCCCTCCTCTCGACTCCGTTCCTGCCTTCTAGTTGGTATCCTTACGACGATCTGCGGATGATGAGCCGACTCACCCGTCAGATGGGCGCAACAGGAGATGAGCTTGCAATCGATATAGGCCGAGCCATGGCCCAGCATGCCTGCGCGGGTGTATACAAATCGCTCATCGTCGCAGACCCTCTCAAGCAGGTGGATCGAATATCGTGGGTCGGAGATATGCTCTTCCGCGATGTCCGCAGATGCGAGACCGAAAGGCGCGGCGACCGATCAGGGCTGGTCCGTTATCACTACGAATCGGGCGTGCAGCCCACTGCCGGAACCTGCAAGAGCGTGATGGGGTTTCTGATGCGAATGCTGGAACTCGCCGGCGCTCGCGAGGTGAAAGCCAACCACACGGTGTGCGTGGTCAAAGGAGACGCCTGCTGCGAATTCCTCCTCGCCTGGCATTGATTGGCTTACAACTTTATCTTGAAGGTCTGCTCGTCTACTTTCTCCTTGTGAGAAATCTCTGCGACGGCAAGCGTCCAGTCGATCATCGTCGAGCCGCCTGAAGTCTGTATGCTCAGGCGCAGGCGGTAGCGGTGAGGAAGAGTGAGTCCATCGACCGGGCGGAACTCGTCGAAGTCTTCCGTCAGGACGTAGTAGCTCTCCTGAACGGTGGTCGAATCATTAGGGCCGAGACCGATTCGCGCGCCTATCTGAAATTTGTACTCGGTGCGAAGATGGCGGAAGGTCTCAGGCTCGAAATGAAGCGTGACGGTCAGGTCGGGCGACCCTTTGCGCTGGCGGTAGCGCAGTTGGTGAAGCTGCCGCCCATCGATTTTTTTCAACCCGCGATATTCGAGTTTGGGCTGTTTTTCCTGAAGGCGGAGAAGCGCCCAGGCCGACGAGAGCGTTCCTCCAATCAAGCCTTCCCTGAGCGGCAGGTTCTGCTGGTCGAGAAACTGGCTGAGGTTGGATCGCTGGCCCTGTGGAAGAAATCCGGTCTCGGCGCGCTGGCCGTCGAAAGCCATCTGCTCGGAAGGATATTCGGGAGAGGGAAAGCGCATGCTGTAGATGAACCGCTGAGAGTCGGAAAACATCGCTCCCTTTCCTGCGAGTCGAGCCGCCGAGCCGATGAGCCGGACGATGTTGACTTCTCCTGTCACCACCCGCGTCTTTGCGGCAGCTATGGCTTCGGCGCTGCCTACGGATTTGAGGTGGCTGGCGACGAGTTCTTCAGCCGTGAGTTTTTTGTCCTGAGCCTGCGCAGTCGAAAGGAGAGAGGTCAACAAGATGGCCAGGGCCGCGCGCCTTGGGATGAAGTTGAGCATTTCATTTCCTCCAATGAGCTTTTTATTACGGGAGAGGTTTGTTCTAATACGCCGCTGCGGGTTTGTCAACCGGGCTTGAAGGAGCCGGGGTTTGCCGATAAACTGATGCGCCTTTGACGTGACCAAAAGCAGGGTTCCTGCGTATTAGCCAGCGGTGTCGAAGCTTTATCGGAACACCTCTTGATCCAGGCTTTCAAAAATCAAAACGGCGAAAGGATTTTCGGTATGAAAGGAAGATTCACCCGGCTGCTCTCTCTCTCTTGTATTCTCGTTTCTCTTATCGCAAACGCTCTGGCGCAGGGGCCGCCCGCTCAACAACCCCAGGCTCCCCCGGTCAATCAATCCGACGACCCGCTGCTCAAGAACTTTCGATGGCGCTCGATAGGTCCGGCCAGCATGGGAGGCCGAATAGACGACCTCGCCGTCGTCGAAAGCAACCCCTACGTTATCTACGTCGGCGCGGCTACCGGAGGGGTGTGGAAATCGACGAACAACGGCACGACCTTCGAGCCCATATTCGACACTTACCCCGTGTCATCGATTGGCGATATTGCCGTCTCTCAATCCGATCCCAATCAGGTGTGGGTCGGAACGGGCGAGCCCAACAACCGGCAAAGCTCTTCGTTCGGCGATGGCATCTACAAATCCACTGACGCGGGCAAAACCTTCACCAACATGGGGCTGCGCGAAACTCAAACCATCGCCCGCGTCGTCATCGATCCCAAGGACAACAACACGGTTTACGTCGCAGCCCTCGGCCACCTGTTCGGCTCGAATAAAGAGCGCGGCATCTACAAGACCACCGACGGCGGCAAGACCTGGGCCAACATCAAGTTTATCGATGAAGACACCGGCTTTACCGACATAGTGATCGATGCTGCCGACAACAAGACCCTCTATGCGGCTTCTTATCAGCGACGCCGCACGCCCTGGGGCTACAACGGCGGGGGGCCGGGCAGCGGGCTGTGGAAAACAACCGACGCCGGAAAAAACTGGACGCGCCTTGAGGGCAACGGACTTCCGGCAGGGCTTCTGGGCCGCATAGGTCTTGATGTGTCGCGCTCGAATCCATCGGTCGTCTACGCGCAGATCGAAGTCGGAGCAAGCCCCGGAACGGGAGGCGGCCTCGATACTCCGGGAGGGCCGGGCGGAGGTCGCGGCGCTGGCGGTCAGCAACCGGGTCAGCAACCGGGTCAGCAGACGACGACTGCTCCGGCTGACGCTACGAAGTCGGGCGTGTGGCGCTCGGACGACAAGGGCAAGACCTGGCGTGTGATGAGCAACAACAACAACCGCCCGATGTATTATTCGCAGATCAGAGTCGACCCGCGTAACGATCAGATCATTTACACCTGCGGCGCTCCTTTTCACAAATCCACAGACGGAGGAAAAACTTTCAAACAGGTTCAGGGCATAGCTCACTCCGATCACCACGCCGTCTGGATCGATCCGGCAAACAACAATCACCTGCTTATTGGCAACGATGGCGGGCTTGACGTGAGCTACGATCAGGGCGACACGTGGGAGTTTATCAACACCATCGCGCTTGCGCAGTTCTATGCCGTAGGCGTTGATATGCGAAAACCTTATTATGTCTACGGCGGATTGCAGGACAACGGAAGCTGGGGCGGCCCGTCGCAGACGCGCAACCCGGCGGGCATCATCAACTCTGACTGGTTCCGTGTGGGCGGAGGCGATGGGTTCTACACACAGGTCGACCCTTCGGATCACAACACGGTTTACGCCGAATCACAGGGCGGCGCGATTCAGCGAATCGATCTGAGAACCGGTCGCAGCGTTTCGATTCGCCCGCGAGCAGCGCGAGCGCGACCGCAACCACAGGCCAACCCCGAACAGGGACAGGGAGGGCAGGGAGGCCCTCGACAGGCTCAACAACTGCAGGCCAATCCGCAGTTCGGCTTCGGGCCTCCGACCTCGAACATAGTTCCCGAACCTCCGCCCGGCGAGCAGTATCGCTTCAACTGGAACATGCCCATTCACATTTCGCCGCACAATCCGCGAACTCTTTACGTCGGCGCGAACAAGCTCTTCAAGTCCGTCGACCGGGGCGATACCTGGACTGCAAGCCCCGATCTAACCAAACAGATCGACCGCAACAAGCTGCCGATCATGGGAGTGGAAGGCGACAAGCCGATGGCT
Organism: uncultured Clostridia bacterium; assembly: GCA_964588615.1. GTDB lineage: Bacteria > Acidobacteriota > Blastocatellia > UBA7656 > UBA7656 > UBA7656. Next base: position 13,122 of record CAZPQE010000060.1, on the reverse strand, counting down.
TCCAAGCACGACGGCACGGGCAGCTACAGCAACATCATAACCATCGCTGAATCGCCCGTCATTCCCGGCCTTCTGTGGGTTGGAACCGACGATGGCAACATTCAGGTGAGCCGCGACGGAGGAGCCACCTGGACGAATGTGGCGAAGAATATCACGGGCGTCCCTGACAACCATCAGGTGTCGCGCGTCGAGCCTTCGCATTTCGATGCAGGAGTCTGCTATGTCACAATCGACGGGCATCGCTCGGATGATCACAAGCCCTATGTTCTGGTCACTCGCGATTTCGGCGCGACCTGGAAATCCATCTCTGCCAATCTGCCTGTGGGCAATGTCAACGTCATCAAGGAAGACCCTAAAAACAAAAACCTTCTCTATCTCGGAACCGAGTACGCTCTCTACATCTCGCTCAACGGCGGCGGGGAATGGAAGCGGTTTATGACGGGGCTTCCGACCGTGAGGATAGATGACATACTGGTTCACCCGCGCGACAACGATTTGATAGTCGGCACGCATGGGCGCGGCATCTACATCCTCGACGACATAACGCCGCTACAGCAGTTGTCGGAAAAAGTAATCAATGCCGACGCGCACCTCTTCGACCCGCGCGCGGGAGTGCAGTGGCTTCAGGATGTGACTTTGAGCCGCTACGCGGGGGGCTCGAAGTATTTCCGCGGGCAGAACCCACAGCCGGGCACGGCGATAAGCTACTACCTGAAATCGGCTGTCACGGATGATGTGAAGATCACGATTTCGGACGTGACCGGAAAAGTCATCCGCACGATAACCGGGGTGAAGGATGCAGGCATCAACCGCGTTCAATGGAACCTGCGCGGCGATGCTCCCCCGCGACCTGCCGGAGGAGGCGGCGGCGGTGGAGGCGGCGGATTCGGCCAGGGCGGATTCGGCGCTCCTCCGCTCGAAGCAGGGACCTACCTGGTCAAACTTTCGGTTGGCGGCAAGGAGATGACTTCTCAGGTGGTGGTCGAAGCCGACACCTACATGAACCGATAAGCGCGGATAATCGGCAGCCATTCAATCGAAGGGCAGCCTGCGGGCTGCCTTTCGTTTTGCGGGAGCCGATGGCTTTACGCTCTTTTCTCGCGGTGCAGACAAGCAATCACTCCCGACCGCAGCAGAGTTTGTATTTTCGACCGCTGCCGCACGGGCAGGGGGCGTTGCGCGAGGTCGGGGCTTTTTTCACCCTGGGTTTTTCACGAAACATTCCGAGCATCACCAGCGCGAGCCACAGTCCGACGGCCAGGGCGGGCTGCGAAAATGCGTAGCCGTGAAATGCGTAATAAAAAAAACCGGAACGGTTGCCGCCTGCAAACGCCGCCGCAGGAGACAGGCTCTCTTCCATCTGAAGAACGGACAGCCTCGCCCACATCATCACCGCAGGCACGGTCAGCGCAAACATCACCATCAGCCCCAAACCCAAAGCGCGCGCTTTCGCTCTGTATGATTCTGCGCGGGTGACGAGCGTGAGAGCCGCAAGCATCGGCAACCCGTAGGTGATGGTGTCGAGCCGCAGACCTGAACGCACCGGGTCGCCGCCCGTTACTGCGATGACCACCTTGACTGCTCTGCCGTCGGGCTTGATCGTCACCTGCGGGTTGAAGAAATGATAAATCCAGTCAGCCGGGGCGCACACCATCGCTACGAGGGCTTCCATCGAATACCACCAGAGCGGAAGCAGCAGCAGATACAGCCCTGAAGCGATCAACAGCAGCCGCAGCCACTTATGCCCGCCGAGGCTCACCAGCGATTCGTTCGAGCCAGAAGATGAGCATTGCTGTTGATGCAAGTATGACGAGCGCCTGAGCGACATAAACATGAACTTCTTCGACCACCGATGGCAGAAACACTCCCGCGTAATAGAGCAGGATGAGCCTTGCCAGATTGACCAGATGAATAGCGGGCAGGCCCAGAGCGACCCCTGTGAGCCTGGCCTGCCACCGGGCCGGGTAAGCCAGCACGCCCGACAGAAACAGGCACGAGGCTTCCACCCCGTCGCAGCCCATGGCTATCTGCAAAGAGAACTCCGGCGATCGCACCGTCACGCCCTCAGCCGTCGCCCCCGCGCCCAGAAGGTTGATCGCCCAGGCGACGGCGCGAGCCAGCCATTCGGTGTAGGGCTTTATCAAACCGGAGCGGATGCCCGGAGCTATGCCGAACACGAAGTAGCTCAGGCCGAAGAAGAGCGCGAACCGGAATAAAAACAACAGGGCTTTCCGATTCGCACTCAGAAAGACGGTCGCTTTTTCAATCGCCTGCATGGAGTTAATGCCTGCGCGCGTTGACTATCAGCAGGTGGATGATGAAAGCCGCGATCAGGCCTGACGACAGAGCGCCTGTCACGTCTGTCGCTCCCGCGCCGACGAGGACTAAGGCGACAGCCGCAATCGTCTCCACCGCAAGCGTCACCATTGCAAACAGCTTCCAGTCTATTGCTCTGGCGGGCGTTGCTATGGAGGCATCAGTTCCGGCAAGGGCGACCCTGCCGCGAGCGATAAGGAAATAAACGCCGACGGCCAAGAGCAGAAGGGTCATCAGGATCGCGCCCCATTCGGAAAGCGTAGGAGCGGTGAGTCCCGACGTAACCTGACGCACAAGCTGACCGCGACACACGCCGCCCGGACTGAGAGCCGAATGCACGTTGAAATAAAATCCCGCCGGGTTATTGATGATGTTCTGCGCGACCGCAGGCGACACGGTGAGATTGGTTCTGGTGAAGCTGTTGGCCCCCGGAATCGGAACTGCCGTAGCCGGAGTTATGCCGGAGTCGACGCGCACCGGGCCGTTTGCATTGGCTGCGGCCTCGTGAATGTGCGCCAGTATGACTGTGCCATTGGAAGGGAAGCCAGCCAGACTGACATCGAACCTTGCGGTGGCCGATGTGATCGCGCCTCCCGAACTGACGGTATCGAGCGTGACTGTTGCGCCGCCGGTCACTCCCAGTTCAGCCGCATTGACCACGACCGGGGCGACTTCGTTGGCCGGAAGCAACTGCGCCGTGAAAACTATGGTGCTGGACTGGGCCTCGACCGATCGCGCCACGATCATTGCGACCCAAATCGAAGCCAGCGCCGCCAGCAACACAGGGGCTATGAATTTTCTCATTATTCTCTCCTCCTCAAAATTTTCTCGCCGCTGCAGACGATTGAGCGACAGTTAACATGCGGAATGGTTTTGCATCGATGATGCCTGAAAAGCCGAGGTGAGGAGTGGCCTCGATATGGAATTATCTGTCGGACACGAACCCTAAACCCGCTGATGCGAGCTGCGACCTGATGCACATCCGAAACGGTTCTATACAGAACCTTGCTTGAGGCGCGGAAATATATCACAATGGCCCCGCTTTGTTCAATCGAAAAGTCGTAATGAATAAAACTTGCGCTGCCTCCAGGCAGATAGTTGATGACTCGCCCGCGCGCGGCTACAATTTGGGGTCGAAGAGGAGAAATCATGCGACTTTTCATAACAGGCGGGGCGGGATTCATCGGCTCGAATTTCATCCGCCACATTCTGGCGACCCATGCCGACTATGAAGTCATTAACTTCGACAAGCTGACTTACGCCGGAAACCTCGACAATCTGCGCGACGTGGCTGACTCTCCGCGCTATAAATTCGTCCGGGGAGATATCTGCGACTCTGAAGCGGTCGCCGAAGCGATGCGGGGAGCGGACGCGGTGGTTCATTTCGCGGCTGAAAGCCACGTTGACCGATCCATAGAAAGCGCGTCGGATTTCATTCTTACCAACGCGCTCGGGACACAAAAGCTGCTCGACGCCGCGCGCGTGGCAGGCGTCTCCCGGTTCGTGATGATTTCGACCGACGAGGTGATGGGATCGTGCGAGGAAGGAGAGCGATTCACCGAATCCTCGCCCCTGCGCCCCAACTCGCCTTATGCCGCGTCGAAGGCGGCAGCCGAACACCTGGCCCGCGCCGCTCACATCACTTTCGGTCTCGATGTTGTCACCACGCGGGCGTCGAATAACTACGGCCCGTTTCAGTTTCCTGAAAAACTCATCCCGCTGATGATCGCAAACGCGATGGAAGACCGACATCTTCCCGTCTACGGCGACGGGCGAAACGTCCGCGACTGGCTCTATGTCGAAGACTGCTGCCGGGCAATCGATTCCGTATTGCACCGGGGGCGCGCAGGCGAGGTATACAACATCGGGTCGCGCGCCGAACGAACAAATCTCGAAGTCGTCCGCGCACTCCTCGATCTTCTCGAAAAGCCTCATTCGCTCATCCGCTTCGTCAACGACCGACCGGGACACGACCGCAGGTATGCGACCGACCCTGCGAAGATAGAAACCGAGCTCGGATGGAGCGCGCAGGAATCGTTCGAGAGCGGTCTGGAAAAAACCGTCCGCTGGTATGCGGAGAACAGCGAGTGGGTGGCGCGCGCCCGTTCGGGCGAGTACCGCAGCTACTACGATAAAATGTACGGCGAGAGAGAGTGGTCGAAGGGATGAATGAAGCGAGCGCAAAGAAAGCGGTTCTGATAGCGGGCGCGGGCGGATTGCTCGGTCGCGCGATGACCCAAAGGCTGGCCTCATCGTGCCTTGTCACGGCTCTCACTCACAACGATCTCGACATCACGAGCCGCGAGCAGGTGGAAGCCGCCATAGAAAAAACGCGCCCTGAGCTTGTTATCAACTGCGCGGCCACAGCCGATGTTGATCGCTGTGAGAGAGACACCGAGTGGGCTTATGCGGTAAACGAGAGCGGCCCGCGATGGCTTGCGCGATATGCTCGCCTTGTCGATGCCGAGATAGTTCACGTCAGCACCGATTATGTTTTCGACGGAACGAAGCAGGGATTCTACACGCAGGAGGACGAGCCGAACCCTTTGAGCGTCTATGCGAAGTCGAAGCTGGCCGGGGAGCAGGCCGCGCGCAGTGAAAACGATCAGGCTTACATCATCCGCACCTCATGGATATTCGGCGCGGGGGGGAAGAACTTCGGCAGCCGGATCATCGAGCTTGCGCGGGCGGGCGTACACATCAAAGGCGTGACGGATCAGACTTCGATTCCGACCTATGCGCCAGACCTTGCCGAGCGCATCGAAGAGATAATCGAGAAGGGACATCACGGGCTTTATCACGTCACAAGCAGCGGGCCTGCGACCTGGCATGAATTCGCTCGTCTCGCTCTGGATATGGCCGGACTCCGCAGCATAGAGCTTGAGCCGGTGATGCGAGCCGACCTTCGACAATCTGCGCCGCGCCCGCAGAATTCGGCGATGAGTTGTCTGCTGTCGGAGGAACTCGGCCTTGCCAGGCTTCGACACTGGAAAGACACGCTTCAGGAGTTTGTGGAGTCAGCGACACAGAATCTTTAGTGCGAGTTTCAGGCTTCACAAGAGCGCCTGTTGTCAGTGACAATCTCCCTGATGGAGAAACCTATGGACTGGCGATCATATATTCATTCAGACCCGGAAGTTCTCCTGGGCAAGCCTGTGGTCAAAGGGACAAGGCTCTCGGTCGAGTTCATACTCAGACTTCTAGCTGCGGGATGGACTGAGCATCAGGTGTTGGAAAACTATCCCACACTTACTCCTGACTCGCTGAGAGCGATGTTCGCATACGTGGCTGAGTGCATGCAGGACGAAGCCCTGTACACGATACCCGGCGCGGCGAAGTGATGCGCTTTCTGGCAAACGAAAACTTCCCACTGGCAAGCATCAACTGTTTGCGCGCTGAAGGGCATGATGTGAGGTCCGTTTCTGAAGACTCGCCCGGCGCCAGAGATTCTGATGTTCTGGCGCGATCTCAAAGCGAGGGTCGCATCATTCTCACTTTTGATCGGGACTACGGAGATTTAGTTTACGGGCTGGGCCTGCCGTCTCCATCCGGCGTGGTTTTCTTCCGCTTTGATCCGCTGTCTCCAATAGAGCCCGGAGAACATTTGCTTCAGCTATTGGCTGTCGGAGTTATTTCTCTGGAAAACAGGTTTACCGTTGTGGAGCGCGGGCGAGTGCGCCAGCGTCCTTTGCCATAGCAGGGAAGCAGCTAAATCAGGTTCGCCACAACCTGTTTCAGTATGAACATCCGCTTTCACTCTGACACCATCGGATTCCTCGATTATCCTTACGCTCCGGCTACGGTCTATACATCAGGAAAGATCGCCTACGCCGATATCAGAGAAATCGATTCGGATGCTGCTCCGCCTGAAGTCCGAACCGCGACAGGCGAGACGCTGTTCATCCCGGCCACGATGAAAGAAGACCTGCGCCGTGCTGCCTGCAATCACGGCATCTCGGAAGTAAAAAGGATCGACGTGTGGGCCTTGATACTCGAACCTTTTCTCGACACCGAGTTCACCGAGGATCAAAAAGAGAGGACGCTGCGCGTGCTCGAAGAGAGCGGCGTCTCCCCCGATGAATCCATAGAGATTCGACGTTTCGTAGCCGAAGCTATGGAAGCCTACAACTTCAGGTCGGGCCTGTGGGACTGGTGTGACCTCGGGCTTATGGACGCGCTCAACGCTCTTCGCGGAATTCTTTCCGGCATCAGTCTCGCGCCTGATGATTACGAAGCGTTTTACTGGCGGGCGATGGAGCTTGCGGGCAGAGGAAAGATCCTCGGTTGAGAGGTGGTTATGGCTGCGAACGATTATCATTTCATCACTCGGTGGCGAGTGGAAGGCACGTGCCGCGAAGTATCCGACGTGCTCAAGGAAGCAAGAGAGTTGCCTCGCTGGTGGCCGTCGGTTTATCTCGACGTCAAGGAGATCGAGCCGGGCGATGAAAACGGAGTGGGCCGGGTGGTAAGCCTGCACACGAAGGGCTGGCTGCCCTACACCCTGCGCTGGCATTTTCGGGTCACCGAGTCCCGCTACCCGCGAGGGTTCAGCCTCGAAGCGTGGGGCGATTTCGCAGGGCGAGGAGTGTGGACTATCGAAGAAGAAGACGGCCTGGTCAATGTGACCTACGACTGGAGAATCCGGGCCGATAAGAAGCTTCTGCGGTCGCTCTCGTTTCTGCTCAAGCCTGTCTTTTCAGCCAACCATCGTTGGGCGATGGCGCGAGGCGAAGAGAGCCTCAAGCTTGAGCTTGCCCGCCGCCGGGCCGCGACGGCTGAAGAAGCCTCGCGCATCCCTCAGCCTCCCGGCGCCTGGTCGAAACGACGGACGCAGTAGGCGGTTCAGTTTTCAGTTTTCAGTTTGGCGAGCGGGGTTCACCTTTTCCCTGCGGCTTGACCGCTGGCGTCTCATCAGGTCAATGTAAATCCTGATATGAGACCAGCGCATCGGATTCACGCATTTTCCGAAGATGACAGGGAAAAACACAAGGGATCGCCCCGCGACCTTCTCCGTCTTTTTTCTTACGCCAAACCTTATCGAGTCAAACTCACTATAGCTTTTCTCTCGCTCATCATCGCGGCCTCGGCAGGTCTGGCTTTCCCTCAACTCGTCCGCGTCATAATCGATTCGTCATTCGTCGAGCGCGATTCGGACAAGCTCAATCACGCTGCTTTCATGCTCATCGCGCTCTTTGCCGCGCAGTCCGTCTTCAGCTTCCTGCGCACCTACCTGCTCTCATACACCGGCGAGCGCATAGTCGCCGATGTTCGCACTCAGGTCTACACTCATCTCATCGCAATGCCAGTCGGCTTCTTCGCTTCCCGTCGTGTGGGCGAACTCACTTCGCGGCTCGCTTCCGATGTCAGCGTCATTCAGACGGTCACGACGGGCAGCCTCACCGAGCTTTTGCGAAACACCATCGTGCTTGCGGGCGGCATCGTCATCATTGCCATAACCAACACTCGATTGACTCTGGTGATGATGGCCATAGTTCCTCTGGTCATCCTGGCGGCCCGGCTCTACGGGCGATACATACAGCGACTCAGCACCCGCGTTCAGGATCAACTGGCCGAAGCCAACTCGGCGATTGAAGAATCGCTCTCGGCAATCCGCATAGTTCAATCATTCGTGCGCGAAGAATACGAACGCCTTCGTTATCGCCAGAGAATCACCGACGCTTTGCGCCTGGCCGTCAAACGGTCGCTGGCAAGCGGCGGCTTCATCGCCTTCATCATACTGGTAGTCTACAGCGGAATCGTCGTCGTGCTCTGGGTCGGCAGCCGACTCGTCGTTTCGGGACAGCTTACGGCAGGCGAGCTTGTCGCCTTCGTGCTCTACACCTTCGTGGTCGCAGGCTCGATAGGCGGAATGTCCGAACTCTACGGCCAGTTCAATCACGCCATCGGCGCTACCCGGAGAGTATTCGAACTGCTCGACTCGCAACCTGAAATCCGCGACCCGGAAAACGCCCGGACTCTCACCGATGTTCAGGGGCGCGTTCAAATAATCGACGCGCATTTCTCTTATCCCGATGAACGAAGCCTGCCGGTGCTCAAAGGCGTGTCAATCGATGCGCAACCGGGAGAGATAATCGCGCTCGTCGGCCCGTCGGGCGCAGGCAAATCGACGCTCATAAATCTCATCCCGCGTTTTTATGATGTCACCGAAGGCGCGATCCTCATCGATGGCCACGATATAAAAACGGTGAGGCTTGCAGACCTCAGAGGCGCGATCGGGATGGTTCCGCAGGAGACGACGCTCTTTGGCGGCACGATCCGCGAAAACATCGCCTACGGCAAACTCGACGCCGGGGATGATGAAATCGAGACGGCGGCCCGCGCCGCTCACGCGCACGAATTCATCAGGGATTTTCCTGACGGCTATGACACTGTAGTCGGCGAAAAAGGCGTGAAGCTTTCAGGCGGCCAGCGACAGCGCGTTGCCATCGCCCGCGCGCTCCTCAAAGACCCGGCGATACTGATACTCGACGAAGCCACAAGCTCGCTCGATTCTGAATCCGAGCGACTCGTTCAGGACGCGCTCGACGCGCTGATGCAGGGGCGGACGACTTTCGTCATCGCCCATCGGCTTTCGACTGTTAGAAGAGCCAGTCGGATAGTCGTGCTCGATCAGGGGCGCATAGTCGAAGAGGGCCCGCACGAAAAACTCATCGAGCGCGGAGGGCTTTACAAGCAACTCTACGATCTTCAGTTCCGCGATTACCCGGTCAGCATCGAGTCGTGAAAATTTTCCTGAGTTTCAAGGATGGCATGTTATTATTCGTCGCGGAGGAAAAGCTGAAAGATGATGGATTCGAAACTCGCAGAGCAGATAGCAGAGAGACTCAGGGCATTCATCGCTGAGAAGAGCGATGATCCGCTTTCGCTTCGGTCGAAGGCGGCGCGATTCGAGGCTCTGCCATTGTGCGTCGATTGGGGCAAGTGCTGGGCGATACGGGCAAACGGCGAGGTGATAGTTTTCGCGCACGAAGAAGCCGAGCCTGCAGTCGAAGTCGAGAGCGATGAGCGCATGCGCAACGTGGCTCTCTATCAGGGCAGCATCACTTACCCTGAAATTAAAGACCTCGTTCCATCAAGACCCGCAGACGCGAAGGACTGCCCTTATTGCAAGGGCATCAGGCCATCGTCTCCTGATGAGCAGAGCGTCATCTGCTATTGCGGCTGGCTCGGCTGGGTCCCGGCCTCGTCATCATAGCTTCATCTTTCAACATCAGCCCTGACCGCAACGCCGTTGCCCGGCTCGCTCGCACTGCCGCGACGGGCGTCGTAAGCGATCCGACCGCCGACTATCACGTACTCGATTCCTTCAGGATATTGCCGCGAATCTTCAAACGTCGCGCAATCTTTCACCTTCTGAGGATCGAACACGGCTATGTTCGCCCGCGCGCCGCGCTCGATCCGCCCATGATTTTTCAACCTGAAAGTTTCAGCCGCAAGCCCGCTCATTTTATGAACCGCTTCTTCGAGCGTAATCACTCCAAGCTCTCGCGCATATCGTCCGAGCATTCGCGGATAAGTTCCGTAAGCTCGCGGGTGAGGCTTGCCGCCGAGCAGCCCGTCGGTGCAGACGTTGACGTAAGGCTGCCGCATGATTTTTTTCACCACGTCTTCAGACTGGCTGAATGAAATCATGCCGACTCCCATTCGCTCCTCGGCGAGCAGACGGAGCGCAAACTCCGCCGCGTCTTCTTCGCTCACCTCTGGCGCGGCGGAAGCGATGCAGGCGGCCTCGCGGAGATTTTTTCCCACGCACTCCGCTAGACGGCCTGATAGTATGTCGGAGATGACGATTCCTTCCGGGCCTGACCACTTCCAGAAATTATCCCAGTCGCTTCGTCCCTTCGACAGCATTGCTTCTTTCAAGCGCGCGCGCTCATCCTCGCTTTGCAATCGTTCGAGAGTCGCTTCAACTCCGCCCGCGTGTGCCCAGGGCGGAAGAATCGCGCCGAGCATCGTCGAGCCTGCGATGTAAGGATACTGATCCGCCGTGATGCGCAACCCTTCGGCTCGCGCGCAATCGATCATCTCAAGCACGCGGTCGATCAGAGGCCAACATTCGCGCCCCGCCGCCTTGAAGTGCGATATGTGGACTCTCACACCCGACCGGCGGGCGACTTCGATCATCTCTTCAACGGCGTCTTCGAGATAATCGCTCTCGCTTCGCATGTGAGCGACGAAGACTTTATCGAACTCTGCTACGGCGCGGCAGAGTTCTATCAACTCTGCGGTGTCGCTGTAACAGCACGGCGGGTAGATCAATCCCGTCGACATTCCGAGCGCGCCTTCGCGCATGGCCTGGCGAATATGATTTTGCATCGTCGCAATTTCCCGGCTCGCAGCCCGGCGGTCTTCCATCCCCATCGCAAGCAGTCGCACCGCTCCGTGCGGAACGAGGTATGCGCAATCGAGGGCGGGACGAGCGCGCTCGATTGCGTCGAGGTATTCGCCGACCGACTCCCAGTCCCACTCGCGTTCGAGCCGACCGAGCAGGCCCGCGAGTTGCTCGACCATCTGAAGTCGATCCGCAGCGCGAATGGGAGCCACTGAGATTCCGTCCTGCCCGAACACTTCGAGCGTTATGCCTTGACGAACTTTCATCGGAAGCCCTGGTTCGCGCAGCACGCGCAGGTCAGAGTGGCTGTGCGTATCGATGAAGCCCGGCGCGACGATCAACCCGCTGCAATCGATTTCTTCGATCCCCGTCGCCCCCAGCGCACCGACCGAGACGATCTGATCGCCGCTTATTGCGATGTCGGCATCGAACCGGCTTCGACCAGTGCCATCGATTACCGTGCCGTTTTTCAAAATGAGCGTGGTTGTTTCCATGACTCTGTCGCCTTGTCCGTTGTCCGTCGTCCGTTGTTACGACACAGAAAGCATGCTGACCACTGACCACTGACTACTGACTACTGACTTCTAAAATCGTGACCTCGGGTCGCGCACAGAATCTTACTCGCGGAGCCACGTTTCCTTCCATGCCGATTCCGCGATTGACGTACATCCAGGTTCCCTGCTCGCGATAAAGTCCCGCTTCGTATTTCTTGCCGAACTGCGAAAGCGTAATCAACGCCCCGTAAAACGGAAGAGCCACCTGCCCGCCGTGCGTGTGGCCTGCGCAGTAGAGATCGATTCCGATCCGCGCCGCTTCCGCAATCTCATCGGGGTAATGGTAGAGGAGTATTTTTAATTCGTTTGCGGGCGCGTCGCTGAATGCCTCTTCGATATAGTTTCTGAATCCGGCAGGAACGCCGCCTATCCAGAGGGGCGTGCCTTCGATCTCGATTCTCACAGCTTTGTCTTTCAGTTCCCGCGCCCCCGTGTCGCCGAAAAGGTCGGCTCTTCGCCAGAGCGCGGTATCCCAGTTTCCCTTCACCGCGAAAGTCGGCGCGATGGCCGAGAGTCGACTCATGCACTGTTTGAAGACAGGGATGCCTCCCGCAGAATTGGCCGAGTCTCCGGTGAAGACTATGATGTCGGGTTTTTCGGCGGCGATGATATCGGGGAGTTTCTCTTCGAGCCTCGGCTTTGGATCGCAGTGAAGATCGGAGATGTGGGCGATGCGAATGGGCCTCGACCCTGAAGGAAGTTTGTCGCTTGTGATCTTCACACGTGTGACCGACGGCCAGTAAGGTTCTATCAGGTAGCCGTAAAGGAAACAGATGACGCCGAGCGCGGCGAGGCTCAAAACTATTCGGCGATACCAGACTTCGCGGCGACTGATTGAGAGAATGCGCCGACCGGTTTTGTGCAGTATGAGTTTTACTGCCTCCCGCAAAGTGAGGACGTAGACCGATCCGACGAGGGTGACAAACAGGAGCACGCGAAAGAATTCTGAAGGCAGCATCAGTTATGATTCGCTCGCCGGAGCGCAGAGTTCCAGCGCATGTCCGTCGGGGTCTGCGAAGTAGAGCGAGGTGGCAGGAACCCACTGGTGAAAGACCGGCCCCTCGACTTCGACGCCGCGCTCGCGGAGCAACGCGGCTGCGCGCTCGATGTCAGCTTCATCGACTGTGAAAGCGAAATGTTGAAGAGGCCAGTCCGATTTATCTTCCTGAAGGACGATCATACCGGACTGGCCTCCCGCGCGCAGGAAAAGCCAGTTGCGCTTTTCATCTCTGATGCCGACTTCGAGTTCGAGCACGTCGAGGTAAAACCTTTCAGCGCGGGCGAGGTCTTTGACTCGAATGGCAACTTCATAGACGCCGCGAATCGGTAGCATAATATTTCCTCCTGATGAGGAAGAGTAACCACTGATGGCCGCTTGCGCCAGCCTCAGACGCAGATAGTCAGACTCCTATTCAACTCCCACTGGCGCATGGAGCAACGGCGCTGTCTCTGGTGTTTGAGTCTATGATCGTGCATTTGAGCGTTCCGACCGGCATCTGCAATGATCCCTGTCCTCTCTTCTGACAGGTGTCATAAGTCAGCAACAAACGCCGATCTATCGTGTTGTGCGTCAGCGTTATTATGCATCCCTTCTTCTTTATCGTCCCTTTTCCGCTGATTATCACCCCTCCGCAGCAGATCATGTAATCTCCTGTCTGCGTGTTGATGAATATGCTTCCTCCTCCGCTGTCGTCGGCTATCGCCACATCGAAGGTCGAGACTACGAAGCTGCAACTCGCCGTGTTGCCCGCCGCGTCCGTAGCCGTGCAAGTCACGGTCGTGATTCCTGTCGGGAAACTCGACCCTGACGGCGGATTGCACACGACCATCGCGCCCGAACAATTATCCGCGAATGTCGGCGGCGGATAATTGACCACTCCCGGAGGAGCGATCTGAGTG
>CAZPQE010000059.1:13891-19065 GCA_964588615.1 uncultured Clostridia bacterium | reverse complement strand
ATGGAACCATCCGTCGCTGGGCCTTCATTTCAGGAATCGCTGGAAATCTACAAAGAGGCCAACACCGTCTTCGAGCGATACTTCATCCCGCGAGAACTCCGCGACGGCTATCTTAAAATGGCTGAAGCTCTGGTGAGATTGAAAAAAATCGAACGCGCAGAAAAACTCGCCGAAGAGAGCCTCAATGTCTTCCGCGACAACCCGGCAGGTCAAAGCACGGCTCTGGCGTTTCAGGCCAAACTCGCCCTTCTCAAAGACGAGCCTGATACGGCCTCTCGCCTCGCTGCTTCCGCAGTCGAGATGTCCGACAAATCGTTTTCGGTCGAAGACCGCGCCCGCGCCCGCATCGCTCGCGGACAGGTCGAGTTGGCCCGTCACGATTTCAAGCAGTCGGCCGAAACCCTGAGCGAAGCCGTGCAACTGGCTCAGGCCGCATCAGGCTCGTCAGACAGTCGCAGGATCGAGCTTGAAGCGACCATCTCTCTGGCCGAGGCTTATCACGGAGTGGACACCCGCGCGGGCCGCGAACAACTGCTCAGAGCCAGCCAGATGCTCAACACCCTCGAAGACGCATGGCTTGGCGAAGAATACGACCGCGTCTCGACCAAGTATGAAGAGCAGATAATGCTGACCGACGACAACCGGCTGGTGTTTGACGGAAATCAGTTGCCTCGATGGCAGGAAGCCAAGCGCACGCTCGAAGGCTTTCTGCTGCGCAACGCTTTGCGACAAACCAACAACAGCCTCACTCGCGCGGCCCGCAAGCTCGGAGTGTCGAAGGTTCACGTTCACAACCTGAAGAAGAAGCACGGCCTGTGATCCGCAATCCGCAGATTGAATCAGTTCGACATCTGTGAAAATCGGAGTCAATCTGCAGACCCGGAAGAACCGAGTCTGATTATCTCTCGACGCAATCGCGCATGCTTTTGAAGCAGCCGCGCGTAACGCGATTCGTCTCTGGCCGCCTTTGCGCGAATCACGCCAGCCGCGTCGCGCTTCTCCTCGCTCGTCCATCGGTCGAGATCAGGCATGAGGGCCAGCACGAGAGCGAGATTTTCGAACGCCGTTTGCTCGCAGGTATTCAAAGCGGACTGATCGATTTCAAGCGCGAGAGCGACCTCAGACATCGCCGCCGCTCGCATCCTCGAAGCGTCGCCGTCGAATCGCTCGGCCATCCGGCGGTCGACTGCCAGTCCGATGTTGCGAATCTGAAAACTATCCCATTCTCCGCGCGCCGCTGCGTTGTGCTCGTAGACGACAGGCGCGAGGGCAAGACGCCTCAGCGCGCGCGCTGAAGTGCGATAGCCCGGAAAAGAAGCGATCTTCTTTTCTTCTTTCTCGGCCATCTTCGCCAGTTCCTTTCGCGTCGAGCGAAAGCCGAGCTTTCGATAAAACCAGAATGCGCCCGATTCAATAGCCTCATCGTTATGATGGCCGATTTGATATGGGTCGAGCGAAAAACAGGTCGCGCCCACAACCTGATTCAGGAGCTTGAGCGCGCGAGCGTAAACCCATGCGGACTCGCCCTGGCGATAGGTGTAGAAAGTGTTGAACCCGACTTCCATCCGCTCGCAGATGGTTATGCCCTCGATGTAATTTATCGGCACGCCGTTTTTGAGAGTGAACCCGGCGTGATAAGCGCGCAGAGGCAGCCGTCTTTCGGGCGCAAGACCCCACAAAAACATCTCGACCCCGCGACCCATCTCGGCTTTGACCACGCTGCGAGGGTCTCCGTAGGTGATGCCATAAAGCTCGCGGTAGCGAACCGCTGTGGTCTCTTTGAGATTATCGAGCGCGGCCTCGCCTTCGCGGACGGAAAGTTTTTGAATCGGCGCGGACGGCTCATCAAGCGCGGCTCGGAGCGAAACCTCTCGTCTCTGAATCAGCGGGCCGGTGTGATAAAACACTTCTCGCGGAGTCGTTCGATTGTGCGTCCTCGCGGCTGGGGTCTCTCCGATCTCCCAGCGGACGGGGAGTTCGAGCGAATCGTAGAGATTTATTTTTTCTCTTTCGGAAATCGGCAATCGCTCCAGCCTCTTGATCAGCCACTTGAGATCGTTGTTTTCCCTCCCCATCGCGGCGCGCAGCCATTCCCGGTGCGGGATGTTGGCTTCGACCAGCGAGTCTTCCGTAAAGAGCGGCAGCAATCGAGGCAGCGCGGCGGCCAGTCTCCCTTTGTTTTCATATCGCTCCCAGTTGATAGAGGTCTGCGAGGGATAACGACCGACAAGCCATCGTGCAAGTCCATAGCTGAAAGTGCCTGAGAGAACCGTCCCGGTTATGCCTGAGTATTCGATGTAATCGAACGGGGTCATATCCGCCCCGTTAGCGCGAATGAGTTCGACGCGAGCGAAAAACGAAGAGAGTAATTCCTCAGCCAATCGGAAGACTTCCGGGCTGTGAGGGTGCGCGCGCAGAAAGAGCAGGGCTTCGTGGAAGCGAATGAGCGACTCGATGTCGGAGAATTTCTTTCGACCGAGAAGCGTCAGCAGTTTTTCCATTCGTGCGCGGCTGCGCGGATCGAAGCGGAGCTTTGTTTCTTCGAGTTGATCGAGGAGGTTCTCAATTGATGGCATCTGTTTCAACCTGAGATCAGCGCGTCAGAGCAGATGTCTTCGGCGAATCATTTCCAGCGCGGCTGTAGATGCGCGCCAGCGAATCAAATGCCGGTCGCCCGGCAGTATCATCCTTCTGTTTGCCGATCCCACATCATCGGCAATCCCGACATAAACAGTCCCGACCGGCACGGCTTCCGTCCCCCCGCCTGGTCCCGCAAGGCCGGTGACGCTCACTCCGATCGTCGCGCCCGTCCACTCTTTGACTCCTCTGGCCATGGCTTCGGCCACCTCGCCGCTCACTGCCCCGCGCGACTCTATCAACTCCGCAGGCACGCCGAGCAATCGCGTCTTCGACTCGTTGGAATAACTCACGATGCTGCCCAGGAAGTAATCGCTTGCGCCCGCAACAGATGTGATTCTTTCGGCTACCAGCCCGCCGGTGCAGCTTTCGGCGGTGGCCAAGGTGTAGCGCTTTACTCGCAGGCGGTCGCCTATGACTTCTTCGAGCGACTGACCGCGAGTCGAATACATTTTGTCACCCACTGCTTCTTCGAGTTTGTCGGCCAGTTCTTCGACCAGCGATTCTGCGTCTTCGACGCTCGAAGCCGAAGCGGTGAGATGTATCTCTATTTCAGAATCGGTGAACAGAATGGTCGTCGTGGGATTCGTGTACTGGCCGTAGATGGGCGCGATCTTGTCGTCGAGTTGCGATTCTCCTATGCCTACGACCTTGAGAACACGCTTGGCTATGCGCACGCCGCGAGATTTTTTTTCGAGATCGGGCATCAGGTAGTCGTTGAACATCGGCTGGTTTTCGCGGGGCGGGCCGGGAAGCAGGGCGACGAGTTTCCCGTCCTGCTCCATCTTGATGCCCGGAGCCGTGCCGTTGGGATTGGGCATAATCGTAGCCCCGCGTGGTATAAGCGCCTGTCGCTCGTTGTTGGGAGTCATCTGATAGCCGCGACTCGTCAGGCGATGGCATATCTGATCGAGGATTTCGTAATCGAGCATAAGCCCGCGCCCGGTGACGCGGGAGAAAACTTTTCGCGTGATGTCATCTTCGGTCGGGCCGAGGCCGCCGGTCGAAATGATGATGTCGGAGCGGCGCAGCGCCTCGCGTATCGTTTCTTCGAGTCGAGGCTCGTCATCGCCGACCACTGTTTTTATCTGCACCTGAATGCCTATGGAATTCAAGCGATCAGTCAGCCACAAAGAATTGGTGTCGGTGCGCAGGGGAGTCAGCAACTCCGACCCGATGGCTATTATTTCCGCTTTCAGCATGATCGTTCCTCAGAAAACAGTTTTCAGGTTTCAGCTTTTCATACTTTCAGGGCGTTGAAAAACGAATTGAAAGAGATGTTCGATGTTCGATGTTAGTGACTGCTCAGTCGCGCGGCTGATTCACTAACATCTATCCTCTGACATCTACTCTGATTTCCGGTAAAGCCCTCGCTCGCCGATGTAGCGACTGACTGCCGCAGGCACAAGCTCGTCAATCGATTGATGCGCGCGCGCGCGCCTTCTCACTTCAGTAGCCGAACGCTCGCCGAGATCGCCTGCGGTTTCGAGAATCAGAACGCGGCCTTCGAGCAAATCCTTTTCGCGCTCGATCAATCTGTCTATCTCTTCGCGCCCGTTGCAATCGCGGTTTGCGACTATCAACCGGCTGCGCTCGACCAGGTATTTGATCGCCTCCCGGCGGTTGTTGAACTTTCGATAGTATCTCGCGGTGTAGCGATCTTCGATGTCGAGCGCCCGCTCGAATGTATCGAAGCCGATGATGAAGTGCAAATCCGTTTCAGGAGGATAAGCGCGAAGGAGAGCCTCGACCATATCGACGAAGTAAGCGTGAGAGGAAAGACCGACCGACGCGCGCTCGTCGCCTTCCGTCGCCACCAGGAGCATCATCAATCGATCTTCGAGTGAGCATTCATAACTGAGTTTGTCGGCGTTTGCGGCCCCTGCGAGCGCAAGCGTTTCATCGAGCGAGAACTGCTCTCTGGCGAGCCGCATCAATTCCAGATGCGCGAGCGTCGGAGGATTGAACGACGAAGCGAATACGCCGAGCCGCGCTCCGGTCAGGCGCGCTCGTTGGACCAGTTCGATCGCGGGCGCGCTGCTCGATTCCATCCGCTCGATGATCTTTCTGAGCGCGTCGACCATAGGTTTCTAAACATCTTTTCGATGAGCGACATTCGGCGGCTCTGCCGCTTTGATGTGCGGAAGGTCTGTGACCTTCCGGGAATGTCGCCTCTTTATTCTTCTGAAGGCTGCGCCTTCTCCGGCTGCTCCGGGAAAAGGATTGAATGAAAAAGAGAAGCCTTCTTCTCCTTCAATAGACCTGCAACCATTTCAGATACATTCCCGCCGCCACGAGCGCGGCAGCATAAATTCCCGCAAGCACATCATCCATCATCACGCCAAGACCGCCCGGCAGGTGTTCGAGTTTGTGAATCGGATATGGCTTGAAGATATCGAACAGTCGAAAGAGCAGGAACGCCGCGACCACCCCGCTGACAGACGGCGCAAAGGCGAGAGGCGCAAGCGCGATCAACTGGCCGCTTATCTCATCGATGACTATCCGGCCAGGGTCTTTCGCTTTCAACAATTCGCAGG
>CAZPQE010000059.1:0-13881 GCA_964588615.1 uncultured Clostridia bacterium | reverse complement strand
GACTCGAAGCCCATACGCCGACCACGAAGACCACGACATTGAGCGCGATGAGCAGAAGCAGGCGCTCGTTTTTTTCGAGCTTGAGCAGAGTGGTGATGAAGAAAATTCCTACGGCTTCGATCGCACCGACCGTTCCCGGGGCTATGGGAGAAAACCCCGCGCCCGCGCCGGTCGCAAGCGCGAAGGCCAGGCGATCAGATGGGGAAGCGTTTTTTATCGATGTGATTTGGTTCACTGAAGGGTTTCAAACGATTCGACCGATGAGGTCATAATCCATAGCCTGAGTTATTTCGACGGTGACGAAATCGCCGGGCCGCGCCGCGCAGCCTTCGGGCATATCGTTTATCAAAACCGAGCCGTCGATTTCAGGCGCCTGTGATTCCATCCTTCCTTCCAGCAACAGGTCGCTTTGACTGGAGCGGCCTTCGAGCAACACGCGCACGCGCTTTCCTTTCATCTTTCGATTCCTGCGCCGACTGATTCGCGCCTGCTCCTTCATCAATCTTCGCTCGCGCTGCCGTGCCGTTTTGTGATCCACCTTCTGATCGAGATCGAATGCCGCCGAATTCTCCTCGTCCGAATAAGTGAACACGCCCAGATGGTCGAACTCGACTGCGCGAGTGAAGTCCATAAGCTCTTCGAAGTCTTCTTCGGTCTCGCCGGGAAAGCCGACTATGAAAGTAGTGCGCAGAGCTACGTTGGGTACTTGCTCGCGTATACGCTCGAACATTCGCTCATAAGACTCGCGCCCTCCGCCGCGCCGCATTCGGGCAAGCATTTTTCGGCTGACGTGCTGAAGCGGAATGTCGAAGTAGTTGCAGACATTCTCGCGCTCGGCCATCACTCTCAGCAATCGGTCTGAAATCCCTGTCGGGTAGCAATAGAGAAACCGCGCCCATTCGATGCCTTCGACACCGGCTATCGAATCGAGCAGCCGCGCAAGCCCGTCTTTGAGAGCAAGGTCATTGCCGTACTGAACGGTGTCCTGCGAGATGAGGACTATTTCCTTGACGCCCTGCGCGGCGAGGATTTCGACTTCTCTGAGAATCGATTCTGGGGAGCGGCTGCGAAACTGCCCGCGAAGTTTCGGGATGATGCAGAAGGCGCAGGTGTGATCGCAGCCCTCGGCTATCTTCACATAAGAAGTGTAGGGAGCGGTTGCGCGCAATCGCGGAGTGGTTTCGTCGTAGAGAAAAAGTTCAGGAGCAGTTGCGCTGTCGCTGTAGACCGGAAGCCGCCGCTTTCCGTTGTTGACGACCGAGGAGATGTCTTTGAGTTCGTTGACGCCGATGCAGGCATCGATTTCAGGTATCTCGCGTTGAAGGTCTTCTTTGTATCGCTCGACCAGGCAGCCTGCGACGATGAGTTTTCTGAGGCTGCCGGTTTGTTTTAGCTGGGCCATTTCGAGGATGGTGTTGACGGATTCCTGACGGGCCGAATCGATGAAGCCGCAGGTGTTGACGACCAGCACCTCTGCGGCTGTGGGATCGTTGGTCAGTTCACAGCCCTCGCGCGCAAGAAGGCCCATCATCACCTCGCTATCGACGAGGTTCTTGGGACAGCCCAGGCTGACCATTCCGACTTTCGTTCTTTCAGACATTCACTTCTCCGAAAATGTACAGCAGGCTGGCAGCCTGCTGCATTCACCGATTTTCATGCTTTCAGGGTGTGAACAAGCTGCCAGACGATTCTACATCGACGACTCCACAGGCAGCGATCACGGCAGCAAAGCAAATAGCGATGATAAACCAGCGGGGTCGCTTTTGCCAGCGCGGGGCTTTTATTTCGGGGCCTGATAGCTGGTGCGGCTTGCGCGCACGATGACGCCGCTTTTTTTCGACTCGACGCGAATCTGATGCGTGCGACCGTCGCGTCGACTTTTTTCAGGCGGGTAGTAAGCAAGCGTGTAGCTCGATCTGATCTCTTCGGCGATGGCTTTGAAGACGGGAGTGAAATCTTTGGTGTCGGCGGAAAAATCCTTGCCGCCGGTCATCGGCACTATGCGCGAAACATCGAGCAGCGTCATGACGCGCTGGCCGGAACCCGATCCTGATGGATACGAAGGCAGCGTTATCGAATAGACCGTGACCTCCGCGTCGTTGGCGCGCTCGATCATGAAGGGTTTGTCTCCGTTACCAGCGCGCTCGAAAGGGCGATCTTCCCTGCGCAGGTCAGCGCCGAGGTCATCGATGCGGTCGGTGCTGATGCCGTCGCTGATGACGATGACCACTCGCCGCAGTCGCCGCCCGTTTCTGTATCGCGGCGCGCGCTTGAGCATCGAAATCGCCTGATCTATCGAGCCGAATATCCGCGAAGAGCCGCCCACATCTTTGATCTTCTCGAACGCCTGACGAATCTTTCTGGGGTCGGAAGTGAAGTCCTGCACTTTTCGGACTTCATTGTTGAAGGTGACTATCGCAAACACCGATTCCGGTTGCACCAGCTTCATGAAATTCTCAGTCGCCTCGCGCTGCTTGACCACTTCTTCAGGCGAGATGCTGCCCGATGTGTCGATGGCGAAGACGACCGCCAGCGGGCGAGTGAGTGCAGCCTCTTCGCTCGCTTCGAAGAAATCTATCTTCTGCTCCTGATTGTCCTGGTAAACGGCGAAGTCTTCCCTTTTGAGATTGCGGATGAAATTTCCGTCCTTGTCCGTCACGGTCAAGTCGACAGTGACGAGGTCGGTCTTGAGTTTGATGACCTGCTCGCCCTGATGCGCAAGGGCAGGAGCGAGCAAAAGAATCGCCGCTGCGAGAGATGCGACAAGTGTTTTTGACGATGGCTTCTTTTTCACCGATGCTTCCTGAAAACTTTCGTCGAAAAGGGTAGCACGCGCGCCGGAGGCTTTCAACAAGTCGCAAAAATTGACCATGCCGCAGTCGCGGTGCTAGACTTCTCCGCTTCAAGAGAGGAGGTGCGCTTTGCCGATAAGCGAGAGACTGCTTGAGATACTTGCCTGCCCTCTGTGCAAGGTGAAAGTCGAAATGAAGCCGGACGGAAGCGGACTCAAATGCCCGCAGTGCAGCAGGGTTTATCCCATCCGCGATGACATCCCCGTCATGCTTATCGAAGAAGCGACAGTCGAAGAGTGACATTTTCAGTTATGGATGCCACACGTCAGGACTGGTCTCGCGTCCGCCGAGTGCTGCTCATAAGGTTGAGGTCCATCGGCGATACGGTTCTGATGACCCCCTGCCTCTCGGCCCTCAAGCGGTGGCGGCCCGATATGGAAATCTCAGTCGTGAGCGAGCCTCTCTCCGCGCCCCTGCTCGAAGATCATCCGCTCGTGGATAACCTGATCATAATCGATCCCTCTTTGAGTTCGCGCGCCCGCGCGATTGCGCGACTGCGCCGAAGCGACTTCGACATCGCATTCAACATGCACGGAGGCACGACGGCCTCGCTTATCGCCCGGCTTTCGGGAGCGCGGCGCACTTTCGGGTATCGAGGCCATCGTCATACGTGGACGCTCACCGACCGCGCCCCCGCGCCTGACGCTATACTCCTTCGAGACTCTATTCACAGCGTGGAGCAGCAACTCGCGCTGCTTCACTGGTCGGGATTGCCCTGGCCCACAGAGAGACCGCAACTGAGCCTCGCGGTTTCGGAAGAAGCCCAGGCGCGCGCGCGCAAACTCGCAGCCGAATCGTGCATTAGTGAAAGCTTCGCCATCATCGCGCCCTCTGCCGCTACGGAAGCGAAGCGATGGCGGGCATCCGGGTTTGCCGCCGTCGTCGAGCATCTGAGCGAGCGGTGGAATCTTTCAAGCATAGTGATCGCAGGCCCCGGACAGGAGCACGTAGCCCGCGAGGTGTCAGCGACCGCGCGAGAGAGACCGCCTGTCATCTCAGGGTTGAGCTTGAAAGAATTGATGGCGCTCACTCAACGGAGCGCGATCTTCGTGGGCAACGACAGCGGGCCTGCGCACATCGCCGCCGCCTTCTCTCGCCCGATGGTCGTCCTCTTCGGCTCTTCTAATCCGCAGGTCTGGCATCCCTGGACTGATTCTCCTTATCGCATCGCGCAGGCGGAAAACAAAGACGCTATCGCACTGATTCCCGAGAGCGAAGTCATCGCTTCTGTTGATGAAGTGCTGGAGGCTTCGGCTCAACTGGCGCAGGGTTGAAACAATGACTCGTGATATCGCGCGAGAGCGCGCTGAAAAACTCGTCGCTGAATTCCCCGGCAAGCGGATAGTCGTGCTGGGCGACGTGATGCTCGACGAATTCATCTGGGGGCGCGTAAAAAGAATTTCTCCCGAAGCTCCCGTCCCCGTAGTCGAAGTCGAACGTCAGAGCCTTGCGCTCGGAGGCGCGGGCAACGTGGTCTCGAACCTGGTGGCCCTCGGCGCTCGACCCGCGCTGCTTGCGGTCATCGGCGAAGATTCGAATGCCGAGCGGCTTCGTTCGGAGTTTCGCGCCATCGGCGTCGAAACCGACTCCCTGGTTTCAGATCAGCATCGGCCCACGACGCTCAAGACGCGCATCATAGCTCACAATCAGCAGGTCGTCCGCGCAGACCGCGAAAGCCGCGCGGCTGTCTCTTCGGATATCGAAGATCGACTGGTCGAACTTTTCCACCGCGAGATCGAGCAGGCTCACGCTCTGGTCGTGTCGGATTACAACAAGGGTTTGCTTACGGAGAGCCTGCTCGCGCGGACTCTCGGCGCGGCGCGAGAGCGAGCGATTACAGTTTGCGTCGATCCCAAGTCGCGCAGCTTCGCGCGCTATCAGCCCGTCACCATCATCACTCCCAACGCTCAGGAAGCGGCTGAAGCGGCAGGCATCGCCATAGAAGACGAAGCGAGCCTGATAGAAGCGGGCCGCCGGATACTCCGTTCGATTGATTGCCGCGCGGCGCTTGTGACTCGCGGCGAAGAAGGGATGTCGCTCTTCACCGATGGCGGCGAGGTGTCGCACATACCGACGGTGGCGCGCGAGGTCTATGATGTTACGGGCGCGGGCGACACCGTGATAGCGACTCTCGCGCTTGCGCTGTCGGCGGGCGCATCGATGGTGGAAGCTGCAGTGCTGGCAAATCACGCGGCGGGCGTGGTGGTCGGCAAACTCGGCACGGCTACGGTCGCGCGGGATGAGCTTCTGGCAACTATATAAATGTGTTGACTGGCAACTATGCGCCGTAGTTTCATGAAGCGCGTCCCTTAGCGCAATAACGCATATCAGCAAAGGATAATCGAAATGAGCGCAGAATTATTGAGCAGGATAATCGAACGTCGCGCCGTTGTGGGCGTGATAGGTCTGGGTTATGTCGGTTTGCCGCTTGCGGTCGAATTCGGTCGCGGCGGATTCACGGTCATCGGATTCGATCTCGATTCCAATCGCATCGAGGCGATCAACTCTGGCCACTCATACATTCCAGACGTGCCGACCGAATCGGTGCGCTCGCTCACTGAAAGAAAGAAATTTCAGGCGACCGACGATTTTTCGCGGCTCAAAGAAGCCGACGTTGCGATCATCTGCGTGCCTACCCCGCTTCGCAAAACCAAAGAGCCTGACATCTCCTACATACTCGCGGCAAGCGAGCAGGTGCAGTCCCACCTGCACGCGCCTCAACTCATCGTGCTCGAATCGACGACCTATCCTGGCACGACGGATGAAGTGCTGCTGCCGATGCTCAAAGAAACAGGCATGGCTTTGGATAAAGATTTCTTTCTGGCGTTTTCGCCCGAAAGAGTCGATCCGGGCAACAGCCAGTTTCAGACCCACAACATTCCGAAAGTGGTAGGCGGCGTGTCGCAGATGTCGACTGAGGTTGCGGCGGCGCTCTATCAAACTATAGTCGAGCGAGTACACAAGGTATCGAGCGCGCGGGTGGCCGAGACAGCCAAGCTTCTGGAAAACACTTTTCGCTCGGTCAATATCGCGCTGGTCAACGAGCTTGCGCAACTCTGCTATCATCTCGGAATCGATTCGTGGGAAGTGATTCAGGCGGCGGCCACCAAACCTTTCGGATTTATGCCCTTCTATCCCGGCCCAGGCATAGGTGGTCACTGTCTGGTCGGCGATGAGACAGTAATCGTTCGTTCAACAGATGAGAAAATCGAGCGAGTCGACACACTGGCTGCCGTTTTCCGCGAGCAGGCTTCGAAGGCCGGATCGCAGCGATTCGACGCTGACGACGCTGATGTAATCTACAAGCCGAACCTTGAGGCGTTGTCGCTGGACACAGAAACGCAGCAGCCAGAATGGAAGCCTGTCTCTTACCTTTTCCGCCGCAAGTATGAAGGCGATATCGTTACCATCACAACGAGCGACAACCGTAGATTGACTGTCACCGACAAACACCCGATGCTTGTGAGCGATGAAAAGGGGAGATTGTATGAGGTTTTCGCAAGAGAATTGAAAGCGGGGAATCGAATTCCCATTCACTGTTTGCCTCCTCCCGTTATGGGGGGCTCGACAGATATCGTGGCGAGTTCGGCTATCGATCTGTCCCCGCTCATGCCTCCTGACCTGACAGCAAAGGCAAGAGTTCGAATCGTCAATGGATCATGGCGCAATCATCGTATGTCGCTTCGACGGAAATTGCCTGCCGAGTCAACCCAGGAATTTGTCCGCCAAGACTACATCCCGGCTGATGATTTTCTGGCATTGGAAAAATCAGGAGATTTGAGCATTCCGCATGAGTCACTTCGTCTGTATACAGGAAGAGGCCCAAGTGCTACATCTTTTCCCGCGAAGATAAACATCACCTCTGGATTGGCGAGGCTGATCGGCTATTACCTTGCTGAAGGCTGTATCACTCGCGAGGGCGGGCGCTACCGTGTTCGCTTTACTTTCAATAGCGCAGAAACAGAGTTTATCGACGACGTTCGCTCTCTCTTGTCGAATGAATTGGGAGTGAAAAGCAGCGTATCGCACTCGAAGATAGACAAGGCTACTCACATTCGCGCCAGTTCGCCTTTGCTCGGATGGCTCTTAGCGGATGTACTCGGCTGCGGCGTGCGCTCCACAGAAATGCGAGTGCCTGATGTTTTGATGGGCGCCTCCGCTGTGCATCGTCGTGAATTGCTCAAGGGTCTTTTGCGCGGTGATGGGGATGTTTATGTAAAGACTGGAGAGCATTCATATTTGAAGAATGGACGCAGCTATACAAGCCGGAATGCTTCCGCAGAAGTAGGCTTCTTCAGCAGCAGCCCTGTACTGTTTCAGCAAACGATTTACCTTATTCAAAGCCTCGGCTTTACTCCAACTTTCAATCGCCTGAAACCGCATCTCAGACTGAAAGGCAGAGAGCAGTTATTGAGAATGCGAGGCTGGCTTGGAAGCAAAGGCAATTCATTGGAGAAGTACTTCGAAGAGAGTCGCCGCGCTCCCGCAAGTAAAACATTCAAGTCGGCGGGTCTGCTTACTACTGTGCCTGTGAAGTCGGTAGAAATTAGCAAGGCGGACTCACCAATCGAAGTTTATTCCGTCGAGGTGGAAGGCACTCACACATTCGCCACTTCCTATGGGATTTATGTGCATAACTGCATCCCTCTCGACCCGCACTATCTTTCCTGGAAAGCGCGGCTGCACGGCTTCGAAGCTCGATTCATCGGACTTGCCGAAGAAGTCAACTCGCGCATGCCTCGCCATGTCGTGAGTCTGGTTCAGGATAAATTGAACGATCACCGGAAACCTCTCAAGGGATCGCGCGTGCTCATCCTCGGTGTGGCCTACAAGCGCGACATCGATGACGTGCGCGAATCGCCTGCGCTGGCAATAGTCGAAGAGCTAATGGGCAAAGGCGCTGAGGTCAGCTATCACGACCCTTACATTGCTGAAATGAAACTCGACAACAAGGGCGCGCTCACAAACACTGAGCTTACGGACGAAACTCTCTCCAATTGCGATTGCGCGCTGATCGTGACCGATCATTCGAGAGTCGATTATTCGCGGGTGGTGCGCCTCGCCCCGCTCATCATCGATACCCGTAACGTCACCCGCAAACTCGGAATGCCCGATCACGAGCAAAAAATAATACGCCTCTGATGCCGCTCGCTGCGTCTAACTGTCGCAGGCCGCGCGGCCTGTGGTAAGCTCTTTGAGTCTGTCTGGTATAGTTGACCCGTGAATAGTAGGATTTTGAACGCATCGAAACTGCTCATCGCGTTGCTGGCTCTTGCCTTCGCTTCGTGCGCGGACAAAGGCTCTCCCTCGACGAATCCGGCTCGCTGGGTCGCCGCTTCGAACATAGGAAAACTCGATCTGCTCGCCGTCGATTTCATCGATGAGAAAACAGGCTGGGCTGCGGGCGACATCGATCCGGCGGGAAAAGGCGGCGCGATTTATGCCACATCAGACGGAGGGCAAAGCTGGCGAGCCATCGCCGCGACTCCCGAAGTGATCGCATCGATCCAGTTCCTCAGCCTGACTCGCGGATGGGTCGCAGGCTACGCCGGGAGGATCGAACGCACGGACGACGGGGGCAGGACGTGGAAGACTCAGCGGGTGGAGCGCGAAGGAGAGACGCTCAATTCGATCTTTTTCATCGACGCGCAGCGCGGCTGGGCCGTCGGCGGGGCGACAGGCACGGGCAGTGTGATGCTTCGCACCTCAAACGGCGGCGACAGTTGGGAACAAGTCGAGACGGGGCGCGTTGAAAGCCTGTGGTCGGTGCGCTTCTCATCCGCCGAGCGCGGGTGGGCAGTCGGAGAAGACGGGCTGATACTTGCCACCACAGACGGCGGCGCAAACTGGACTCAGCAATATTCAGGAACGACGCGCACATTGATGGGACTCGCGCTCACTCCTTCGGGCGCGGCTTTGGCGGTGGGCGAAGCCGGAACCATTCTTCGCAGCGAAGACGGATCGAAATGGAGCGCGGTTGCATCAGGGACGACGGAGACGCTCAACGCAGTGGCGGCAAGCAAAGATGTTTTATGGGCAGTCGGCAGTCGGGGCGCAGTCGTCGGATCGGGGGACGCAGGGAAGTCGTGGGCCGCTGCGCCTGCTCTTTCATCGCGCGATCTGATGGCGATTGATCTTATCGATCCGGCTCACGGAGCTATGGTAGGGCAGCGCGGTTTTACAGGCTTGCTTCAATGATGATCTGAAATCCCGTATTCGAGATTTCACACGAACTTTCACATCGAAATTCAAGGAGTTTTATTTATGTCGATAGGCAGTCGGAGAGCGATGTTGATGCTGGCGCTCTTTGCGCTGGTCTCGCTTGCGGGCGTCAACACGGATGCGCATCACGCGGTGCTGCGGTTCAATCTCGAAGAGATGACCGCGACAGCCGATCGCATCTTCGTTGGCCGGTGCGCGGGGGTGGAACAAACCGAAGAGATGATCGCCCAGGGAATGATGCCGGTCACGCGCTACACCTTCGAGGTCGAGCGCGCGATCAAAGGAAAATTGCCCGCCACGATCACTTTTCGACAACTGGGCCATCCGCCCCGCCGCGCAGGCAAAGGCGAAATAAGCATTCACGGGCAGGCCGCCACCACCGGCGCCTTCCTTCACGGGATGAGCCAGTACAAACCGGGAGACCGCTGCCTGCTGTTCCTCATTCCGAATTATCTCGGCGGCAAGACCACTTATCCGGTCGGGCTTTATCAGGGCGCGTTCTTCGTTTCCGAAATGCCTTCGGGCGAAAAACTCGCGCGCAACAGCATAAACAACCTCGGATTGTTCACCGCCCCTTACAACGGCACGAAGATGAAAGGGTCGGACGCTAAAATCATTTTCCCTGAGCAGGCATCGCAGAACACGACGGTCGAATCGCTTGCGCGCAAACGCGGGGCGCTGCCGCTCGATCAGTTCCTCGATCTCATAGAACAGATAGTCATCGCTCACGGCGGCCAGAGAGGCACGATCACCAGCACGCAAAGAGGAGGGATTCAACAATGAAAACTTTTCACATGCGTCTGATTTTCTCCCTTGTGCTTTTCGTCGTCGCTTGCTCCATCGCCGCGCAGTGGGCCTACGCGGGCGGGCCGCTCGCGGTCATAAACGGACAGCCAGTGCGATGGCCGCGCGCCGAGGTCAAAGGCGGGCCGCTCAACTCTTCGACCGTCGATGCGGCGGGGCGCGTCCTCTACCACGTAGACACCGGCACGCTTGGGCCTCTTTCAGAAGCGCAGGCGACCGCATTCGTTGATCGCATATTCGGCCTCTACACCGGCATCCCTACGGCCACCATCGAGTTCGTCAACGCAGGCCGCATCATGGATCCGACGACAGGTCAGGCGGTCGATGTTACAGGATCGAACTTCGGCAGGTTCGCCAGTCAGTCCAGTCCGACCTTTCAAAACCCTATCATCTTCGACAGTGACGGATCGATTACAGGCAGCGGCGGAGTGCTGGGATTTTTCGGCTTCCTTCAGGCCGATGACGCGACGGCTTCTCTGCGTGAAGGGTTCGTAGTGCTCAACGGCAGGGCGTTGACCAGCGGGCTGGTGGGGACGACTTCGTTTCTGGGAGTCTTCACTCATGAGTTCGGGCATTTCGCGGGGCCTTTGGATCACTCGCAGATAAACGGCAACATCGCTGCCGACGGCGACGGCGCGATCCTGCCTCCGGGTTTCAGCCGCGCGCAGGCTTATGACCTGTACGCGCCTTTCACCGAAACTCTTTTCCCGTTCATCTTCGACGCGCCGTTCGGGTCGCAACTGGCCGCGCAGGGGTTCGTCGATTCCGGCTTCTTCATCGCCACGCTCGATATGGACACGCAAAACGCGCTGTCGAATCTCTATCCATCGGCGGATTACTTCACCAACTCAGGCTCCATCGAAGGCCGCGTGGTGATAAGAACATCTTCGGGCGATATCCCGATCACCGGGATCAACGTGGTTGCGCGAAGAATAGATCAGGGAGTCTATCCGCCGCCTCTCGGCACGCTGGCGTTCACCAGCGGCCCGGCGCTCGACGCTGATGGAGTGCCTGAATCGCCTCAGCTACAGGCGGCGACCGATTCGCTGACGACGGTTTCGAGCGCGGTCACGGGCCTCGAATCCGGCTCCGGCACATACCGCATTCAGGGTCTTCCGGTGGGGAACTACCTGATCGAGATTCAGCAGATCAACCCACAGGCGACAGGAGGATCGAGCATAGGGCCGCTGGGCGAACAGTTTCCGCTTCCATTTCAGGAGTTCTACAACGGGGCAGGCGAGTCAGCGACCGACAACCCCGCTGATTTCACGCCTGTTGCTGTGACAGTCGGCCAGGTAACGACTGGAATCGATATTATCCTCAACGGATTCAATGTCGGAACAGTAGCGATGGTCAGCGAAAACGAGCCGAACCACAAAACGAAGAAGGCCCAGAGGCTCACGCTTCCTTCCGAGGTGGCAGGCGCTGCCGCTTTCACCGACTCTTCTCTTCTGAATATGGACCTCGGATCCGGCCAATCGGACAAGATCGAAGACCTCTATCGCTTCACTGTTACTACTGCCGGCACTTACTTCATACTCCTTGAGTCAACTTCCGGGGCGGGCGATCTGGATTTGTATCTGTTCCTTTCAACCGTGAACAAGAAGAGATCCTCGCTCACCGATCCGAACCTGTTCGGAGCAAGCCTCAGCGCCAGTTCGACAGAACTCATCGCGCTGCCGCTTCAACCCGGCGACTACATAATCGGAGTGAGCGCCTTTGAAGGAAGTCAGAACTATCGCCTGCGCGCGATAGGATCGCAGTAAGAAAAGGCAAAAGTAAAAAGGCAAAAGTGGGATGACTCACTTTTGCCTTTTTGCTTTTCAGCGGCGCGCTGATTTGGCCCGGCGTTGAGCGACTTCGACCCTTTTCACTTTTGCCTTTTTACTTTTTACTTTTGCCTTCCCTTCAGGGTTTCTTTTTCTCTTTTTCCTTCCGTTTTTGTTTTTCGATTTCCTCCTGAATCTCAATCAGCGAAGGCGGAGGCGGGGCGAAGGTCAACTCTTCGCGGTAAGTTGAGTAGACCGGTTTGCCGTTGAGCAGAGCGGGAGAGAATTTGTACTGCCGGAAGGCTTCGACCGCGCGGTCATCGATGACCGGATCGATGCCGCGAACCACTCGGACGTTTATGATCCTGCCTTCGGGAGTGACCAGGCCAGCCAGCCGCACCGACCCGCGCACTCCTCGACCGGTTTCGAATTTCGGCGCGACGCGGTCGAGCGCGACCGGAGGAGTGAATTTATCGCTCTCGCTCACTCTCAGCGGTGAGCCGTATTCGTCTACGGGCTGCGACAACTGATCGGGGCGGTCGCGCAGGCTTGCAAGCGGCGCGATGGCGGTGGTTACGGAAACCAGAAGCGTGCGCTCAACAGGCGCGCTCTCGGGTTTTCCTCCCGCGCCCACGAAATACTTCACGCCGAAAAGCCCGCTCCCTCCTCGCAGCAACACCGTCTCGAAGTTGCCGAACTCCACCCCCGCAGCGTCAAGCAAAGGCTGATTGGCGTACTTCACCCTGAAGTCTACTTTCATGTGCCCGCGAATGATTTCCTTCGGAGCGACTCGAAAGACCATGTATTCGGGGCCGAGCAAAACGGCGTCTTCGAATATTTCTCCGCCGCGAAGCCCGACCGAGCGCACATGGCGAAGGGCTATTTCTTCGAGCTTGTATTTTTCCTTTATGTGCGCGATCTCTTCGTCAGCCGTCGAATAGGTCCCGGCCAGACGAGTGACTTCTTCAATCGCCGGCGAGCGCGCGGCGTCGTATTGATAGACGGCGAAGGTGAGATTTACTCCGTAAACGCGGCTGCCTCCGCGCGCAGGCGCTGCGCCGCTTTGCGCGGAAATCGAACAGGCGCATGCAAGGATGAATGCGATAACTCTCTGTGCTTTCATGACTCCACCTCCTCGCTCCGGTCGTTGCTCTCGCCCACCAGAAGGCGATAAGCCTCGCTCCTTGAGATTCCGCGAGCGCGGGCGACGCGCTTCAATGCGCTTTTGCGCTCGATCCCTTCAGAGCGCATAAGGCTTTCGACTTCTTCCAGAATGGATGAATGGCTCTCAGTCCGACAGCTTGCGCTGCTATTTTCTTCGCCGGGCGGGCCGATGAGCAACACCATCTCGCCTTTGATCGGTCTTTCGGCGATTCTGTTTATCAAATCGGAAATCGTTCCGCGCAGGAACTCCTCGTGCAGCTTGGTAATCTCGCGGGCGATGACCGAAGGGCGGTCGCCAAGCGTCGTGAGCGCGTCGGCAAGCGATTGTTTGATGCGGTGAGGAGCTTCATAAAAAATCAGCGTCGAGCGAGCGCGAGCCAACTCTGTCAGTCGGGCGCGACGCTGCGATTGTCTGGGCGGAAGAAAGCCCGCAAACAGAAATTCGCTTGTCGGAAGTCCTGACGCGGAAAGCGCGGCCACCATTGCCGAAGGGCCGGGAATGGGGACGACGCGGATGCCTCGTTTGACGGCTTCTTCGACCAGACGGTAGCCGGGGTCTGAGACGAGCGGAGTTCCGGCGTCGGTGACGAGCGCGGCGGTCGTTCCCTGTTCGAGTCTGTCGATGATCTCGCGGGCGCGCTCGCGTTCGTTATGTTGGTGATAGCTCACCATCGGTTTTGAAATCCGGTAATGCGCGAGCAGTTTTTTCGTGCGCCGTGTGTCCTCGCAGGCGATGAGATCGACTTCCCGGAGCGCGCGGAGAGCGCGAAGAGTTATGTCTTCGAGGTTGCCTATCGGAGTTGCCACAAGATAAAGCGCGCCTGTCATCGTCGAGGATTATAACGCTTTCTCCGGTCAGTTCGAGCGGCGGTTGACTTGCCCGCGCAAAACAAATAATCTCCCCTGCGCCAACTCCCCGTCATTTGCGAGCAAGGAGCGAAATGGATGAGCACCCGAATGTACACCCTGCCTGTGGAACAGACTCAATGGAAAATCGACAGCATAGGATCGCAGACCGTTTTCAACTGGGAATATGACGAGGGCCGCGACAAGCTGCTCACGCTTTACGA
>CAZPQE010000058.1:0-19180 GCA_964588615.1 uncultured Clostridia bacterium | reverse complement strand
CTATATTAAGATAAGCGTAGAGCGGGAAGAGAGTCGCCTGACCAGTGAGCGCCTTATTATACGGAAGCACGATCCCGCCCGTTATAACGACGCCGAGAATGAATGCCGCGATGGCAGAAGCCTTCAACCGCCTGCCTCCGACTCCGATCACCCATAGTCCGATCAGCGCGCCCAGCAGCAATCCTTCAAGCGGCCTGATCAGACTGGCTACCCCGACTGCGCAACCTCCGGCCCACCCCCACAGAGCTTTCTCGGTCTTTCTCGCTTTTATCACCGACACAGCCGCAACAAGCGCGCAGGTCAGCGTGAAAGTGTGCGTCATAAAATTCATGGCCATAAACACATGCCAGGGCGAGAGACAGAGAAGGAATAAGGCCAGGCGCGCTGCGCGGCGATCATAGATTTCAGAAAGCAGTAAATAAGCGAGCAGGATGTTGATGCCCGCAAGGAAAGGATTGACCATCCAGGGAAACCCTGTCATCACTCCGACTGCCAGCGCCGCAGGCCAGCCGGGCGGGGGCGAAGGATACCACCTTCCTCCGCTGACCTCCATCAGGTAAAGGTGGAAAGCCTCCGGCGCGGGCGGCGCGGGCTTGGTCAATGCGCCCTCGGCCAGAAAACGCGCGTGATGGAGATAGACCACTTCATCGGGAATGTGCGGGTGTCTTTCATAAGAGTAAAAGCTGAGGATCGAGGCGACGATTATGACCCATAGCGCCATCATCGCCGAGTAAGCATCGATTCGGGAGGATCTCGTGTCCGATCTCTCGAATAACTTCTCATAGACGCGCTTCAATCGAGCGATCACATCGTCAGGGATCGTCAGGGCAACCAGAAGGATGTTGGCCAGGTTTACGATTTGCACCAGAGCGGCGAAAACCAACTCTGCTGAGTAAAACCGCACGTCCCGCGAAAGGGCCGCGCTCGACAGCAAAAACACCAGCGCCACGCCTGCTATCTGCCACACCCTGAAGTTTCGGCCAACCCATGCCACTATCTCCGACAGATGTTTCCTCAGCCCTGCCGCGACCAGGATCGTTTGCAGCGCAAAGCAGGTCAGCAACAAAGCATCGGACCCTGAGAGGAGCGCGCCCAGAGGCTTGTAGTGCTGATATCTGATGGCAGACCCGGCATCGATCATCTGTAGCGACACGGCTTGACCCGCCAGCGCCAGCGAAAACCAGAAAGCCGATCCCCTGAAATTTTTTGTGATCCCGTAGCCCATAACGATCAAGGCCACGCCCGCAGAAAACGGCAGACAGAATGCCCCTCTGAGAAACCCTTCTTCATCACGAAAGCCTGATCCTGTGCAGGCCCAGGTCAGCAGGATTGCTGCGGCTGCCCAGGCCGAAAACCTGATAAGTCTGAATGTGGATGTCATCGCTATCTGGAAGATGGAGATCGAAGCGTTACTGGTCTGCAAGACAGGGCTAATTGCATGAGGCGCTGCACGGGAAGCCTTCCGAGGGAGGCGAGCCGGGATTGGTTATCACGATGGTTCCCGGAAGGCGGTCGCATATCCCTTTCTTGAGAACCAGGCGCGAGAAGACGCCCTGATCGGTCTCATCCTTGAACTTGATTTTTTTCGGAGCCACCCCCTCGATGGTGACAGCGGCTCCTGACCGTATATTTCTGCCGATGACCGTCAGGCTGAAGGACCCCGACGAACTCCTCACGATGCTGCATCGCTCTATCTCGGCCCGGTTGCCGGGCGCAGGCTGGCCCTGTTTCCCGTAAACGGTTATGACCCCCGCCTGCGGAATGCTGGTGTCGAGCGACTGGCCAGTCATAACGGTTGCGTCCGGCAGATCGATATCGTACTGGCTCGATGTTGTGTATTTTATGCCATAGTTTCCGGCGGGCAATCCCTGAATGCTTATGGCTCCGCTGCCGCTCGTCTTCATCACCACCACGTAAGTCCCGTTGACGTTCCTGAAGCAGAGCGGCTCTATGGCTGCGTTATTGCTCGTCGCTCCCAGCCTCAAAGCGCCGCGACGAATGAACTTGAAGTACTGTCGCAGGAACCTTGTGCGGCTCCCCGGTCTCACCTGAGAGTTTCCTCTGTCGACGATGAAATACTGCGCGCCGTTGTCCGAAGTCGGATAAGCCAGAGTGAATTGCTGCCAGGCGGAATTGCGACCCATCGAGAGGTCCTTGTAGAGGGTGGCATGATCGGCCCCTATATGTTCGAGCATCGAGGTGTTCACATTGTTGGCCATCGCCCTGGAAGCTATCGCCTGAAGGTTGGCGTCTGACACTCCGCCATAGCGATGATAGCTGATCTCCTTGAGATAACGAACGGCCCCGCTGGTTGACAGAATGGCGTCGAAATAAGCGGGAGCCGCTGCCATGCTGGTAGTCGAGGGCGCAATAAAGGCTGGTCTGTACCCGGCAGATGTCAGACGATTGCCGGCAGCGACGATGCAGTCGGCCACCTGACGCGCCGTCCACGTGGCGGTCGAGGTGTCAGGCTCAAGTATCACTTCCCAGAAATCCGGCACGAGTCCGTATTTGGATTGAAGATGCCGGTAGACGGCCAGCACGAACTCTGCGTATTCGTCCGGAGTGTGCTCGAAACTCGATCTGCCGAAGTCGACATAATTGACGCTGATCTGAAGAGACTCGCCTGCGGCTTCAAGTCGTTGCTTGATGGGTATGGCCACAACGTCCATGTTGAAATCCAGTTCCGTGAAATGAAATCCGCCGGAGTTGATCGAGTTCGGGTCGCCGTTATCATTGATGATTTCGTAGCGGTGCATTTTGAACTGGTCTTCGGTAATCTGGCCGTTGAGAAACTGCTGAAAGTAATCTACAGGATTCTCGGCCCCGCTGCGCACTTCGACTCTCAACCGGTTTATGCCGAGATCGACGGCCTGATCGAGGACGGAGTCTTGCCATCGCCTGTACTCATTGTTATTGAAGAAATCGGTCTGTCCTATTTGAGCGTTGGCTTCCCATCCGGTTATGGTCTGGTAGGTCGTCGACGGGTCAATCGTGACTATGGCATTGTCGAAGGAGATAGCCCGCCCGCAGGCCAGAGACGCGATGACGAAAAATATAGTCACCAACTCAACGGATTTTATTCTCGAAATCATGCTTGCAGCCTCTCTCCTTGATCTTTGGAATCAATCCTCGACCACGTGCTTTGCAAACTCTGTTCGACACTCCTGCCACCGGCTCGAATCGAATGCGCCCTCTTCATCCAGACAATCGACGGCAGAGTATGCCATCGCAAGAGTGTGATGTGTGTTATCGTGAGCGAACAATCCCTGACGGCCCAGTGTGAGCACACGGTAAAGCCCTGCGGCCCATCGGTCCAGAAGATCGAAAGCCTCTTCGTAGCCCTTGCGATAAATCGGATAAGCATGCGGCAAACGCTTCGTCACAACTTTCAGGACGCGGCTTGTGACAGGCAGTCCGCATCGCTCCAGCGATTCCTGAACCATGCGAGCAAGCTCATCATCCGACGCCCGCCACATCTCGTCGCCCGCCTGACACGGCAATTCGCCGCACAGCACGGTTCGACCGGCAGGCTCGCGCGAGCCGGTGTAATTTTTGGGCTCGGACAATCGCGTCAGCTTTATGGCCGCCTCCGGGAAATAGTGCGCGTCAAACTCGGTGAACTGATCCTGATCGAGCAGGAGATAGACGAGTATCATCGCGCGATAAGCGACCCTGTCAGCGGCATCCATCACCCTGGCAGGCGGCTGAGGATGCGCGATTCGCGCAAGAAGAGTTATGGGTATCGTCGACCACACATGCTCGGCTTCGATCACTCGAACCGAGCCGTCGCATTCGACTTCGATCCGGTGCGGACTTCCGAGGCTCAGGCTGCGCACTCGCGCGCCGAGTCTTATGTCGGCTCCAAGCTCGGAGGCTCTGTTTGCAATCGCCCGGCTGATCTGGCCGAACCCCCGGCGCGGGTAGAAAAAGCGGCCCGCGCCCGGAGCCTTGAGCCCCGGAACCAGAGACAATGCCTTGCGCGCCATCTTGCCGAGCGACCCGGCTGACACGCGCCGTCGCGCCTGCGCCGCGGAAATCTCTTCAGGGCGGAGACCCCAGATTTTTTCAGCATAGGGAAAATAAAAATCGCGGCAGATCGTCCGTCCGAGGCTGCGCTCCAGCAAAGTGTCGAACGTGTCTTCTTTGCCTTTGCTCGAAGCAGGAATAAGCTTGCGAAGCGCGTCTCCGGCTATGCCCGCGCGAAACGACCAGGGAAGTTCCAGCGCGAGGTCGAGCGGCTTGAGCGGAAAATGAATCCAGCGCCCCTGCAACCGTATGCGCCCGTGTCGCGGGCGGTCGAGCAGGTCTTCCCGCAACAGGCTCCTGATATCATCGAGTATGCGAGGCTGACAGGAAGGGTGAAGGCGATGGCTGCCGAAATCGACCGGGATGCCTTCGAGATCGAAGCTGCCGGCGTTCCCGCCAATCCGGTTCTGCTGCTCAAAGACGATGGGTCTTCCCTTGCCGCTTTGCGCCAGCCTCATCGCCGCTCCAAGCCCCGCAGGCCCTGCGCCGAGTATCGCCACTCGAACCGGCTTGACCGCCGATGCGCGCTCATCTTCAGTCGGCAGCGATTGGCAGTTGTCTGTATTTTTGAGCACAGGCATTTTTTTCATCATACGAGGTAAGGGATGAATCGCTTGGTGCGCAGGCAGTAGGCGGCGTAGCCCGGCAGTTTTTCGATCAGCATTTTTTCCTCACGAACCGCTTTCCACAGCACTAATGGAGCCATCAGCGCGACGCCCGCTACCAGCCACGAGTTCAAACTCAGTTCGAGCCCCAGCAGCAACAGCAGGTCGCCCACATAGATCGGATGGCGAATGTATCGGTAAATGCCGCTGGAAATGATCGAGTGAGAATCAAGCACTCCGGCTGTTTCGATATCGGTCCAGTTGCGGCCAAGCTGAATGCGGCTCGCAAGGGCAAGAGCCAGTCCGACGGTGTAAATCACTGCTCCCGCGATGCGCAACCCCGAAGGGTCGGATTCGACAGGCAGCACATCAGGCAGCATCGTCTGCGCGATGATCCCGATCAGTATGCCGACTTTTATCGCCTTGATGATGATTATGCTCAGAGGCTGAGACCGCTCGGAGGAAGCAGGCTGCCGTCCGCGCTTGAGCAGTTCCCATACCGCCTTGTGAGCGATCAGCCCTGAAAGAAGAAACACACGCAAAATGTCCATATCAATCACCGCTCAAACCACTCGCGTCGAGTTGGCAGAAAAGCGCAGAGGCTCTTCAGCGACCGGCTCCGTCTCAAGTTCGATGAAGTCTTTGGGCCGGACGCTGAGTACGGCATTGGCGTTGAGTTTGCCCAGACGGGTCGCTATCGAATCTCCCAGCATTCCTATCATCACGATCAACAGCGTACTCATCAGCGCGAGCAGCGCCGATGCCGAAATGTTTGGGTCGCGGAAAAGGTCTATGGTCATCTTTATCAGTCCATAGCTCAGGGTCAGAATCGCCAGGGGCAGAAACACTCTCAGCGGACGATAGAGCATGGCCGTTCGCAGAATGAGAATGGCGAAGCTCCCGGCGTCCCACGGGACGATCTTCGAGCGGCCCTGTCGTTTGCGATAGTCAATCGGTATGTAGGTGATGGCGTAGTTATCGCAGTGCATGGCCATCGTTATGGTCGTCGTGAAGCTGAAGAAGTTCGGAAGGATCGGGAAGTACTGCATGGCTACGTCGCGGCGGAAGACTCTCAACCCGCTGTTGAGGTCGGGGATTTTCGCGCCCGACACGTAATTGGCGAGATGTTTGAGCGCCCACTTGGCAGGCCGCCTCACCAGAGGGATATGAACATTTTGTCCCGTGCGCGCTCCGACCACCATGTCTGCGCGATCAAGCTCTGAGATCATTTCCGGGAGATAACTGGCTGGGTACGTGCCGTCGGCATCGATTATGCCAATGATGTCGTGGGTGGCCGCCGAGATTCCTGTCTTGAGAGAAGCACCGTACCCGCGATTGCTGCGGTGTTGAATGACGCGCGCCCCGGCTGAGAGAGCGGCCTGCGCGGTATTGTCTTTCGATCCGTCATCGACGACTATGATCTCGGCACAGATGTCGTGCTGACGGAACATCTCCTGCAATTCGCAAACGACTTTTCGAATTCCCAACTCTTCGTTGAATGCAGGAATGACCATGCTGACGTATTTCGACATGGGTGATTACTCCTTCTACTGAATTTCGCCCGACCTGGACAACTGGCGCTCAGATTTGAGGACATAGACTTCGCCGCCGCCGAGCGTGCCGGGAAAGACCTTCACGACCTTGAACTCTTTTTCGATGGCTTCCCATATTTCGGGACGATAAGCCCTGACCTCGATGGGAAGAGTGTAAACAAGCCAGATATCAGAGTGATCGCTTCTGGCGGCGTCAAACTCCGCGCGGGTCTGGGCAATCAGCCAGTCCGGCGCGAAATACCTGCCGTAGACGAGACCCGCCAGACCGACTGCTATGACAGGCTCGCGGGATTTGCGCTGACCTTCGACATAATCGCGAGCGCCGCTGAAATCCTGTTTGGGAAGCGCGTAACATCGCGGCACGGTCGCCGCCGAAGCAAGTATCATCAACCCCGCCAGCGCAGGCCCGGCCACTCTGCCCGGCAGCCGGCGACTGCCACGACGATCAAAGAACAGGCGCGCGACTGCCATCGCGCCCTCCACGACGATCAGTAATGCGAACCCCATCGAAAAGAAGAAAAACCTCGGCCACAGGTTGTGACCCAGCAGCAGCATAATCACGGCGGCCAGCAGCGCGGGCATCGCGATGGCAAATCCCGCGAATAGATTTCTCCTGGTTATGCTCAACCATCCCGCAAGCACCATCGCCGCGCCGCCGAGCAGAACAGCCGCGCCCGAAAATCCTATCTGCAAGCTGCGAATGCTTTCGGTGATGACCCACAGTGGATTGGTCCACTCCGATGGCAGCGAGACCTCATGCAGCCCCGTTCTCAGAAACTCTGGCAGCGAGAGCGCGTAGAGTTGAAGCGTGATGGTCGCTGACAAAAACCATGCGGTGATCGGTCTCAGATAAAAACTCTTTTCCCATCTGATGGCGCTCAACCCCTCGCGGCGCAGTCTGGCTGCAAAAGAAAACACGAAAAGCAGAGCGTGAGTCATTACGACGAACGCCATCGTCATGTGAATCCACATACCCAGCGAAACCGTTATCGAGTAACCGATCCACCAGCGCCAATCGTCATGCGACTGCGCCTCGATCCAAAGCCAGGTGACGAGGATCGAAAAGAACAGCAATCCCATGTATCCGCGCGCATTCTGCGAAAACCATATATGGTGGTAGGAAACCGTCATCAGCGCGCAGGCAAGCAACGCTTCGCGCCGACCCGTTATCCGTCGTCCCAGCAGGTACAATGCCCACAACGATCCCACCCCGAATAAAACCGACGGCAGGCGCAGCGCCCACGCGCTCTCGCCGAATATCAGGACTGATGCGCGGGCGAGTATCGAGTAAAGCATGTGCTGGTTCTGGGAAGGGAAGCTTGTGACGATCTCGCCCAGCGACGGTCGCACGAAATCGGTCAGCGTCAGCACCTCATCGACCCACAGGTCGGAGTCGAGGCCCGGCAGTCGGAGTCCCAGCGCCAGCAGGCTCAGGCCAACCATCGTGATCCAAGGGAAAGGCTCGCCTGCCTGATCGCCGTCCATCTGCGATGACGAACTTCCATCAGCCCGGAGCGATCTTTTCCAGACCGTCGGAACCAGCAGCAGTATCAATCCGTGTATTGCCAGCAACGACCGGAACAGCGCGGGTCCCCAGAATAACTCTCGCGGCTCATTGCCCGTAAGCGCGCGCTCGATGGCGTCGCCAGACAGCGCAACGGCGGCGATCAGCATCAGGCTGCCGGTCAATGTTGATGCGATGGCAGAAGCTTTTTTCATGATGCGGGATGTTCCGGTAATGAATAAGACCGCGCTTCGCTGCGATTCCTGATGCTCCAGAGCGCCCAGATGAGGACAGATGAGAGAATCAACAAGGGGAGGGCGGATGCGCCGCCGGGAAGATAGCCCATTCGATCGAGCGTCACCAGCCACGGCAGCCGGAAGCCCTCGAACGTCACGTGAATTATCGATTCGAATATGCCCAGCCCCTGCTCCACATCCCGGTACATCGCCAGACACCACGACCAGTAAACCGAGATGATGCCTGCAATGACGGCGAGCAGGCGTGGCATTCTGAGCAATACTCCTGACGCAAGTAAAAACAGATAGGGAACTACGGGCACGATATAGCGCACGCCGCTGTTGAATTGCAGATGGCCATATTGATTGGCTGCGCAAAACAAAAAGAACGCCAGAGAGAAGACGATCAGGCAGACCGCTTCGCGCTTTTCCAGAAGCCCGCCGCGGTTTCGAAACCACCCCGGAATGTAGAGCGACAACAACAGCAATGGCGCGGACGTGAACAGCCCGAAGCGCATCCCGAAGGACGTGTCCCACAGCAGACCCAGTTGAGGCAAACCCATGCCGCGATAGCCCGCCCCGCTGAACTCGGTGTCAGGCATGTAGCGTTGAGCCGGATAAATCGGATGGCCGAATGAAGACCACTGATAAGACATCAACACAGCGGCGCAAACAAGGACGCCGAGGGCGAAATGCAGAAGGTCGAACCGCGATTTCGCGCTTTCTGGCAATGACCGACGGCGAATGAGGCAATAAATGCTGATGAAAAGCAGAGCAACGACGCCGCTGTAATCAAGCACGACCGTCCAGCCCGCCAGCAGCCCTGCAAGCAGGTAGCGAGGTCGCCGGGGAGCGAGCGCATCGTCCCAGGGTCTCCACAGCGCGGCAAAAGCGAATAGCGCGAAGTGACAGACCAAAAGATTCTGATTCAACTGCGCTGTGCGATAAAATACCGGAGTTGCGAAGGCATAGAGCAAAGCCAGTATCAAAGATTTGCGCGTCGAAGAGGTGAGGCCGTGCAGTATGTAAAACATCACCACGACGCCGAGCGCGGAAATCGGAGCCATGCAGAAAGCCTGAACGACCCAGGCCGCAAGAGCGAACTTCACATCGAGCCCGCGCTCGCGCGCCTGACGATGAAACTCCTGAGCCATGGGGTAGATGGTTTTGTATTCGCCCGATGTCGAGTCTCTCGACGCGGCGCGGCTGCGCTGCACGCGATCAACGATGCGATCAATCGCGGGGCGAGCCAGCGTGTAAGGTATCGCGCCGAGAATCGATGCGCCCGGATTGTTGTTGATGAACGCTCCGCGATCCTTCATCTCGAAAATATCCGGGTGCAGGCCCGCGTACTCCGAGACATCGAAGCTCAGATGATCGCCGAGGCTCATCGCCGGGTATATCTCGCGCACGATGTTGGTGGCAAAGTGCAGACAGAAGACCAGCCAGCAGGTGATGAACAAACGGACGGCAAGGCCGCGCGTTGAGAAGATACCGAGCGCAGACCGATTGTCAAATGCAGGTGGAGCCGCTTTTTCCTGAGAGCTTATCTTGACGCCGATCATAATTCAGAATGCTTCGCTTGCGGTCTGGGGCAACGCGCTGCCTGACTGGGGATAAGACTCAGAGGCTGACAACCCGTGTACGAAGCGTTTGCGCCCGCGCAGATAAAGGATCAAACCGGCCATGCTGATGAGAATCATCAGCATGCGCCATCCCAGCAGAGCTTCGGCCCCGCCGCTCAGTCCGGCCATTTCGAACAGCTTGTTAAATGCCGCTTCGCCAATGCCCAGACCCCCCGGCGTCACTGGCAGTATGTTGGCCAGAAACCCGATTGGGATGAGAATGCTCATGTCCCAGGCTGCTCCCCCCGGATTGATCGCATAGGCCAGGAGCAGCGTGATGCCTATGGTCATCGTATGCGCCAGCAGAGAGATGCCTGTGGCCGCAAGCAGAGTCTTCGCGTTTTGACGATACAGGCACACGGTATCGAATATTCGCTCTATGTAGCTTCCAAGCGGAAGACGGCTGACCAGAGAAGAGACCGAATGTCTGTATTTCACACCGATCACGAAACACAAGAGAATGCTCAGGAGCATCACAGAAGCGACTCCTGCCGCAGTCCACAACAGGACGCGAAGCGCCATTATTGATTCCACGAGATGAGGGAACAGCGGGGCAACCAGCAGAGGCCATACGATCAAAGCAAACATCCCGACTGCGCGGTCTATCAACATTATCGTTGCCACCTCGGTACGACAGCCGTGATTGCCCTGCGTCGCGTAATAAATCTTGATGAGGTCTCCGCTGGTTGCGCCGGGAAGACAGGCATTGAAGAAATTCCCGATCAGAGAAAGCTGAATCGATGAGGCCAGGGGAAGTTGCAGTCCGTGCGGCTTCATCAACACGCACAGTCGCCAGGAAGTCACCACAATGTCCAGGAGCAAAACGAGGAGAGCCATCAGCGTGAGGGGCCAGGCCGCCGCCATCCCTCGCAATGCTGACCAGTTGATGGCCCCTGAAAAGCTGAGATAGGCGAGCAGGCCGACGGCAATTGCCGTCCGCAGAGCCGCAAACAGGATGCGCGTGATTTGCTTCATTTAGTGTGGCTCTTCCTCCAGCGCGAAGATGCGAATGGGCGGGTTCACTACCGGATAATCGATTGAGGGCCGCCGCACCCAGGCCAGCAGGGATGAAGTCTCAAACTGCGCCGCGAGGCGATAGCCGAGCGAACCTCCCAGCAGTTCACTATAGATTTGAGGCGGGCAACTTACATTGTCCGGAACTTCCGTCGAGCGGTGAAAGTCAGGCATTATAATCACGTATTTCGGCAGCCGCTCTTTCCAGCCCTGCCTGACCTCCCGCGCCGCCTCCTCTCCGACCTGCGGCTGCTGTTGGGGGCCGAGATAAGCAAAAGCCCGCCGGGTGATGACCCCCGATTCGAGAGGCGGCAGTTTCTCTGTCACGCCGAAATATTCTATGTTGTCGCCCGACCGGGTTCGC
This sequence comes from uncultured Clostridia bacterium, assembly GCA_964588615.1. GTDB lineage: Bacteria > Acidobacteriota > Blastocatellia > UBA7656 > UBA7656 > UBA7656. The sequence continues at coordinate 8,250 of CAZPQE010000058.1, read as the reverse complement.
TCTCTGAGCCAGGCCGCCGCGTCATAGCGGGAGTCATTGATCATGGCGTGGGTCAGATCAATGCCGCGCAAAAGGCCGACGCTGATTATTGCCAGGGCCGTCAGGGCAGAGCAGACGCGAACGTATGATCGCCTCGATTCCCATCCGCGAGCGATGATGCGCGCCGCAAAAAATGCCAGAGTGAAGGCGGCAGGCATGACATAGCGTAGTTGAACAGTCCGGGCCGAGAAGAACAGCATTGCCAGCAGAGTCAATGCAGGAAGAGCGAACGTGGAAATCAACGGCTCTCGCCTCATCGACCACGCCACGCCCAGCGCGGCCAACACCAGGCCCGGCATCGTAATGGCGTCGCTCAGGCAGGAAGCCATCTGGCCGGCCAAATCGACGTGCCCGCTCCAGGTGTAAGGGTAGGTGGACAGAAAACCGACATTGCCTGCCGCTACAGTGCTGAGGCGCTCTCGAACAAATGCCAAGTGAGCGAAGTAACGTTCAGGGTCTACGAACAATCCGCTGCCAAACCCAAACGCCAGGAAGGCGGCAAAAGCTGCCGTCAGCGGAGCCTTACAGAACGACCAGGAAAACCATCCCCGATCAGCCCTGTTCTGTCGCCAGTGCAGTGCCAGCAGAACAAAGGGCAAAGCCAGGAACGATGCAAGAGATGGCTCTTTGGTCCCGAGCGCAAAGCCTACGAAAATACCGAGCCAGGCAGCGCGGCGAACGGTCAGGCCCGCGGCAAGGGTGCGCGCAAAAACGGCCAGGGCCAGGGCAGTAAAAAACAACACCGTCATATCCACATTGCCCGTGCGCGAATAATAAAACATCGGAAACGACACCATAACCAACAGCGCGGCCAGAATTCCTGTGCGCTCGTTCCAGAGCGTCCGCCCTGCGCTGCAGGCCGCCCAGACGACCCCTGCCGCCATCAGTACGGAAACAAGGTGCGCAATAAGCGAGAGGGTTTTCAGCGCGCCTGCCGGATCGGCCAGCCCGAACGGATAGGTCCCGCTGATGTTCGTCATATCGCCAGATAACCAGAGGTATCCCAGATAAGGCGCGTAAGCGGAGCTGACCGTAAATGGATGCATCAGTGGATAGCCAAGATTGCGATCAGGCTTAGGGTCAATAATGTTATGAAGCTCGGCGAGCGGACCCAGCGGCGTCACATCGTCCGTGCCCCAGGAGTGCGTGCGATCAGGCGCAGTGGCATGCGGCATGCCCCACCAGAAACCGGGCAGGTACAGCGCGAGGGCGAGGACGGCCAGCAAGACCGGAGGTTGAATGAGGTGAGCAGAAAGTTTCCGCATTCAGCTTTGCTCTCGTTATTCGGCGAGCCTCTGATAATTTCGAGTAGCTGCGTCTGAGCCTGCCATTGCAGCCGCAGCCATGGCGGGACGGGAGCAGATTTCAGCGTCTATGAAAGTTCGAAACCACATTTCGAGGTTCAGCAACCCCCACAGTTGTCGGCCAAATTTCTGTTCCTTGAGGATGAGGTTCTCGACCGTTTCCATGCGGTAAAGTCCGCGCTGTCGCGCTCGCTCGCTCAGAAGCGTGTCGCAGAGAAAATCGCGCAGTGGTCCCCGGAACCAGTCGGCCAGCGGAACGGGGAATCCCATCTTGTCTCTTCGGTTGAAGACGGCTTCCGGGAGCAGGTGTTTGACCGCATCGCGGAACACCCGCTTGGTGTCGCCGCCCTTGAAGCGTATGGTCGGCGGTATGCGCGTCACCAGATCGGCTATGCGATGATCCAGCAGCGGCACGCGGGATTCGAGCGAGACGCTCATACTGGTGCGGTCTTCGACCTGGAGGAGCGCAGGCAGCAGCGTCTTGAGGTCGAAGTTGGTCATCTTGTTGAAGTAGCTTTTCGTTGCCGGATCGTTAAACACCTGTTGAAACGCAGCGAAGACGCGCGCCCGGCTGTCGCTGTTGAAAGCCTCCGGCGTTATCAAATCTTCCGCGTCATCGATCCGGCACACCAGCCGGAAATAGCGACGATCCATGTCCTCGAAGAGGCCCTCGCGCCAGAAGTCCTGAAGCATTGGCCGGTACTGTCTCAACAATGACAGATTGGGCATGATGCTGTCCCAGTCGACTATGTACTTTCCTTCTTCCTGCGTGCCGTAGATAGCGCCTTTCAAACATTGCTCGAGGTAAGCGACCAGATAGCGCGCATAGCCGCCGAAAATTTCGTCGCCTCCCTGACCGCCAAGCACTACCTTGACTTTTTCGCGCGCCAGCTTTGAGACGAAGTACTGCGGGAACAAACCGGGACCGGCTGCCGGTTCATCCATCATATAAACCAGCCGGGGCATCGCTTCGGAAAAATCCTCTGCGGTGGGCCACACTTCATGGTGAATCGCGTTTACATGTCCGGCGACGGCGCGGGCATAGCGCGTCTCGTCGTAGTCCGATCCTTCGCGGAAAGCGCCGGTGAAAGTATGAAACTTGTCGCCGTACTGCTCGGCAGCCAGACAGACTACGGTCGAAGAATCTATCCCTCCCGACAGGTGCGCGCCGACCGGCACGTCGCTGCGCAGTTGGAGCCGCACCGCATCCTGCAGGAGGAATTGTATTTGCTCGATAAAGTATTCTTCCGTGTGGTGCGTATCGAGTTCGTAATTGAAGTCCCAGTAACGAATCACTGAAGGTTCATCATCGCAAAAGGGCCTGAAGGTCAGGTAGTGTCCGGGCTCCAGTCGCCGTATGTTTTTTAAGAGGGTGCGCTCGCCGAGGCAGAACTGGAAAGTGAGATATTCTTCAAGCCCGCGCCTGTCGACCTCCGGCTCTACCAGACCCCCTGCCATCAGCGCCTTGGGTTCGCTGGCAAAGCTGAATCGTTCGTCATTGAGATGCCAGTAGAAGGGCTTGATCCCCATTCGGTCGCGGGCGGCGAATAATCTTTGCCTGCGGGCGTCCCAGATCACGAAAGCGAACATGCCGTTGAGTCGTTCCAGGCATCGCTCGCCGAGCTCTTCATAAAGGTGCAGCAGGACTTCCGTATCGCTGTGAGTGCGAAATGTGTGATGACGCAAGAGGCTCTGGCGCAGTTCGATGTAGTTGTATATCTCGCCGTTGAAAACCAACCACACTGACCTGTCTTCGTTGGCCATGGGCTGTCGGCCCGCATCGAGGTCGATGATCGAGAGGCGGGTATGGCCCAATCCGACCGGGCCGTCGAAATAAGCCCCCTGGTCATCTGGGCCACGATGATTGAGCGCGGCCATCATGGCAAACACCGCTTCTCGATCAGCAGCGTGGCCAGGGTCGCGTTGCGCAAGGCCGGCAATTCCGCACATCAGGGTATCCTCCTCATGAGTTCGAGCAGCCCTCCGTCAGTGCTGTAGAGGCGCTTCTTCCGCTCCGCTATCTGGCGCTTCCATTCCCGGCCTATCTCGCCCCAGAAGACCCGGTATTTGGCGATCAGCGTGAAATATCCCAGCGTCGTGATGCTTGTCACAACTTTGCTTGTGCTCATCTTCTGGTCGTAGCGCAGCACGAAGGGGACTTCAGCCATGCGCGCGCCCATCATCTTGAATTTGATTATTTTCTCGACTGTCCCGGTGAATCCCATCCCCTTGAGGTCGATGAAACGATTGCCGAAAATTTCAATGGCATCCTGGATCAGTGAAGCGCGATAGGCGCGGAAACCGCAGCTATACTCCCACACGCCCGGAACAGGAAAGACAGTCTTGAACAACAAATTGGCAACCCGGCTGATAGTCCTGCGATAGAGGTCGACTCCGATTTGATCGCCGCCCGGAGCATAACGGGAGGCAATCGCCACTTCGTAGCCTTCCTTCAGCTTCTCGACCATCGCCGGGATATATTTGGGATCGTGCGTGTCATCGCAGTCCATGCGCACGATCACATCGTTGGGCGAGGCAATTTCGGCAATGTACTCGAACCCGTCGCGGATCGTTTCGCCCAGACCGCGATTGTATTTGTGGGTGATGACATCGAGGGAGTAGCGTTCGGAAAGCTCTTTCAGTTTGCACGCGCTTCCGTCGCGGCTGCCGTCGTTGACCACTACCACCCGATAAGGAGAAGGCATTTCGCGCATTACGCGCTCGATCTTTTCCAGCAGCGGATCGAAAGCCAACTCTTCGTTGTAGGCGGGCAATAAGATGTAAATCATATTCCTGTCATCGCCTCCTTTCGCAGAACTTCTTCGCTCCTCTGAAGCCGACCGGCAGGGAGCGCCTGCTCCACCTCGACTCGGAACTTCAGAGTGAATTCGTTTGACGCGCGGCCACCGTTGAGATCGCGCGCCATTTCACTTGCCGGCGTTTGCACGACAGCTTTCAACTCCGATGAATGAAAATATTTCGCCGATCCCATGTGAACCGCTGTAAATGATCGGGGCAGATCGACCTCTTCGACCTTCACCGCCCGGTCTGTTTCCAGGCGGTCACGAAAATGAATATCGTCCGAATCGAATGATATGGAGCGGCTGAGACGCAACGGTCCCGGTCGTTTGGCTGTGATGAGCCGGGAGATAATCCTGCGGCGCAGCCAGCGCCCCAGCGCCAGATTGCGAAACAACGTCAGATTCAACAGGCGAAGCGCGATGAATCTGGCAGGGGTGAGCATCTCCTGTCGGACCTCGGCCAGTGATGTTGCGCACTCAATCCTGTCTCCCTGCAAGTCGTCTGTGCGGCGGCCAAGCCCGATCATCTGTGAAGTCCAGATGCGGCCATCGGCGCGCACAACATAACCTGCGTCTTCGTAGGCGATTTCGCCGGCGCGCTTGTCGAATATGCGACAGACGCCGCCCTTCGATGCGTTGATTACGCCGTAGTAGTTCCGCGCGCCCGCGACAACGATGTCGCTGTCGGGAAAATGACGAATGCCATCGAGCGCCTCGCAAGGCAGGAGGGGCAACTCTTCGGCGCGCTCCTGCGCAAGGCAGGCTTGCAGGTAAGCCGACAGGAGAGAAGACAGGTTCTCCGCATCACACAGGGCGGGCGTTACGACATTGCGGCGGGCAAGACGCTGGCGAAGGAATCGCGCTATCGCGGCAGCCATCGGTATTTCACCCGCGAGGATTTCGAAACCTCCCGGATAATAGAGCGATGTATGACGGCTGCCGTAGACGCCGCCGATGCTGCCATCGGGGTGTACGCAATGGGCATAAAAATCGATGCTGCGCCGCAATGAGTCGAGCACCTGGGAGGAGCCGGTCTGTTTCCAGTAAGAAGCCAGGTAAAAGATGCCGAGCGATTCATAGCCGGGGTCCGGGCCTTCGTATTCACGATACCATCCGTCCGATGACTGGTGTTGGAGGATTTGCTCGATGACATGTTGCGCGCATCGCCGGTAGCCGTTTTCGCCGAGCAGTTCGGAGGCATTCAGAAATGCCAGGGCAAACAGCGCCTGGTGGTTGCTGATGAAAGCGTAATCCTCGCTGCTTTGCCGCGCGAACCGGCAGCCCCGCTCGACGGCCTGCCCAATCCTCTCACGAAGGTCGGCGGACAATTCCTCGCCCAAAAGTTGCGATGCCTCTGTGAGCGCATGCGCCATAGCCAGGGTGACGCCATGATCCTGGGTGTAAGGTCCGACTGAATCAAACGCGCCGTTTTTGTGCTGTCTCTTGCAGATGCTTTCAATGGCAGCTTCGATCCATCTGAGCAGATTCGGATTGCGGAAGTAAGGGTTTTCGGGGAGCGGAAAATGCCACAGCAACGACAAGGGCTGGATGCCGGTTTGAAGCATAGTGATAGGGAAATCACGAAACTTCCAGGCCCAGTGCTCGCGGTCAAAGCTGCCGCAGCTTGCCGAGTGCGCTTCGCGATCGAGTTTGGCCAGCAAACGCGGGGCGGCATCGAAAACTTCGCGCAAATATATTGTCATAAAAGTGAAGCTACCCTTCGTCCGGCGCTACAAAACCGAAGCCCCGCGAGGCGGGAAAGAAAAGTAAATGGAATCAGATTCATTTTGCGGGACTCGGGGCGCTGTTCCGGCAGCCAGGAGAGAGATGGCTTCGCCCATCATCTCCGAGGCCAGAACAGAGGCTTTCATCAGAAGGTCTTTCTCAGTGTCGCGCGCGTTGATTGTGAATTCGCGCTGCAAAATAATATCGCCCGAATCGATTCCCTCGTCTATGTAATGTATCGTCACGCCGGTTTTCTTCTCGCCTCCGGCCAGTACCCAGTAAAAAGGATTCGGGCCCCTGTAGCGCGGCAGCAGCGAAGGGTGAACATTGATGCAGCCAAGACGGGGAGCAGCGATCAACCGGGCTTTGAGTATGCGGCTGAAAGCGGCAACCACGATCAGATCGATTCCCCTGTTGTTCACTTCCTCAACGAAGTCAGAGGCGTTCGGGTTGACGCAGGGAACCGATTCGATATTGCCAGCGATGACGACCTCCGGCAGTGAGGCGAAGCCGCTCAGGGGAAGGCCAAGGCGGCGGAATCCGATGCGCGCATGAGACCGCAATAGCTGAAGCGATTTGCGAATCACGAAACCAGAGCCATAGCGCCGGAGGCTGTCTTTCAATAATTGCACTCCGCCTCTGGAAGTTGCATTGTATGAACCCACCAGAATTTCATGGCCAGTTTGATTCAAGGCGAGAAGGCAAGCCACGCTGATAGGGTTATACGAGTTTCCCAGAAACAGAATTCTGAGTTTGCCTTGTCCGCCGTTCATCGTCTAACTCAACTGTCGAGTCACCCAGTTTCCCATCATCCTGGACACGGGCACGGGCAGCTTTGCCCATGCCTTGCGGGCCAATGAATAAGTGGCCGCGCTGCTGTCGAAGTTCGGCAGAGCTTCCGGGCCATTGAGAAAGAAATAGTAAAACATAGGGTGCTCGACACCGCCCCATTTCTTTTTGAATTGAAGCAGGCCGGTTTGTCGCGGCGAGTCGGCCCCAAAATCGTAGAAGCCAAACCCCTGGCTGGCTGCCCATTCGATGGAATGCCAGAACATGGCTTCGTTTATGTAGTATTTCCGCCAGGCATTTTGCGGAGCCGCATAAGCAGGAATGAACGCATCCTTTGACAGCAGGCTTATCAGGCCATTGACCGGCTCTGTGTCTTTCCACACCAGGAAGAGATTGGCCTTGCCCTGCGCGATCAGATGACGCCAGATCGCCAGAAACAGGCTTTTGGGAAAAGGCGGTATCCCCATGGCTCGCCGCGTTTGAACGAACAAGCGGTAAAACGTCTCCGCACCTTGTTGCGTGTCGTCCATCTCGACGCGCAAGCCCTCCTTTCCCGCTTTCTTAACGGCCCATCGGACGGCATCCCGGTCGAGGTTCTTCCAGAGCCGCTCGACGCCGATGGAAAGGTCTATGCGGGTCGTGATCCAGTGACGCTGGCAATGAAGTTCATGCCCGGATAATATCTGCGGGTCTATTTCTTCGAGCGACCGAAACTCCGCATATTTACAATTCAGTTCCCTGGTCAGTTCGATGGCTCGTGAAATGAGCAGGGAAGCAGTCTGGCTGTCGCTGGCCAGCACTCCCCCCCGGTCGCGCATCGGGAGGGAAACCAAACGGCGGCCAAAAATGCCTGTCACCAGAAACAGCGGCAGGACGCCCCTGAAATTGCCGGAGGAGTCACCCGCCCGGAGGTAATACGCCTTGTGGCCGAGACCTTCTTCGGTGACAGCTTTCCAGGCCAGTGTGTGGTAAATACTGCCGCGCGGATGGGAATGCACAAAAGATTCCCATTGATCGCGTTCGCCCGTCTGCAATGGGCCAACCTCAAGCTGGTCGCCCAGTCGAGGCTCAGGATTTGCAACTGTCTCCACACAAGCCAGACTTTCTGATTGCGTCAGATCGCGGGAATGAGACTCCAGGAGGCTTTCATATTCCAGGTATTTTCGGGCAAGCCTGGCGGGGGACTCGAAGGACACGGAAGAATCCAGCCGGTTTTCGATAAAATCCATCAGCCAGCGCCCCCAGCGCGGATAAAAATCGGAGTTCATACCGCGCAGGTGATAATCGACCACCACGACGCCGTTGGTCTCTCGTACGGCTTTGACCAGATCGCTCGCATAAACTTGGGGGTCAGCGATCTTGTTGTGCGCGAGGCGACCATCGAACTGGTCATCCATCCAGGTGGGCGAAAGTTCCACTATGTTCAGTTCGCGGCGGCTGTTCTGATGAAAGACGCGGAACGGATGGCAGATGCCGCGCCGGAATCCAGGATAGAATTCCAGGGCGAGCGAGCTATCGTAGAGAAAGCCTGCCTGTTCATTTCTGCGCAGGGTTTCGTTCGGCGCTGCGGGGTCGAGATGCCAGAAATGATG
>CAZPQE010000057.1:0-19298 GCA_964588615.1 uncultured Clostridia bacterium | reverse complement strand
GAAGGGCGGGCGTCGCAAGAGCAAGCAACAGCAACGCGAGCAGAACGAGCTTGCTTCTGTGTGTTCGATTGAAAGCAGTCATAAATCAACTCCTCAAAATAGTCCGGAGTCCAGAGTATGGAGTCCGTCGCGCAAAAGTCATCACATGTTTTTCTTCCGTTCGTCCGACAAGCTGCCAGCTTGTCGTTGTCTCGCTTGTCAGACTTCTCAGCCGAGATTGCGCAAGCGCCGGAACAAGTGAAGGATACCCAAAGCCGACAGGCATGACCAGTTGATCCGCAGATTTCGCAGATTATGAAGTGATTGCGCAGATGTAAAGAACGATCTTTGATAATCTGCGAAATCCATGTACCCTAATCTGCGTAATCTGCGGGTGGGTTATGGCAAAGAAGATCGATAAGATAACCATCAGCAAAGAGAAGCTCCGGCCTCGTGAGCGAGCGCCCATTCTTCCATCGAAAAAAATAGAAGACAAGCGACAGCGCGAGGAGCGTCGAGTGAAGCATAAAAAAGACCTTCGCCGGGTTGATGACCAGGAGTGAGCATCGCGCTTGAGTCGCGCTCAGAGATCGCGCATCATAAGGCGGTGAGTTTCATTCAGGCAAAATCCCGCGTCCGCTCCGCGTTCAAAAAACAGTTCGTGTGGTTGATGGCCTTCGCCGCCTGGATGCTCATAGGGCTTTCATTCACTTTCAACTATTATCTTTTCTCAGGCCACTACGTCGAGATATTCAAGAAGCCGCCCACCTTCTCCGAGATGATGCTGTGGGAACTTCCCTACTGGATCATCTGGGCCGCGCTTGCGCCGATAGTCTTCCGGCTCACGCGCCGCTTCCGTCTGGATCGCGCCAACTGGCATGTGAGTCTGATGGTTCACATCTCGGCCTGCGTTTTTATTTCGATACTTCATCGCGCCATCTACCTCATCCTCGGATGGATGCTTCATGTGGCCGCCTTTCGAAGAGTTTCGTCCATATCCGAACTCTACGGATTTCTTTTCTTCTTCAACCTGCCGACCGGCTTTATGAGCTACGGCACGATACTGCTCATCAGCCAGGTCGTCGATTTTTATCACAGCTATCGGGAAAAAGAACTCAAGGCGTCGCAGCTTAAAGCCGAGCTCGCCCAGTCGCAGCTTAAGGCTCTGCGCGCGCAACTCCATCCGCACTTTTTGTTCAACACCCTCAACTCCATCTCCGCGCTTCTGGAAGAAGACTCGGAAGCGGCTGACGAGATGATCGCCCGACTCGGAGATTTCCTGCGGATGACGCTCGACTCTTCCGCCTCTCAGCAGGTCACGCTTGCGCAGGAGCTTGAGTTCCTGCGCTGCTACCTCGACATCGAGCGTGTGCGCTTTCAGGATCGGCTGTCGGTCAGGATCGATATCGAATCGCAGGCGATGGATGCAAAAGTTCCCAATCTCATACTTCAACCCATAGTCGAAAACGCTCTCAGGCACGGAGTGACTTCGCGCTTCGAGAGCGGCGAGATAGAAGTGAGAGCCTATCGCGCGGGCGACCGCCTCTCGGTTCAGATAAGAGACAACGGGCCGGGACTCGTTGAAGGATTCCGCGAGGGCATAGGGCTTGCCAACACGCGGGCGCGACTCGAAACGCTCTACGCCGACAGTTACCGATTCGAGTTGAAAGACGCTGCGGGGGGCGGCCTCGCGGTCAGACTTGAGATTCCATTCCTGGTCGAAAAGACCGCAGTGACGGTATGAGCGACAGCCAGAAGATACGGGCGATGATCGTTGATGACGAGCCGCTTGCGCGAAAACGCATCCGCTCGCTGCTCGAACGCGACCGGGAGATGGAAATCACAGGAGAGAGCGCGGGCGGGCGCGATGCCGTCCGCGTGATCCGCCAGCAGAAACCTGATCTCCTCTTCCTCGACGTGCAAATGCCCGAAATGGACGGCTTCCAGGTGTTGGAACGCGCGGCTTCGGAGCAGATGCCTCTTGTGATTTTCGTGACCGCTTACGACAGCTACGCGCTCCGAGCCTTCGAGGTCTGCGCGGTCGATTATCTGGTGAAGCCTTTCAGCCGCGCGCGATTCGACGACGCTGTCGCGCGGGCCAAAGACCGATTGCGAAAGGAGCGCGGCGATCTCGGAAAATTATCGCTGGCTCTGCTCGAAGAAATCCGATCCCGCTCGCGGCGACCCGACCGCATAGCCGTCCGCGCTGCCGGAAAAGTTTTATTCGTCCGCGTCGAAGAAATCGATTGGATCGAAGCCGAAGGCAAATACGTCCGCCTCCACTGCGGCAGAGAGTCTCATCTTCTGCGCGAGGCCATAAGCAACATCGAAGCCCGCCTCGATCCGAAAAAATTCGCCCGCATTCATCGTTCAGCGATAGTCAATGTTGATCGCATCGAGCGATTGGAATCATGGTTCAACAACGAATACCGCGTGGTGATGAAGACGGGCGATCAGTTGACCCTGAGCCGAAGTTATCGCCGCGCGCTTTCAGAACTCCTCGGCAACGAGATTTGAAGCGCGTCGTTCGTTCCTCTTTTCTGTAGACTCGCGCCTTCCTGACGGTCGCTTGTGACAAAATCATCGCCCGCCGCCTGAGCATCGATTATATTGCCCGCCTCTGTCTCGAAAAACATTCGCAGAGGTCAATCGATGGCAAACCAGTTACTGGCAAAGAAACCTCTCTCGATGCTGCTCGACGAAGTGAAAGGCGAAGAACGTCTTCGCCGCGTGCTCGGCCCTCTTCAGCTAACGAGCCTCGGAGTCGGCGCGATCATAGGCACGGGCATATTCGTTCTCACGGGCGTTGCCGCAAACAACAAAGCAGGCCCGTCGCTTATACTCTCGTTCGTGGTCGCAGGCATCGCCTGCGCCTTTGCCGCGCTCTGCTATGCCGAGTTCGCCGCGATGGTTCCCGTCGCAGGCTCGGCTTACACCTATGCTTACGCCACGCTCGGCGAACTGATGGCATGGATCATCGGTTGGGATTTGGTGATCGAGTACGCCGTCAGCGCGTCGGCTGTGGCTCACGGAGCTTCGAAATACTTTCAGGAACTGCTCGGATTGTTCGACTGGAAGATTCCCGACGCGCTCACCGATGCGCCCTTCGATTACAACCCTGCTCTGGGAAAATTCGAAGCGACGGGAAAGTTTCTCGACCTGCCTGTGATACTCATAGTCGCTGCTGTCACCGTAGTGCTGGTCATAGGCATACGCGAGAGCGCGCGGTTCAACGCCGCGATGGTCATCCTCAAAGTCGCTATCGTGATATTCGTGATCGCGGTCGGCGCCTTTTACATCAACCCTTCGAACTGGACGCCGTTCGCGCCCTACGGCTACACAGGCATAAACTTTTTCGGAAAGACTCTCTTCGGCCAGGAAGACGCCGGAGGACAGCCACTGGGGATGCTCGCAGGAGGGGCGGCGATCTTTTTCGCCTACATCGGATTCGATTCCGTCTCGACTCACTCGGAAGAAGCGCGCAACCCTCAGCGCGATGTGCCTACTGGGATAATCACATCGCTCGTCCTTTGCACGCTGCTTTACATGGGCGTGGGCGCGGTGCTGACAGGCATGGTTCCCTATACGAAGATCGATATCAACGCGCCGGTTTCGAATGCGTTCGGGCAGGTTGGGTTGCGCTGGGCGCAGTTTTTGATTTCAGCCGGAGCGGTGGCAGGAATAATTTCAGTGGTGCTGGTGACGATGCTTTCGCAGGCGCGGATACTGCTTGCGATGTCGAGGGACGGGCTGTTGCCGAAATTCTTTGGCGAAGTGCATGAGCGATTCCGCACGCCCTGGAAATCGACTATCGTAACCGGCGCGTTCGTGGGATCGCTTGCGGCGTTGCTGCCGTTGAGGGTGTTGTCCGATCTTGTGAACATCGGCACGCTGCTGGCGTTCGTGATCGTATGTTCGGCGGTGCTGGTGATGAGGCGCAGGCATCCTGATGCGAACCGGCCTTTCCGGGTTCCGTTTTATCCGGTGACTCCCATTCTCGGCATACTGACGTGTTTGCTGTTGATGTTTTCTCTGCCTTCAGAGAACTGGCTGCGGCTTGCAGTGTGGCTCGCTGTAGGGCTTGCGATTTATTTCTTCTACAGCCGCCGGCACAGTTTGCTCGCGCGCTATCTCAAAGCGGAGGAGCCATCGCCTGAAGTTGCGGTCTTTCGGTCTGAAGGCGATTGAAGAGAGTCAGACCCTGAAGGTATCCGCAAAGGCCCACGAAGCTGAAGTGGTCTTTCAGGGTCTGGCCTATTCGGTTATGAAAACAACTCATCGACAGGAATCCGCCAGCCGTGTACAGCCGGTTCGGCGTCTGCTGTGTCGCCGTGACGAAAAATCTTTGGCTCACTCGGCTCATTCGCGCTCTATGACCTGATCGCATCGGGACTGAGCAAACCAACATCCCAAACTATGATCGTCCCGGCAGCGAAGTAGCCTGCCCGCTTCTGAGCGATTGCCTCCTCTGCGTCCTTGCCCTAGTCCTTCTCGCTTCTTACTTCGACTGCAAACACCGGAGCGCCTTTCAGAAACTTCATGCCCGCAGGCCGCACTTCCCGTCCTGTTACCTGTCCCTTAAACCTGGAGGATTCAGACTGCGCCCTCAGTCATCCTGACAAGCGTCTCGACGATATCGAACGCCGCGCGCGGGCGGGCCAATCGCTTGACGTTTTTCTTCATCGCTTCGAGTCGCGCCGTGTCGTCAAGCAGACGGTCTATCTTGTAAGCCAGCGTCGGGAGGTTGTTGCATCGAATGGCCGCACCTTCTTCGAGCAGATGATCGGCATTTCGTTCTTCCTGTCCCGGTATCGGATTGACGATGACCAGGACGAGACCCGACGCGAGAGCTTCCGATGTTGTAAGCCCGCCTGGCTTTCCGAGCAGTATGTCAGAAGCGGCCATCAGTTCGTCCATCTCGGTGGTAAATCCGATGATTTTAAAAGCGACCTTCTGATCCGAGGCGCGGGCCGCTCGCTCTGCCCGTTTTTTCAACTCTTCATTGCGACCGCAGATGACTATGACCTGCGCCTTATGCCGCAACCCTGCGAGCGACGCGATCAGGTGCTCGACAGGCCCCACGCCGAATCCTCCGGCTGACACGAGCAGCGTCACACAGTCTTCCCTGAGCGCGTGCCTGCGGCGCATCTCTCGCTGGTCTTTTCTGCGCGAGAATACGGGATCGATTGGAATGCCGGTGACGGCGATCCTGTCTTTGGCTATGCCGAGTTTTTCGAGGTGTACGCGGGTTTCATCCATAGCCACGAAGTATTGCTCGTAGTGATGGCAGAGCCACATGGCGTGAACGTCGAAGTCGGTCACGACTATCGATTGACGTGTGGCGAGGCGCTGTTTGGCCTTGAGCCAGGATATGATTTCCGAGGGGAGGAAGTGAGTGCAGACGGCGATATCAGGTTGATACTCTTCGAGCATTTTGACGAACGGGCGGGTGTTGAGCTTGTTGAAGGCGAGTCGGCGGCGCTCGTTCTGCCAGGGCTTGTCGAACTGATCGTAGAGCCAGCCCATCACTTCGGGCGCGCGGTTGACCATATCGATGTAGGCTTTCGAGTAGAGATTGCGAAAAAGCTTGTTGGTGTATTCGAGCGTATCGATGTGGCGGACGTAGCGGGCCGCGCCAGTTTCGATGAACGCGCGCTCTATGGCCTGCGCCGCGCGCACGTGGCCCGCGCCGGAGGTTGCCGAAAGTATTAGCACTTTATCGAGCATATTCTTTGTCTTGCAATCTGCGTTGAACCGCCTCGCTCCTCAGTTCGCGCAATGCGTCGGCAGCTATCCATCGGGCGGCGCGCGACGGGATGAGGCGAATCTCGCAAGCCATCGAGATGGCCGCGCGATTGAGATTCCGGTTGCGTTTGCCTATCTGACGCAGCGCCCAGTTGACCGCCTTGCGCACGAAGTTTCTGTCATCCATCGATCCGCGTTTGATGACCGGCAGAAACTTTTCAAAGTTTTTGTCAGCAGCTTTCTTGTCGTGGACGGCAAGCGCAGCCATCAGCACGAAGCCTGCGCGACGGACGTATTCTTCTTTTCGGCGACTCCACTCGACGGCTTTTTTGTAAGCCAGCGGCGTGCGGTTGAAGAGCGCGCAGCAGCAGGCGTCGCACACATCCCACGAAGCGATGTCGAGCGCCCAGCTTTCCATCTGCTCTTCGGTGACCAGTTGCGGGTCATCGATGAGCGTGGCAAGCAATCGGGCGTCGTGAATGCCCGATGCCCAAAGTCTCACAGCAAGCGAGTGATCCTTTCCGATTTCTTTTGCAAGCCGTCGGAGATTGGGGGCGGAGACGCCGAATGCTTTTTCGGCCACGACCCCGAAGCGCGGCATAGCCTGGATTTTCTCCGGGTTGGAAAGCGATTTGAGTCGCTCGATGACCTCTCGATATTTCATGCGATTCGCTCAGGTATTCGGGAGAAGTCGGGATGATCCGCCGAGTTTTGAGACTTGTGCTCCCATATGATCTGATCGCCGCGCACGAGAAAAAATCCCGGCATCCTTCGGGTGTCCCCGACAGGCATTCCGACGCGATTGCCTTTGCCAAGGGCCTGGATGCCGCGCGCCCACACAGACAAACCGAGCAGTTGACTGATCCTTCCGCGCTCAAGTCCGAAGGCATCATAAAACCGTTGTTCTTTATCGGCAATGGCGCGCGCCTGGGGCCACACACGTCGGAAAAATTCTTCTCCTTCCTCCGGCGTTCCCTGATAGAAAAAGATCACCGGCGGATAAGAAGGATTCGATTCGACCTGCTGGCGTAAATCCTTTACGCTCTCACGGCAGAATATTCAGCCGAGGTGTCGAAGAAAATTGAGCAGCGTCGGTTGATCGCCGAGTTGATCGGCCAGAGAGCCGGGGTGAAGATTGACTCCCTCGACCGGCGTTTGAAGAATCGTAGCGTCTATTTTTTTCATGATGATCTCCCGGAAGAAATGAGTATTGGCATCCGCGAGCCTTGCGTCAATGCGCGCTGGATGCGCGACGGCGGGTTGTGCGAATATTCGGCTATGCAAACGACCAGTAAATTCACCGTCGGTCTCGTTCAAATGGCCGCTTCGCCAGACACCAGTGAAAATCTTCAGCGCGCTGTTTCGTGGGTCGAGCGGGCCGCAGGAGATGGCGCTGAGGTCATCTGTTTGCCAGAGCTTTTCCGCTCGCAGTATTTCTGCCAGCGCGAAGACGCCGCGCTTTTCGATCTCGCTGAAACCATACCCGGCCCGTCAACCGATGCGCTTTCAAAAATCGCTCGCGCAAAGAATGTCGTCATACTCTCTTCCCTTTTTGAAAAACGCGCCGCGGGACTTTATCACAACACCGTAGCCGTCATCGACTCGACGGGCGAGATAGCGGGCCTTTATCGCAAGATGCACATACCGGACGATCCGGCTTATTACGAAAAATTTTATTTCACACCGGGCGATCTCGGCTTTCGCGCTTTCAACACCCAGCGGGGAAGAATAGGCGCTTTGATTTGCTGGGATCAGTGGTACCCGGAAGGCGCGCGGCTCACGGCTCTGCGGGGCGCAAGCATCCTGTTTTATCCGACAGCGATAGGATGGCATCCCCACGAAAAAGGCTCTCACGGCCCATCTCAGCGCGATGCGTGGCAGACCATTCAACGCTCGCATGCAATCGCCAACGGCGTTTACGTTGCAGCAGTCAATCGAGTGGGCCACGAAAAAACTACGGAAGGCGCAGGCATAGAATTCTGGGGAACGTCTTTTCTGTGCGACCCGTTCGGAGTGGTGACGGCTCAGGCTGCGACTGACAGCGAAGAAGTTTTGATCGGCGAAGTAGACCCTGCGCGCATAGAAGAAGTTCGTCGCAACTGGCCCTTCCTGCGCGACCGAAGGATCGATGCCTACGCGGGGATTGATCGACGATTTCTGGATTAACAGTGGTCAATGGTCAGTGGCCGGTGGCCAGTTGTAAGGCCTGTCTTCACTGACCACTGACCACTGACCACTGACCACTATGACAAAGACACCCGCACAACTGCGATTCTTCATGCCTGCCGAGTGGGAGCGTCACGAAGCAACGTGGCTTGGCTGGCCTCACAACCGGACGGACTGGCCCGGCAAGATCGCGCCCATTCACTGGGTCTATGGCGAAATCGTTCGCAAGATCGCGCCCGGCGAACTGCTGCGCATTCTGGTCAATGACGAACCTCATGAATCGATAGCCCGTCGCGTGCTTGCTCGCGCTGGAGTCGATCCTGCGCGCGTCGAGTTCTTTCGTTTTCCCACCAATCGCGGATGGACGCGAGACTTCGGGCCGATCTTCGTCAGGCACAAAAGCGAAGTCGCCATCGCTCGATTTCGGTTCAACGCCTGGGCGAAATACAAAGACTGGGAAAAGGATGATCGCGTGCCTGAGCGGGCGGCTCGCGCTTTGAAATGCGAAATGGTTCGTGCCGCTGTCAATGGCCGCGATGTAGTGCTCGAAGGCGGGAGTATCGATGTCAACGGGCGCGGCACGCTCATCACGACGGAAGAGTGTCTGCTCGATAAAAAAGTTCAGCCGCGAAACCATGAATTGAGCCGCGAAGAAATCGAAGAGGCGATGCAGAGATTTTTGGGCGCGACGAATGTCCTATGGCTCGGACGCGGAATAGAAGGCGACGACACGCACGGCCACGTCGATGATATTTGCAGATTCACGGACGCGCGGACAGTAGTGCTTTGCCGCGAGACGAATTCTGCGGATTACAACTATCGAGTGCTGGAAGAAAATTACGAACGGCTCGCGAGCGCGCGTCTCGAAGACGGATCGAAGATCGAAGTAATCACATTGCCTATGCCCGCGCCTTTGTATTTCGATGGGCGCAGATTGCCTGCGAGCTATGCAAATTTTTACATCTCGAACGCGGCAGTTCTGGTTCCGACTTTCAACGATCCACTTGATCGCATCGCGTTAGGGATACTTGCCGAAGCCTTCGCTGATCGCGCAGTCGTTGGAATCCACGCGGTAGATTTAGTGTGGGGGCTTGGAACTATTCACTGCCTCACACAGCAGCAGCCCGCGAAATAACAAGACCGTCATTTCTATTTGAAAGCCTCGCGCGATTCCAGATGCGCTTCTATTTCCTTGCGCGCCCGCCACACGGGGCGCATCTCTTTTCTGGAAAACAACTCCAACTGATCGCCATTGTGCGGCGACCCGGCTTGAGATGAGTTGCCGTAGGTAAGAAGCACTCTGGCGCGCACGGGATTTGAAAACTCTATCGCCGCTACATAGGAATCTCCTCCAAGCGCGCGCAAACGCCCGTCTTTGTCCGGCGCGTATCCGACTACGCGGAAGATGCCTAAATCGCCCGGCCCGCCGTTTGAAGGATAATCGCGCCCGCCGCTGCGCAGCCGCGCAACATCTCCCCACGCAACATCGAGCGCGCCATAAGCCGACTGCGCCTTCTGAGCCGCCGCGTCGAGCGCCACAGCAGCAGCTTTAGGATCAGCCAGTCCGTCAGGCGTAGTTCGCGGATTCTTCTCGTCCCAAGCTTTGGCGAAAACCTTTGACGATCCGTCGTCGAACAACTTCATCTCCCGCGCCCAAAACGCGAAGAGCGCCGCGCCGCGACTCGTCGCATCCGCCGAGCGATCCCACTTCTTCAGAGTTTCGGCGGCGCGACGCGCAAGGTCGCTCCCATGCTGATCGACAGCCGCAAGAAGATCGTCAAGCAGTCGGTCGGCCATCTCCATCCGCGTCGAATGCTTGCAGGCGATCAACTCTTCGAATGAAATACTTTTGTCTTCGTCGAGCATTCGCGCCGAACGCTGCGGGCGAAACTCCATCGAACGAGGAGCGAGGTATTTCGGATAACGATTAGGGTTGAAGACCTGCGGGAAGGTGACAGTCCAGGGAGGGTCGTTCGCGTTTTGCAGCCAGTGCGTCGGAGGATCGATCACCTTCGGCAAATCCGCGTAAGGGTGAATCCGCGTCCACAAAGTAGCCGACGTGTCGCCTGACACCGCGCCGCTCCAGTAATCCCAGTCGCCACTGGGTCGCGCGGGAACTGCTCCGTTGAACAGATAAAAGATGTGGCCGTAGCGGTCTGCATACATCACGTTGAACATCGGCAGTTGAAGGCGACGAAGCGCGGTCTGAAACTCCGCGAGGTTCCTCGCCCTTGCCATGTCCCACCACTCTTCGAGCATGCCGGGGCGATCAATTCCGGCCACTCGCAACGCGATGGCCCGGTCGTTTTTCTCAGCGATGACCGGCCCATGAACTGATCTCTTTACGACTATTTTTTCTTCCTTGAAAGTCCCGTCCGCCTGTTTCACCTTCAAGGTCTGTTCTTCTTTTTCAAAAGCTCTAACCTTGCCGTCCCAAAGGTAGCCGCCTTCGACAAGCGTGAGTTTATAGAGGTCCTGCCCGTCGTGAGTGTTTACGGTGTGCGACCAGCCGAGATAGTCGTTGAAGGCTATGCCCATGACCGGGAAGCCTGCGAGGGTGGCCCCATAAGCGTTGATGCCGGGCGCAGTGAGTTGCGCTTCGTAAAACAGAAACAGGTCTGACCAGGGCAGGTGTGGATTGGCCAGAAGCATCGCGCGCCGGCTCGCAGAGCGCGCGGGCGCTATGGCCCAGGTGTTCGATCCCTTCTCGCTCAAACTGCGATTGGCCGCAAACATCGCGCCCTGATTTGCGACGAAAGTAAAGTGAATGACTCGCTGAGTGTGCGCCAGAACATCGACTGCGCTTACGGGAAGCGCGACTTCGACTTCATCGCTTATCTGATCCGCATGCTCGCGGGCATAATCGTTGATCCCTGCGGCGAAGGCGTCGAGGTAGCGACGAAAGGCGGGCGATTGCGCTTTGAGCCATTCCCGCGCGCGCTCAGGTATTCCGACTGTGCGCACCCAGCGGTCTGAGGCCGCGTAGTTCTGACCCCAGTATTCGGCGGCCCGTCCTCGCGCCTGCCCGTAGAGGCGGAGTATCAAATCGCCGTGCGAGCGCATCTGCGCGCGACCGAATGCATAAAACAACCTTTCGGCATCGCGGGCGAATATGTGGGGCACACCCCAGGTGTCCCAGAGTATTTCAGCGCGATTGCCGTTGGCGGCGCTCAGACCCGGCGTCGCAAGCGCGAATGCGAGGAGCGCGATTATCATTAGTTTCTTCACGGCGATTTCCTCCTTAAAAATGCACATTAGGCTGGCAGCCTGCTGGTTCTTCAAATTTTCATCCTTTCAGAGGGTCAACTGTCTGGCCGACGGTTGTACATCTACGACTCCTTACAGTCGATCATCTAATGCTCTCCGATTCGGAAGACAATTTGTCGCGGTGTTGATAGCAGCGCGATCCATTGCGCACTCGCCTTTGACATGGTTTGCCTGATCTGGTCATCGCGCCGCAGACCGATTCAGTCGCGTCAGCAGAAGTCGGTTTAGTTTCCGCAGGCTCGGCATCCCGGTTTGAAATCGGATAGGTCGACTGCAAATCGACCGGCGTGCCGATGAAGTAAAACGGGCGATGGCTTCCGGTGTACCGGCCTGCGAGAAACGCCACTGCGGCAAGCAGCGCTATGCCCGCGAGCATTGCCGGGCGGTAGCTGCGAAATCGGGGGGCGCATTCGGCGCACAACACCCGCGAAGACAGCAGACGAGAGCCGCCCGTCAGCATCTTTTCACCGCAATGGGAACAGAACTTCGCCGTCTGCATAAACGATTTTCAGTCTCTTTGCCGATTGAGCATAGCCCCGACCATCGAGCAAATCAAACACGATGCGCTTCCCAATGCTCCATGAGTTACCATAAAACCCAGGCGCGTCAGGCTTCATGTGCAGAGATTGTAAAAAGCTAACCCAGCAAACAGGCGCGCCCCCCGCGCTCAGGCGCAATAGTGTTGAAAACCTGCTCCTCCGATTGTACAATCCCACCTGTCGCATCTGCCCCTTGATTCGAAATAATCCTCATTCGAAATAAATATCCGCTGATCGAACAGATCAGTTTGCGTCCTCACTGCCTCGCCCGGCTCGCGCTCCGACTCTCTTACTGAAAGGAGTGCCTTCATGATGAAAGACTTTCGATACCTGCTGCTCTCCCTCGGCGCGGTCTTGCTGCTTTCGGCTCAAGCCTCGGCAGGGACTTTTTACGTCTCGACCTCGGGCAACAACAACAATCCCGGCTCAGAACAACTTCCCTGGCAGACCATACAGTATGCCGTAGACCGCGCATCGCCCGGCGACACCATATTTGTAACATCGGGTACGTATGCCGGATGCCGCATCGGTCGCTCAGGCACAGCCGCCGCTCCCTGCGCTCTTAAAGCCGCGCCCGGCGCATCTGTGCTCATCAACTCGCTCAGCCCCGCAAACCGCCACCAGAGCCTCATCGAAGTCGAACTCTTCGACCAGGTGGTGAGCTACTGGATAATCGATGGGTTCGAGGTCGCAAACGGCTCCCGGTACGGAATCGATCTTCGATTCACCGATCATGTCACGGTTCAAAACTGCCGCGTCTACGGCAGCCGACTCACCGGCATCTTCCTTGCCTTCTGTTACTATCCGCTCATTCAAAACAACGAATCCTATTCCAACGGCGAGCACGGAATCTATCAGAGCAACAGCGGGGACTACCCCGTAATTCGACGCAACAATCTCCATCACAACTTTGCCGCAGGTCTTCACATGAATGGAGACCGCAACTTCACTCCCGGCGACGGCATAATCTCTTTCGCTACGGTTGAAAAAAATACCGTGTGGGAAAACGGCGTGGGCGGAGGCTCGGGCATAAACTGCGACGGCGTGTCTGACAGCATCATTCGCAACAACCTTCTCTATAACAACCGTGCAAGCGGCATCTCGCTCTACGCCATAGATGGCGCGGAAGGATCGAGCCGCAATCGCGTCTATAACAACACCATCGTGATGCCGTCGAACGGGCGATGGTGCATCAACATCCCCGCTTCGACCGAAGGCCAGTCGAACCCCGCAGGCAACAAGATCAAAAACAACATCCTCTACAACCTTCATTCGTTTCGCGGAGCGATCACCACTTACTCGAATTCGGCGAGCGGATTCGAGAGCGACTACAACACGGTCATAGCCCGCTTCAGCGTCGATGATGGCGATACGGCGATCAATCTGTCTCAGTGGCAGGCCTTCGGCTACGATCAGCATTCGACGGTCGCAACACCCGCGCAGTTGTTCATCGATTCTGCCGCGCTCAACTTTCATTTGAAAACCGGCTCGCCCGCTATCGATTTCGGAACGGCGCTTGCCGAAGTCACGGACGACATCGATGGAATTGCCCGCCCGCAGGGAGCGCGTCACGACGCCGGGTGTTACGAAGTCGCATCTTCGCCTCAGCCGCCTGTGGCCGATTTTTCAGCGACTCCTCTGACTGGCAACGCGCCTCTTGCGGTTCAGTTCACTGATCTTTCAACGGGCGCCACCGCCTGGCAATGGGATTTCGGAGACGGCGCAAATTCGACTCAGAAAAACCCCTCGCACACTTACCAGAGCGCGGGAAGCTACACCGTCATGCTGACGGCTTCGAACACCGCAGGGCAGTCGCTCAAAATAAAGACCGCTTACATCGCGGTCTCTCAAGCGCCTCAGCCGCCGGTCGCTGATTTTACGGCAACTCCGCTAACCGGCAATGCGCCGCTTGCAGTCCAGTTCACCGATCTTTCGACAGGAGCGACCGCATGGCTTTGGAATTTCGGAGACGGCGCAAGCTCGACTCAGCAGAATCCGTCTCACACGTATCAAAACGCCGGAAGCTACACGGTGACGCTGACGGCCTCGAATGCTGCGGGCCAGTCCGTCAAAACGAAGACGAACTACATCGCGGTCTCTCAACCTCCTCCGCCGCCCGTCGCGCAGGATTACATCTGCCAGTCAGTCACAGTCGATGTGGGCAAGATCAGATCGGGCGATCACACGAGCGTTCACGCTTCGGATAATGTTTCGCTGCAAATCCGTTCGAGCAGTTCAGGCGGATTTCAATCGGCGCAGTCGACTTATGTGTTCGAGACCGCGCTCAACGGGCTTTCGAGCCTCATCGTCACAATGGAGGCGAAAGTATCGATCAAGCCGCAGCGACAACGAGTGATGGTCTTCAACATCACGACCGGTCAGTGGGACACGCTCGATGACCGACAGATTACGAGCAAGGGCGATCAGACGGTGACGATCAATGTTTCGAACCCTTCGCGCTACATCTCATCTTCAGGTCAGGTGCTAGTGCGAGTCAGAAGCGGCGACGTGACGACCAGCGGATGGAAGCATTCGATCGATCTGGTCAGGATCACCGCTGCGCCCTGAACAAGCAAAAAGGCAAAAGGTAAAAGTGGGAAAGACCGCCGCCACTTTTGCCTTTTTACTTTTTACTGCTGTACTATCTTTCCTCCAAATCCCGCCTGTGGAGGATCAAATGAGACGCATCGCTTTAGTGCTCATCATAGCCTGCCTGTGTTTGATGCCCGCTTACACATCGGCAGAGCAGGCCGACACTCTGTTCATCAACGGTAATGTTTACACTGTGAGCGACCGCCAGCCGCGCGCTCAGGCCATCGCGGTCAAAGGCGGCAGAATAATTTTCGTCGGCTCGAACGCGGACGCGAAGGCTTATCAGGGTAAAGACACGAAGGTAATCGATCTCGGCGGCAAAACAGTCGTGCCGGGCCTGACAGACGCGCACTATCACCTGTCGGGCGTCGGAGAGAGAGAGATGACCCTCAACCTCGAAGGCACGGCGAGCCTCGAGGAATTTCTGGCAAAGGTCAAAGAGAGAGTGGATCGCGCAAAAGCGGGCGAGTGGGTGACGGGTCGCGGATGGATCGAAACTTTCTGGAAGCCGCCCGTTTTTCCCACTCGCGCAGACCTCGACCGAATCGCTCCGAACAATCCCGTCTTCCTCACTCGCGCTGACGGTCACGGCGCGGTCGCCAACAGCGCGGCTATCCGCATAGCCAAAGTGGATCGCAACACTCCCTCTCCGTTCGGCGGCGAGATAATGAAAGACAAAGCGACGGGCGAACCTTCCGGGATGTTTCTGGATCGCGCGCAGGGGCTTGTCTCCTCGCACATCCCGCGCGAAACGCGCGCCGATCAGGAACAGGCCATTTATCTGGGCGCGAAGCGCAGCGTCGAGCTCGGCTGGTGTCAGATTCAAAACGCCGGAAGTTCCTACAACGAGATCGAGTTGATGAAGAAGCTCTACGGCGAAGGACGAATCAAGCTTCGAATCTACAACGCCGTCCGAGGGCCAGGCTCCGACACCGCGCGGCTGCTCCGCGAAGGGCCGATCATGGGCGAGTTCGACAATCGCTTCACGGTGCGCACGATCAAGGTAAGCATCGATGGCGCACTGGGATCGAAGGGCGCGGCGCTGCTCGAAAATTACAACGATCATGACACCAACGGGTTTCTGACCTTCAAGGAAGAGCAGGTCTTTCCCATGCTCGTCGAAGCGCTGAAGAAAGGCATACAGGTCGAAACTCACGCGATAGGAGACCGGGCGAATCGAACGATACTCGACTGGTATGAAAAAGCGTTCGCTGCGGTTCCCATCGGTCAGAGAAAGATAGGTGAGCCGCGATGGAGAGTCGAGCACGCGCAGATAGTCAACCCCGCTGATCTTCCGCGCTTCTTCAAACTCGGCGTGATTCCATCGATGCAGCCTTCGCATGCCATCGGCGATCTGCATTTTGCTCCGAGCCGAATCGGCATCAGGCGGCTGGCGGGCGCTTATGCGTGGCAGACTCTCATCCAAAGCGGGTGCATGATTGCGGGCGGCTCGGACGCTCCGGTCGAGAGAGGCGAGCCGATGATCGAGTTTTACGCGGCGGTTGCGCGCAAGGACGCGCGGGGTTTTTCAGGCGAAGGCTGGCACCCGGAAGAAAAAGCCACGCGCGAGCAGGCGCTCAGGATGTTTACCTTATGGGCTGCTTATGCCGCGTTTGAAGAAAAGCTGAAAGGCTCTATCGAAGCGGGCAAGCTCGCCGACCTCACAGTTCTTTCAGCCGACATCATGCAGATACCCGAATCTGAAATACTCAAGACGCGCTGCGTGATGACGGTCATCGGCGGCGAGGTGGTTTTTCAGCAGAAGTGAGGCGAGGCAGGGGTGCAGGGGAGAAAGGGAGCGGGGGAGGAAGATGTGAAAAGGTGAGGGGGAGATGTATTACACGAACGCCTGTCTCCCCTGCTCCTCCGCATCCCTTCACTCTTCCCCCCGGCGCCTGCTCATTTCGCTTTCGCGCAAAAGAAGCGTTACTTCTTCTTGGCTTCCCACTTGCCCTGGAACTGGCCTGCGAAATCGAAGTCGCCAGTCATCTTTCCATCCTTGACCGTAGCTGTCATGCTGACTGCGCCGTTGGGAGTGTCGAGCGAGAAAGAAAGTTTGTCGCCCTTGAAAGTGCCGTTGCTGACGGCAGCCGAACCTTGCGCGGAGTCGCTCGTCCCGGTCACCTTTTCGCCTTCGAGTTTCAGCTTCAGAGTGAAGGGGAACTGCTGGCCCTGAACGTCTACGGTCGCGTCCCATTCTCCGCTCACAGGATCGGCGGACATTTCGGGCTTTGCGGGTGTCGTTCCGGCAGCAGCGCCCGCGCGCTTGAGTTCGAGCGTTCCAGTCTGACCGGCAAGCTCCCACTCGCCGGTGATCTTGTCGCCTTCGAGTCTGGCGTTGATGGTGATCTCGTTTCCGCCCGCGTCGAGTTTCATCATGAGTTTGCCGTTGGCAAAAGTGCCGCTGGTGATGGGAGCCGGGCCCTGGGGCGTGTCGACGCTGCCCGATAGTTTGCCGCCGTCATTTTTGAGGGTGACGGTGATGGGGATGTCTCCGATGGCCGCGCTCTTTGCTATTCCTTCGTACTTGCCGCTGACGGGATCGGATGCCTGGAGGGTCGCTGCCGCCGCCGTCGAGGCCAGCGCCAGCAGGGTTACGACGAGCAAAGTAACAAGCTTTCTCAACTGCATTTTTCGTTCTCCTGATATGAGTTTGAATTTAGCAACTCAAGCCGGTGCTTTTAGAGCGGCGAAAGTTCTAAAACCGTTTATTTATACAGCAAACCTCGCCTCTGGCGAAAGAGCGGCAAGGCGCGGCAACCGTTTGTTTCGAGCCAAAGTTTGACAACGCCCGGCTGCTGATATAGTTTTTTGCGCTGAAAATATTCAGGCGACCCTGTTGAAAACGAGGTGTGAACATGTCGATCAAACAATTCGAGCCCAAATTCATGAAGATCGGAGTGCTGACAGCGGCGCTTCAGGAACTCACCCCGCGCGAGGTGCGCGACGCAGACCCCGACCGCGCGATAGAAGACTGGACGGCTTACGCCAGGGAGCTCGGCGCTGACAACATACAGCTTTCCGCCGCGCTTCACCCGACGGAAGCCGATGTCCCGGAAGAAGCCATGCTCGACCCGGTGGCCAACACCCTGGACCTGAGAGAGGCTTTCAACTCTTCGCGCGCCCGCCGGGTGCTTGCAGCAATGAAAGAGCATTCCATAGGGCTTTCAGACCTTTCTTATTTCGACAACATGCTCCACCACGATCCGGCCATCAGGAGGAAAAAGCATGAATTCATGCTCAGGGTGTTCGACGCTGCCGCCCTCCTTGGAGTCGATGCCGTGTGCGGGTTCGTGGGCAGGAATCAGACACTCAGCATGGATCAGAACCTCATCGATTTCAGCGAGCACTTCATACCTCTGCTCCGCGAGGCCAAAGCGCGCGGCCTGACCTACAGAATCGAGCAGTGCCCCATGCCCGGATGGACTACGGGAGACAATTTCCACAACAACATCGCCTACACTCCCGGAACGTGGATATCGCTGCACCGCATCTGCGAAAGAGCGGGCGTGGGCGATCAACTGAGGATTCACTACGATCCATCGCACGCGATATTGATGGGGCAGGACACGCGCTCGATTTTCCAGTATCTCAAAGAGAGCGGCTATGGCTTCCTCATCGCAGGTTTTCATGTCAAAGGGCAGGTCATCGATTCCCGAGGCGTCGCGGCATGGGGCTATGGCGGGCAGACCGTAGAGCGCGGAGACTGGACGGGCGGCAAGCCGTCGGAGAATCCTGCCGATCAATCCAAAGCGTGGTTGAAGCAGACCGTCCTGGCCGAGCACGAACTGCCAGGCACGGCTCGACATGACCCGCTGGCCTATTTGCAGAACCGAACTGTAGATTGGCTGGATCATCAACTGGCGGCGCGCGAGCTCCTCGATCTGGATGTGGCAAACACCCATCTGATAGTCGAGCACGAATACCCGCGAGCGAGGATACAGGATCGCGAGCGACTCAAGCCTATATTGCAGGGATCGATTGCCTTCACGCGCAAGATAGACGAGGCCGCCGCCTGCATGTACGCATTGCAACAGGAGGTGCTCGCAGCGCAGGACATACCCGTCCAGGGCATAGGCCGTCAGCCATATCGCTGCTGAGTCAGGGGAGCGCATGAGTCACCTGAAACATTTCCTTCTCACCATCATCGCTGCCGTCATTTTTTTACTGACGGCAGCGCATCTGTCTCTGGCGCAGCAGCCGACGATTACGCCATATAAAGCGAGCGGCATTTACGGCGTTGGAGAGAAGGTCGGCTGGACAGTCACACTTCCGCCGGGCGCTGCTCCAACCAGCGACTACGCCTACACGATCAGGAAAAACAATCAGGACGTGATCAAGAGTGGCAATCTCGATTTTTCGGCGGGCCGCGCCGCCATCGAAGCCGTCTTGAATGAACCGGCGATGGTCTATGTTCAGATTTCGTCCCCTGGCAGTCAGGGTCGCGGTTTCGGCCTGACGGTCGGCGCAGCGGTCGCGCCGGAAAAGCTGCGGCCTTCCGTTCCTCGTCCGAAAGACTTCGACAGCTTCTGGAATTCCAAAATCAGAATGCTCAAGAAGATTCCTGAGAACGCCGTCCTGACGCCTTCCGACAGCGGCAGGCCCGACATAGAGTACGCCACGATCAAAATGGATCACATAAACGGCGCGCACGTTTATGGTCAGATAGCAAGGCCCAGGAAGGGAGGGAGGTTTCCGGCGCTGGTCATTTTCCAATGGGCCAGCCCTCCTTACCCTTTGCAAAAACAATGGGTCACGGATCGCGCCGCCGAAGGCTGGCTCACACTTAACATCGAGCCTCATGACGTGCTGCCCGATCGGCCACAGTCCTACTACGATGCCCTTCCCGATGAAATCAAGAACTACCACTCGATAGGCCGTGACGACAGGGACAAAAACTATTTTCTGCAAATGTATCTGGCTGACTATCGGGCTGTGGATTATGTGGCGGGTCGGCCTGACTGGGATGGCAGAACGCTGGTCGTGATGGGGACGAGCATGGGCGGCCAG
>CAZPQE010000056.1:14538-19395 GCA_964588615.1 uncultured Clostridia bacterium | reverse complement strand
AGCGAGTTCGTCAAGCAGCGGCCTAATTTTGTGTCGCACTTTAAATCGCACCCGTTGCCCCCCCCCTGGTTTGACTGCCACCCGGCTTCAAAAAAACGAAACTGAAAGTAACTACTCAGCCTCTTTGTGAGACTTGAACTCTGTGCGGCTCGTTGGCTTTGATGTGCGGAGAGTCTAAGACTCTCCGGGAGGCTTGCCACTCTTTCTTGGCGGCTCTGCCGCACAGGAGGCTGTGCCTCGGAACATCTCGGAGGCACAGCCTGCTTGCGGCCTGGCGGCAAGGGTGCAAGCAAAGGACGCTGACAAATAGGTACAACTGAAAACTGGAAACCGAAAACTGTCTTTCCGACATCCTTCACAACTTTTTTGCCGGTGTGGTATATTGCTCGCTCTTTATCACTCGCAATTTTTCTTGGGGGAGAAAGCCTTGAGCATACTCGTTGACAAGAACACTCGCCTGGTGGTGCAGGGCATCACCGGCAAAGAAGGATCGTTTCACACCTCTCAGATGCGAGCCTACGGAACCAACATCGTCGCCGGAGTCACTCCCGGCAAGGGAGGATCGGATCACGACGGCGTTCCAATATTCGACACCGTCGCTGATGCTGTCCGCCAGACCGGAGCCAACGCGACTGTCATCTATGTGCCTCCTCCTTTCGCAGCCGATGCCATCATGGAGGCCGCCGACGCCGGCCTTGCGCTGGCTGTTTGCATTACAGAAGGCATACCCGCTCTCGATATGGTTCGCGCATTCGACTACCTGCGCGATCGCTCGACCCAGCTCATTGGCCCGAACTGTCCGGGCATTATCTCTCCCGGAAAATGCAAGATCGGGATCATGCCCGCGCACATTCACACCGAAGGCCGGATAGGAGTCGTATCAAGAAGCGGAACGCTGACCTACGAAGCGGTGCATCAACTCACCAACCTCGGACTGGGCCAATCGACGGCCATCGGCATAGGTGGAGATCCGGTCATCGGCACGAACTTCGTCGATGCTCTCGCATTATTCGAGAAGGACGAGGAAACCGATGCCGTAGTGATGATCGGAGAGATCGGGGGCACTGCCGAAGAACAGGCCGCGATCTTCGTCCGCGATCACATGTCGAAACCCGTAATCGGATTCATCGCCGGACAGACCGCTCCTCCCGGTCGGCGCATGGGCCATGCCGGGGCGATCATCGCAGGCGGGAAGGGAACGGCCTCCGAAAAGATGGCCGCGATGCGCCAGGCAGGGATTCACGTCGTGAGCAGCCCTTCAGACCTGGGCGCGAAAGTCGCCGAAGTTCTCAATCAGTGACAATCAAGAAGGAAGAGTTGAACTCCCATGGCTAAAACCAGAAAGACGGCTCGCATAGTGTGCGCCAACGAGAAGGAATTCTGGACGACTCAGAAGCAGTTCTGGAAATGGGTGCGCGAAGGGCTTGTGGATGTGACCGGACAGCAACCGCTGACGGGTCGTTTCCTGGGAAAGCGCGAACGACTCCTCGTCATGGTTCGTCACGTCATTTTGGACAACGCCTCTCCTGAGCACAAGGAAGATGTGCTCAAGAGTTACGACCGACTCAAGCCGCACGTCACCAAAAAACGGGACGGGGATTCATCCTAACTCAGACCACGTAAGATTGGGGCAACACTTCAAATGGAGAATGGAGAATGAAGACATCCGTCTGATTTTCAATTTTCAATCTTCAATTTTCAATTCCTGAAGTCCCTCCCTGCATGGAAATGAAGACAGACTTCTTCAGGCTCAAGGAAAACTCTACAGACCTGCGCACGGAAATCCTGGCCGGAGTAACCACCTTCGCCACGATGGCCTACATCATCTTCGTGCAGCCGGTGGTGCTCGGCGCGGCGGGGATGGATCGAGGCGCGGTCTTCGCTTCGACCTGTTTGATAACGGCGTTTTCGACTCTGTTGATGGCCCTGCTTGCCAACTATCCGGTGGGAGTCGCGCCCGCCATGGGCCATAATTTTTTCTTCGCTTTCACCGTCGTGCTTGGGCCTATGCAGATAGCATGGCAGACGGCTCTCGGCGCGATATTCCTGTCAGGCGTCATCTTCATTCTGACTTCTTCATTCGGATTCCGTGAGCGCATAATCGCCGCCGTTCCCGAATCGCTCAAGTCTTCGATAGCCGCAGGCATCGGTTTGTTCATCACGCTGATCGGGCTTGAGTGGGCAGGGCTTGTGAGGCTGCATGCAGACACCTTTATCACTCTGGGCGATTTGCGAAGCCGCCCGACGGCAGTGGCCATCATCGGCTTGATAGCGACGATCCTGATGATGGGCCGGCGAATAAAAGGGGCGATACTGCTGGGCATATTCGTTGCGGCAATAGCTGCCATCCCTCTTGGAGTGATAAACAAGCCTGACGGGCTCATCAGTCTGCCGCCGTCAGTTTCTCCGACATTGTTTCAACTCGATCTGGCAGGAGCGATCAAACAGAATCTGATCGCGGTCATTTTCATTTTCTTCTTCCTCGACCTCTTCGACACCGTTGGCTCGCTGATTGGGATTGCGAAGCAATCGGGCCTGATGAAAGACGGGCAATTGCCGCGCGCAGGTAAGGCATTGCTTGCCGACGCGATAGGCACTACAGGGTCGGCTCTTCTGGGCAACACGACGATGGTCAGCTATATCGAAAGCGCGGCTGGCGTGGCGGCGGGCGGACGGACCGGGATGTCCGGGGTGGTGGTTGCCGGGCTTTTCATTGCTGCGATGTTTTTTTCTCCCATAGTGAACGCGATCAGCGGCGGATATCCAGTCACAGAGAGTGTGCTCATCGGCGGGCAGATGGTTGAGAGGACTTACACGCTTTATCCGATCACCTCTCCGGCGTTGATCGTGGTTGGGAGTTTCATGATCCGGTCAGTGAGGGACATCGACTGGGATGATCTTACAGAATCGCTTCCGGCGTTTCTCACCATCGCTCTCATTCCGCTGACATTCAACATCACCGACGGTATGGCGTTCGGGTTCATCGCCTATTCGTTATTGAAGCTCATCGCAGGCCGTGGGCGTGAAGTTCACTGGCTGATTTATCTTTTCTCCGGTCTTTTCGTGTTGCGATACGCTGTGCCGGGCCTCCATTGAGACGGTCGTTGACAACTGAAATAGTAAGCCGTAACATAAACCCGTCTTTGACAGTCTTTGAGCGGGTGTAACTCAATGGTAGAGTGTCAGCTTCCCAAGCTGAAAGTTGCGGGTTCGATCCCCGTCACCCGCTCCAATCTCTTCTCACAATCCCCTACCATCTCGATATGATCGCCAGACCCGCAAACAACAAACTCGAAAGGCGCGGCGATGTGGATTCCATCAGGGCGCTGATCGTCCTCGGTCTCGTCTTTTTTCACGCCGCCAGAATATTCGACCTGATGCCGTACTACGTCAAGAACCAACAAACCAGCGTTCTGCTCATGGCCTTAGTGGGATTTTTTTCTCAGTGGGGGATGCCTCTGCTCTTCTTTATGGCGGGAATCGCTACCTGGCACTCGTTGAATCGTCGATCAGTTTCTCAGTTCATCCGGGAAAGAATCCGCCGCCTTCTCGTGCCTTTCCTGTTCGGAGTGGCGGTGATCGTTCCTCCGTTGCGATATTACAACCTGCTGACCAATCCCGATTACCACGATTCCTTCCGGCAATTCTATCCGCAATTCCTGCGCGTCGTAATCACGCCAACTTTCCCCCGGTTCTTTCGCGCAGACCCGGCAGTCGGCCTCTTCGAAATCGCGCATCTGTGGTTTCTCTACTACCTCTTCGTCTTTTCCCTGATGGCGTTGCCGTTGTTCGTTTATCTGAAAAGAGACGCTGGAAAGAAACTGGTTTCATTTCTTGCGCGGAATTCCGAGCCGCGCGGCGCGATCCTTCTGCTTGCAATTCCTGTCGTTTCAATCGAGGTGTTCGTTCAAGCGGGCGAGTCTGCGGGATGGAATCGCTACTCGTTCCTGTTCTTTCTTGTATGCGGCTATCTGTTCGCTTCCGACGCGAGGTTTGAAGAATCAGCCCGCCGCAACGCAGTCATCGCCCTCATTGTCGGGACTCTCGCGCTGGCAGTTTTCTTTCGTGTATCGGTTCTCACCTTTCAGGAGGGCATCGATCCGAGTCGAGGATACGCTCTTGAGAGCGTTTTGTGGAGATCGTTCAAAGGGTGCAGCGCGTTCTTCTGGGTGATGGGCATCTGGGGTCTGGGGCAGAGATACAGCCGACGAAGGACGAAGCCGAGACTTGGGCTTTCGAAGTCCATACTTCGATACTCCAATGAAGCCGTCCTGCCTTTTTACATAATTCACGAAACGGTGGTGGTGATAATCGGCTTCTACGTCGTGAACTGGGAAGTGGGAGTGATGACGAAGTATTTCCTGATCAGCGGGGCGTCGGTCGCTGCGACGCTTTTAATCTACGAAGCATTATTCAGGCATGCGAGGATCACGCGCGCGCTGCTGGGAATGAAGCTGCAAAAGCGATGATTGCTCCTTTCGCCCGACAATGCGTAGGCGAATGAATGCGGCGATTTGATCGAGATATTGATCGCCGCCGAAGCCGAACACGCAGTGGCCCGCGCCGGGAACCAGGATCAACTTCTTAGGTTCGCTGGCGGCAGCAAATAACTCGCGCCCCTGATCGACCGGAATCACAGGGTCAGGATCGCCATGCGTGATGAGCGTGGGGCAATGGACGCGGGCGAGTTTCCTGGCGCTCTCGAAGCGATTATTTCCCAGCCCGCGCAGGAATCGCGGAAGCCAGGGCATCATCTTTTCAGCCATCCGATCCGCCGAACTCAGACCCGATTCGATGATTATCGCGCCGACTGGTTTGCGCGCCATGCCGCGGACCTCGAGGAGTCGGAAACGCTCA
>CAZPQE010000056.1:8813-14528 GCA_964588615.1 uncultured Clostridia bacterium | reverse complement strand
TTGCGCGCCGCCAGGTCTGCGACGGCTGCCGTCCCGAGCGATTGACCGTAGAGGGCGATCCTCTCGGGCGAAGCGCCTCGATGGTTTATCACATAATCGTAAGCGGCATCGGCGTCAGCATAGAGGTCTTCTTCATCGCTGATACTGCCTTCACTGCGACCATAGCCCCGGTAATCGAAAAGCAGAACATCGAACCCGCGACGCGACAAACTCTCACCGAGCCATCCGACGTGGCTGATATTGCCGCCGTTGCCATGGAAATAGATCAGGGTCGCAAGAGCAGGTCTTGCCTCAGAGTTAATGAACCATCCGTGCAGTCGCACATTGTCCCGCGCGGTGAACCAGACATCTTCTCCCCTGTCGGGAGCGATCCACCTCTGACCGGGCGCGATCCTTTCAGGGTGGAAAGTTACGGCGTATTCGAGGCGACGCAATCCAAAAAAGGGGAAGGCGACGACCAGCAGCGCGATCGCTAGAGCGTAAGCTCCTCTGGAGTTGATGCGGCTGGATTTGTGAATGCGGGTTTTCATAACGGCTCGAAAATGATGGCAAATCCCGTTTTATGACCTCATTACATCTGAGCGAACCCTGGCCCTGAGATGCGCTGCCAACTCCCCCGCGCAGGGAATTGACTCAGCCGTTTTTTGCTGTATAGTCAGACCCACGATCAGAAATCCATAAGCGGGAGGGATACCTTTGTGGACTTGACGCTTCTCTACCTGATGCTCATAACAGTCTGGCTCGGGCTGGTTGCCATTCTGGTTATGGACAAATTCTTCAGGGCGGAAGACAAGAAGTTCAAGCAGCACTGATCTTTTCTTTAGCCCCCAAACCGGATGCCCGGCAGTGCGGGCATCCGGGAGCCTTGCCTTCGCTACCCTCTTCGGCAACATATCAAAATACTTGCAACCATATCTCGAAGTTCCATCGTAATAGCTATGTCAAAGATGAAATCAGCAGCCGGTTTGCCTTATGCGATACATCCTATCTTTCTACACAGACTCTTTCAAGATCGCCCTTCAATCCATTTTCGCTCACAAACTCCGCGCCTTTCTCACGCTGATAGGGATCATCATCGGCGTGGCATCGGTGGTCGTCGTGGGAGCATCGATTGACGGTCTCAACGCCTACGTCGTCGACCGCATCAGCAAGGTGCTGGGATCGAACCATTTCATGATAGCGCGCATGGCAAACGTGGGGCATCTCTCGGAGGAAGAATGGGAAGAGATGAACCGCCGCAACAAGCGATTGGATTGGGATGACATGGAATGGCTTCAGAGCCAATGCACCAAATGCACCGAGGTGGGCGCGCAGGTCAACACATCTCAGGACCTCAGACAGGACGGGCAGGAACTCTTCAGCACTCAGATAGCTGGGGTGACGGCGAATATGGCCGAGATAGAAGACAAGACCATCGCTGAAGGCCGTTTCCTGGTGGTTAATGAAACCGAGCATGCTTCCTATGTCTGCGTGATCGGGTGGGACATCAGAGAAAAGTTTTACCCCGGCTCAGACCCCATTGGCCGCACCCTCAAAATCCGCGACGTTCCATTTCAGATAGTAGGGGTCGAAGGAAAACGCGGCTCCATGTTCGGCCAATCGATGGACAATCATGCCTACATTCCGATAACCACTTTTAGAAAACTCTTCGGTCGCCGACAGAGCCTTCAGATTCACGGCAAGGCCCCGAGCCGTATGGCGCTTGATTCGACCATCGAGCAGGCTCGCGTCTCGCTCAGAAACAAGCATAAGCTCAAGGGAAAGGACAAGGACGACTTCGGGCTCGTCGATGTGGAGCAGGCCAACAACCAGGTCGATCAGTTCACGGGGGCCATAGCCGGGGTGGTCGTGCCGATCACCTTCATTTCGCTTGTCGTGGGCGGGATCGTGGTTATGAACATAATGCTGGTGTGCGTGACCGAACGCACATTCGAGATCGGATTGCGAAAGGCTGTCGGAGCGCGGCGCAGCCAGATAATGATGCAGTTCCTCATCGAAAGTTCCGTCCTTTCGTCCTTCGGCGGGATGTTCGGACTGCTTCTGGCGGCAGGAATCTCCAGGCTGATTTCGGCCACCACTCCCGTGCCGATGGACATAACGATTCCATACATCATTTTATCGCTCGGAGTTTCGGGCGGCATAGGATTGATATTCGGAATATATCCGGCATACAAAGCGGCCCGGCTCGATCCCATCCTGGCGCTGGCAAAGAGGTGAGAAGACACGCGATGGTCAAGACATTCATACCTGCTGAAATACTGAGGATGGCCATTGACAACATCCGGGCGCACAAGTTCAGGAGCTTTTTGACCGTGCTCGGAATCGTCATCGGGGTGATGACGGTCATCGCCATTTCTTCGATCCTGACCGGCCTGCGCAACAACATGGTGGATATGATCGAAGCCTACGGCACGAACAACATCTATGCCTTTCACCTCTCGACCGGAATTCAGATGGGGCCGCGAGACCGCCGCGAATGGAGCCGCGATCCGCTCACCCCGGAAGACGGAGAAGCCGTGCGAGAGCAGGCTCCGGCGGTCGAAGATGTCGCCTTGACCAATTTCATGGACTGGAGATTCGACCGCACCATCACCAATGGCAAGCATACCTACAAGCGCGGGAACCTCGAAGGCGTGTCACCCAACTACGCGCAGACGACGAACCTCTCGCTTGAGGAAGGGCGGTTCATCGCTGAAATAGACGACCAGCACCGACGCGACGTGATGGTGATCGGCCCGACGGTGGCCGAGGCTCTTTTTCCCAACCAGAGCCAGATAGTGGGCCGGGAGGTCACGTTCGGGGGAAAGCTGTTCGAGGTGATAGGAGTTCTGGAGAAAAAGAAGACGAGTTTCCTGGGCGAGAGCTTCGACGACAACAACGTATTCATACCCATCAGGACGCTGAGAAAGATGTCCCCGCGCAGCGATTTCGTGATGATCGTGGCGCGCTCGCGTTCGGGTCAGTTGCGTAAGGCGCTCGATGAGGTCGAAGAGATACTTCGCCGCCGGAGAGGGGTAAAGCACGACGAACCGAACAATTTCGATATGAGCACGGCAGACCGCATCATCGAGCAGTTCGACAGCATAACCGGAATGCTGGGCCTTGTTGCGATTGCCATTTCGAGCGTGGGCTTGATGGTGGGCGGAATCGGGGTGATGAACATCATGCTGGTTTCTGTCACCGAGCGCACTGCCGAGATAGGAGTGCGCAAGGCTCTGGGCGCGCGTCGAGGAGACATAACCCGACAGTTTTTGTTCGAAGCGATGACGCTTACGCTTATGGGCGGGCTGCTTGGGGTGCTGCTGGCGCTGATGGTCGGTCAGTTGATTTCCTGGCTCATTCCCGATCTTCCGTCCTCGATTCCGATGTGGGCGGTCGTGACCGGCCTGGTGGTTTCCATCTTCATCGGTCTTGTCTTCGGCGTATGGCCCGCGCGGAAAGCCTCGCGACTCGATCCCATCGAGTGTCTGAGGTACGAGTAGGCGAGCCGCGTCAGGTCGTCAGGCGGCTGTAGATGCCGGGCAGCCTTTCGGGCAGACTCAGCACGTCGTCGATTATGGTGTAGCCAACTTCGCCATAGATATCTTTAAGCTGGTCTTCGGATTCCCGGTCGATGGTAATACAGAACGGAGTGATCTTCTCCAGTCGGGATTGTTGAAGAGCGATGCGAGTGTCTTCGCGGGCGTAGCGACTGTCGCCATAATCGTGGTCATAAGGGCGACCGTCAGAAAGTATTATGAGAAGCTTGGTGCGAGCCTCCTGACGGACGAGCCTCTCGGTGGCATGGCGGATTGCTGCCCCCAGGCGAGTGTTGTTCTGATAAGTGATGCCTCCGATTCTCCGCTCGACCTCCTCTGAATAGGTCTCGGAAAAATCCTTGAAAACATAAAACTTCACATTGTGGCGGCCCTCGCTGGTAAACCCCTGCATGGAGTAAGCGTCGCCGACGGCTTCGAGAGCCTCGCTCATCAAGACCAGCCCTTCTTTTTCGATATCGATTATGCGCTGGCCGGGCTGGGTGTAGGGCTGACTGGGGTTGCGGCTGATGGTGCGCGCCGTCGAGCTTGACATGTCGAGAAGGAATGAGACGGCAACGTCGCGCTCGCGGCGCAGCTTTCTTGTGTAGAGGCGATCATCTATCAATCCGCTGCTGCGCTTGTCGAGCGCGTAATCGATGACTGCCTGAAGGTCGAAGTCTTCTCCATCGACTTCGCCGCGAATTCGGCGGAGGTTTTCCGGGCGAAGGAGTTGAAACTGATAGCGGACTGAAGAGATGACTCCGGCGTATCGTGAGCGCACCATTTCCACGAATGCGCGGGAACCTCTGGCGCCCGCGCGCTCGATTATTCTGCACCATCGCATTCTGTAATCGGCAAGCTCACGATCCCACTCGTCGTAATAAAAAGCCAGGTCGCCTTTCTCAAGATCGTGCTCGGGCGACTCTCCGCGATTGAACCGGTTGAGCATTTCGTGATCGGGAAGCGCGTCATCGCTTTTGGTGGAAGTCCAGAAACTCAGCAAATCCTGACTGACTTCGATCTGCTGGTTCTGTTCCTGCTCGTTTTCGGAGTCTGAGAGCGATGAATCGCTGGCGTCGCTTTTTCCGTCGCCGCCTGATGAATCTCCATCTTCATCTTGCGAATCGGACTGAGATGGCTGCTGGGTGAAAAAGCTGTAAACCCGGCGAGTGGCCATAAGCGAATCGGCGACTGTTGCGCCATCCTGAAATATGCACTCGGCAAATAATTGCTCAAGCTCTCGAACGATGTACGGGAAAGCGATGCGCGCTTCCTGAGACGCGCCGCCGCAAAGAGAGATTTGAAAGAGCAGTTCGAGCGGAAGGATTTCTTCAGGGATTTTCAGTGTAGAAGGTCTGTTTTGCAACAGCCTGTGGCGGACGAAATCAAGATCGCGGCGAATACCTCGGTAAGCGCGTCGAAGCAGGAAGTCGATTCGCCCGTTTTCTATGGTCGTGAAAATGCGTGTGGCAAGCTCGCTGTTCGGGTATTGGGAGATGACGGCGAGGAAATCTATTTCATCCGATGCCGGCTGATTTCGGTCGAAGCAGGCGCGAGTCTCAGACAGAGCAGCCATCATCTCAGGTGTGTTTTTAGCATAAGTGTCGAACTCGATTTGCCCGGCTGCGTGCGCGGCAAGCACTTTGAACAACCTGAAGTTGTCCTGCTCGTTGTCGAACTCGGAGACGACCGAAGGGAGATAGATGGTTTTTCCATCGCCGATCTTTGCTTCGTCGGGTATGTTGGCCAGTGAGGAGACGGTGAGCGAGCGTCCGGTCAATCCTTCGACGTAGAGGCGCAAGGTGTGGGCTATTGCGTCGAGCGTCAGTCCGCCCTCGATCTTGAAGAGCGATTCCTGGCTCGACTTGGATTCGAGCGAGTAGTAAGCCTGAATGCGGCGCGGGTTGTCGTTGGAATCCTCTATTCCCCGGAAGGCCCAGTCACGGAACTGACTCTCTGTTGCGGCGCTCAAAGCGATCGGGCTTGCCTTGAAGCACTCGACGGCGGCCAGGGTGTTTTTCCCGGCGATTTCTTCCACCACTTCGAGAACTGAGACGATGACGCGGGCGCGACGCTTTGGGCCTGCGCGCGACGCGAGATCGGAGACTATCTGCGGGCTTGCTTTCATGAAGTGATAACTTGCAGCGTTGCCTTGGAGAGAGACTCTGCGGGAGAGGGCAGTCCATTTTTCGAAAGC
>CAZPQE010000056.1:1819-8803 GCA_964588615.1 uncultured Clostridia bacterium | reverse complement strand
TCCACTTCGTTCCAGATACTCCTCAGTGAAGGAGAAGAGTCGGACGAGAGATGAGCTATCAGGGCAGCTGAAAATGTGCGGGAGTTCGGAGAAGAATTCGGCGGCGGTGCTGCCGCTGCGGAAAGCGAAGGCGGCAGTCAGGGCCATCGCGCGCCTGCGCAGGTTTTGGTCATCGCGCGAGGCGGAATTGATCTGAGCCAGCACTCCGGGAGCCGAGGCAAGCAGATCGTTGCTGTGTTTGACGGAGTGGCGTGCGAGTTCGAGGCAGATGTTGAGCACTTGGTCGGCGTCCTGTTGGGATTCGATCGATTGAATTATTGCGGGAGCGGATTTGAAGCTCTCGACTGCGGTATTGGCTGAGAGAGCGGCCTGTTTGTTTCCCAACCGGAGGATGGTCGAGCGAAATGGGGGAGGTATGGAATCGAGGGTCGAGGCAGTGGATTTTATGAATGATACTGCGGTCTCGACGCTGGTGGCCGAAATCCTTTTGCAGACCTCTCCCCATACTCTGAGGTCGGATGAATCGACAAGGCGCGAGACTTCGGGGAAGGCTTTGAGCACCTCGACCGCCGAGCGGGGATTGGTAGCAGCAAGGGAGACCCCAATTTCGGTTGCGATGACGACGCGCTCGTAGGGAAGGGCGATCAGTCGTCGGACGAGGCTGTCGAGGCTGGACCCGGAGACGCCCTTGAGGTGGTCTTTGAGTTGGTTGTTTACTTCCTTCTCGGTACAGTCCATTGCGAGAGAGATGATAGCAGAAGGAGATAGGCATTTGAATGAGCGCGTTGAGGTAAGTATGAGGGAAACCTGAAAGTGTTTTGAAGACGAAGAGTAGCGGTATATGAGATAGATCAAAGCGCAATGAGCTCACTAAAATCCAGGGCCTGTCGTCCGCCCGGAGTCGCTCGCGGAACCAGGGACAGGAGCAGGCGTGGCTGATGCGTCGGCGCTCGCAATCGCCGGACGGGAAGCTGCCGGCCATCAGCGCGCTCATTGCCGCCGACTCCCGCCTGTACTGGCTCGACCATCAAATTTTTTCTTGCCACGCCAGCCTTTCTGATAGAAAATGAATGAGCATTCATTCATTCCGATAGTGAGGGAGAAATGGCATCGGCTAAGAAGGGGCCCAAAGAAAAGGCCAACGGGAAGCGCGAGGCGATCCTGCGGGCTGCGATAAAGGTGTTTGCCCGGAGCGGTTTTTTCAATTCGAAGGTGGCCGATGTGGCAGACCAGGCGGGGGTGGCCGACGGCACGGTTTATCTCTACTTCAAGAACAAGGACGATATTCTGGTATCGATCTTCAACACCTATATGGACGAAGCCCTCGAAACGGGCAGGGCGCGGCTTGCGCAAATCTCGGACCCGGTGAATAAACTTCGAAGCATCGTGGAAGCGCACCTTTCCGGGCTTGGAAGAGACCGCGACCTGGCGGTTGTCTTTCAGGTCGAGTTGCGCTCTTCTACGAAATTCATGGAGCAGTTCTCAGCGACGAAAGTCGCTGAATATCTCGATCTGATCAGAAGCGTGATCGAAGAGGGGCAGCGCGCGGGGGCGTTTCGCCGGGGCCTCAACACGCAGATAGCGGCAAAGGTGCTCTTCGGCATGCTCGACGAGATGGTCACCAACTGGGTGTTGAGCCACAGAAGGTACAATCTCATTTCGACATCCGACACCGTAATCGAGGTGTTTCTGAACGGAATCTCGTAGCAGGCGACAATGCGCGAGATGAAAGGATTGCGGAGGCAGAAAATAACGGACTGCATCTGAAACTGAAAGCCGAAAAATGAGATGACAGGCGATCCCACGACACTCAACGAGCTTTTTAACCACGCGGCGGAACGCTTTGGCGAATCGGAGTTCCTGCGCTTCATAACCGCCGGGAGATGGGAGTCGTTGACATTCGCAGAGACGGCTGACAGAGTTCGAGACCTCGCTCTCGGCCTGCGCGAGATGGGAATCCTTGCAGGAGACCGGATAGGCTTATGGTCTGAGAATCGCCCTGAATGGAATATGGTCGATCTGGCCTCTCTCGGCGCTGGGGCAATCGATGTTCCGATCTATACGACTCAGTCGTCGGCGCAGATAGAGTACATACTTCGAGATTCGGAGGCAAAGGCCGTCTTCGTGTCATCACGCCTGGCCAGGGCAGTTCTGGATTTGAAAGAAAAGCTTCCTGATTTGCGATGGATTATCAGTCTGGATGAGCTTTCGGAGTTTGACGAAAGTGTTGTAAGGATCGAGGAGGTTGCAGAAAGAGGACGGAAAGCGTTTAGGGCGAACCCCGCCTGTTACGAGACGATGTGGAAGTCGGCCCTGCCTGATGATCTTGCGACTTTGATCTACACATCAGGAACGACGGGCGAGCCTAAGGGCGTTATGCTGACGCATCGCAATCTTGTTGCCAACGCCTTAAACAGCTATCGCTGGCTTGGGCTGGAAGGGAGGAGGGAAGTAGCCCTGACCTATCTGCCTTTTTCGCACATATTCGAGCGAGGAGTCTGGTATCTGTACGCTCACATGGGAGCGGTGGTGGCCTATGCCGAAAGCATCGATACAGTGGCCAAGAACCTTCAGGAAGTGCGCCCCACGGTGATGACCTCGGTCCCGCGCATGTTCGAGAAGATATATGCGAGGATAGTCGAGCGGGGGCTGACTGCGGGGTTTCCGAAAAAGCAGATTTTCATGTGGGCGCTGGGCGTAGGCAGGGAGTGGTCTGAACGGAAAGACAAAGGGCAGAAGATCGGAGTCTGGCTAGGCATCAGGCGTCGAATAGCCGACAGTCTGGTGTTTGCAAAATGGAGGGAGGCTGTGGGAGGCAGGGTGAGATGTTTTATCTCCGGGGGAGCGGCTCTTGCTCCTGAGATAGCATACATGTTCGCAGCCGCAGGCATTCCCATTCTCCAGGGCTATGGCTTGACGGAGACCTCTCCATCGATTTCCTGCAATACTGAAGATCGCAACCGCATAGGCACGGTAGGGCCGATTATGGATGGGGTCGAGGTGAAGATAGCTGGTGATGGGGAGATACTGGTCAAGGGCGACACAGTGATGAAGGGGTACTACAATCGCCCGGAGGAAACTCGTATAGTATTTACTGAGGATGGTTGGCTCAGGACAGGGGACATAGGCTACATAGACGAGGGCGGATTTCTGGTCATCACTGACCGCAAGAAGGAACTGATAAAGACGAGCGGAGGAAAATACATAGCACCGCAGCAGATCGAGAGCCTCATCAAATCGAGCCGGTTCGTGTCACAGGTGGTGGTTGTCGGAAACGGGAGGAAATTCCCGTCGGCTTTGATAGTTCCGAATCTGGATCTGATTCGCAGCTATGCTGAGAACAAGGGAATCAGGTATGGGGATATGGACGAGTTGCTCGCCGACAGGCGTGTAATCTCGCTGATGCAGCGACAGGTTGATCGTTGCACTGAGGGGCTGGCGAAGTTCGAGAAAGTCAAGAAAGTGGCATTGCTGGGAAGGGAATTCAGCATCGAAGGCGGTGAGATGACGCCGACGCTCAAACCCAGGCGAAGTGTTATCGAAAAGAAGTATGCTGGGGTAATCGACCGGCTTTATGACGAGAAGACTGATGTAGTAGCTGTCTGAGGGAAGGAGGAAGAGGTGAGGAAGATAAATAAAGTGGCGGTGTTGGGGGCAGGCACGATGGGCGCGCAGATAGCGGCGCATTTTGCCAACGCGGGCCTTGAGGTTCTGCTGCTCGATCTTGCGCCTGACACACTGACTGAAGAGGAACGGGGAAAGGGGCTGACGCTTGAGAGCCGGAGCGTGCGCAACCGGATGTCGGATCATGGGCTTGAGATGGCGAGCCGCATCAAGCCCGCCGCATTGTATTCGCGCTCAACGCTCAGTCTGATAACGACCGGAAATTTTGAAGATGATTTGATAAAGGTTGGTGACGCAGACTGGGTTATCGAGGCAGTGGTCGAGAAGCTGGCGATCAAGCAGGAGTTGTTTGAGAAGGTTGACCGTTTGAGGAAGCCGGGGGCTATCATCAGTTCTAACACGTCGGGACTCTCGATCAGGGCGATGAGCGAAGGGCGCTCGGAAGATTTTCGAAAGCACTTTCTCGGGACACATTTTTTCAATCCTCCGCGATATTTGAAACTGGTCGAAGTGATTCCGACCGGGGAGACTTTGAAGGAAGTCATCGAGGGGGTAGCGGATTTCTGCGATCGCAGACTGGGCAAAGGAGTCGTTTACGCAAAAGACACGCCGAACTTTATCGCCAACAGGATTGCTGCTTTCACTTCATTGAATGCAATTCGGGCGATGATCGAAGGAGGGTACACGATAGAGGAGGTTGATGCGATGACCGGCCCCGTCATCGGGCGACCCAAGTCGGCCTCTTTCAGGACTTCCGATATCGTAGGATTAGACACGTCTCTTTATGTCGCTGAAAATCTCTACAAAGCAGTGCCGGAGGATGAGCAGCGAGAGATGCTCGAACCTCCCGCGCTGCTGCGCGAAATGGTCAGTCGGGGATGGACAGGTAATAAGGCTGGGCAAGGCTTCTACAGAAAGCAGGAGGGAGAAGGCGGCAAGAAGGAATACTGGGCGCTTGATTATTCGGCAATGGAGTACCGACCTCCGCAGAAGGTCAAGTTTCCTTCGATAGAAGCAGTAAAGGGAAATGAGGACACAGGGCAGCGGGTGCGGGATCTGGTTTATGGTGAAGATCGCGTGGGCCAGTTTTTGTGGACGACTATCAGCCGAAACCTGATTTACGCAGCAAATCGAATACCTGAGATTGCAGATGACATAGTGAACATCGACAATGCTGTGAAGTGGGGATTCAACCATGAGCTTGGGGTGTTCGAGTTGTGGGACGCAATCGGGGTCGAGAAGTCAGTCGAGCGTATGAGGCAGGAAGGGCTTGTAATACCTGCGCTCGTCGAGAGGCTGCTGGAATCGGGGCGAAAGAATTTCTACGAGCATGGAGACGGACGGAGATTTTATTTCGACGCGCCCTCTGGCCAGTGCAAGGAAGCGCAGCAGCAAACGGGGGTTCTGATCCTCAAATCGGTCAAAGATCGAACAGGTGTGATAAAGAAGAATGCTTCTGCCTCCCTGATCGACATCGGAGACGGCGTGGCCTGCCTTGAATTTCATTCGAAGATGAATGCGATCGGCGGAGACACGATTGCGATGATCAGTCATGCGGTTAGGGAAGTGGGTCAGAATTTCGAAGCTCTGGTTATAGGCAATGAGGGTGAGAATTTTTCAGCGGGGGCGAACATCCTTCTCCTGCTGCTTGGGGCGCAGGAAGGAGAATGGGATGAGATAGCCTTGTCGGTCAGGCAGTTTCAGAATGCGAATATGTCCTTGAGGTATTCTTCAAAGCCTGTCGTTGTGGCCGTCGCCGGGCTGGCGCTCGGCGGAGGGTGCGAAATATCTATGCATGCCGACCGTGTAAGGGCTTCAGCCGAGACTTACATGGGGCTGGTTGAAGTGGGAGTCGGTCTGATACCGGGCGGTGGCGGGGTGAAAGAGATGGTGTTGAGGGCTGTCGATGAAGTGGGGCCTGATGAGGACCTTTTCCCGCGAATCCGCAAGGTGTCGGAGATTATAGGGACTGCGAAGGTTTCCACCTCGGCAGTTGAGGGAAAGGAATTGAGATACCTGCGCCCGACCGATCAGGTAACTATGAACAGGGACAGGCTGATTGAGGACGCCAAACAAACGGCTCTGAAGCTTGCAAGTGAAGGCTACAGTCCTCCGCGCCCTCGGAACGACATTTGGGTTCCGGGCGAGCCTGCTCTTGCGGCTATCAAGCTTGCGATTCACATGATGGTGCGTGGGGGGTACATAAGCGAGTATGATGGCCATGTTGCAAAGAAGCTGGCATATGTGATCTGCGGCGGAAACCTGTCAAGAAGGGCGCAGGTCTCGGAACAGTACCTTCTTGATCTTGAGCGAGAGGCATTCGTTTCTCTTTGCGGTGAGCAGAAGACTCAGGAACGGCTCCAATACATGCTCAAAACCGGCAAGCCGCTACGAAACTGAAAGAAAGAGTCTGATAACGAAGATTATTCGGTGATTGCTGACTTTTCCTGACTTTTATTACTTTCATTTGAGGATCAGAGAGGCAGGCGTGAGGTAGGGCTGTAAGAGAAGTCAGATGTCAGTCTCTACTTGAAAAGGGCTGTAAGAGAAGTCAGATGTCAGTCTCTACTTGAAATCTGAAGTAATGGAGAGGGTATATGAGAGATGCTGTAATAGTGGGAGCTTTGAGGACAGCTGTAGGAAAAGCTCCTCGCGGAATGCTCAAGGATACGAGGCCGGATGATTTGGCTGCGGCTGTAATTCGAGCCGTGATCGAGCGCGCAAGTGGGGTCGAACTGGAGATGGTTGAAGATGTGATACTCGGCTGCGCGATGCCGGAAGCAGAGCAGGGAATGAATGTGGCGCGACAGGCTGGATGGCTTGCGGGTATTCCCGTCGAAGCATCCGCCGTGACGATAAATCGATTCTGCTCTTCAGGGCTTCAGGCAATAGCTTATGCGGCGGAGAGGATTCGGTGCGGCTGGGCCGATTGCATCATAGCTGGAGGGGCGGAGTCTATGAGCCTGATCCCGATGGGAGGGCACAAGATCGTTCCCAATCCCAGGATCGTTGACCAGTGGC
Organism: uncultured Clostridia bacterium; assembly: GCA_964588615.1. Classification (GTDB taxonomy): domain Bacteria; phylum Acidobacteriota; class Blastocatellia; order UBA7656; family UBA7656; genus UBA7656. The sequence continues at coordinate 2,158 of CAZPQE010000056.1, read as the reverse complement.
CTGACTATTTTCTCAATATGGGGCTGACGGCTGAAAATCTGGCTCATCAGTATTCGATCTCGCGCCAGAAGGCCGATGAATTTTCTCTCCAGAGTCACCAGAAAGCGTGCCGGGCAATTGCTGATGGGAAATTCAAGGACGAGATTGTTCCAATCAAGGTTAAAGCCGTTGAGTTTGGAACTGACGGTGAGAAGAAAACGATTGAGTCGCTGTTTGATGTCGATGAAGGACCGCGTTTAGACACCTCGCTTGAAGCACTTGCAAAACTCAGACCGGCTTTTCTGTCAAAGGGGACGGTGACAGCGGTGCGAATAACCTGCAGAACTTCCCCGAGATCCG
>CAZPQE010000056.1:0-1809 GCA_964588615.1 uncultured Clostridia bacterium | reverse complement strand
CGACAGAGACGAAGGCCCGAGGCGCGATACGAATCTCGGCGCGCTCGCCAAACTCAAGCCGGTGTTCCACGCGAAGGGGACAGTGACGGCGGGGAATTCTTCTCAAACCTCGGATGGGGCGGCGGCGGCGCTTGTAATGTCGGCAGCCCGTGCGAGAGAAGTGGGGGCCGAGCCGGTAGCCAAATTTATATCATACGCAACTGCTGGTGTGTCTCCTGATGTAATGGGAATAGGACCTGCGGCTGCAATCCCCAAGGCGCTGCGCATCGCGGGCCTCGATCTTGATGACATCGATCTGATCGAGTTGAATGAAGCATTCGCTGCTCAGGCCCTCTCGGTCATCAAAGAGCTTGGTATGAATCCGGACAAAGTGAATGTCAACGGAGGTGCCATTGCCCTGGGGCATCCTCTCGGATGCACGGGAGCCAAACTCACAGCGACTTTGCTTGCAGAAATGAGGCGACGAGGGGCGAAGTATGGAATGGTGACGATGTGTGTTGGCGGCGGCATGGGCGCTGCCGGGATTTTCGAACTGATCTGACAACCCATCCGGATTTGCCGAAGAAAGGTTTACAAAAGGAGGAAAGTTATGACGAGTTATGCAGATGGAAAGAAAATTCTCCAGGGCGGGAGTTTTCTCCTGGAGGATCATGATGCTGCCGAAGTATTTACGCCGGAGGATCTCACTGATGAGCATCTGATGATTGCCCAGACCGCGCGCGAATTTACCGAGAAGGAAATAATGCCTCTCGACGCTGAGATTGAAGCCAAGGATTTCGATCTTACAAGGGTATTGTTAAGGAAAGCGGGTGATCTGGGTTTGCTGTCGATAGATATTCCCGAGAAGTATGGCGGGGCGGGTCTTGATCTGCTCAGTTCGCTCGTGGCTTCGGAAAACATGTCGGGGCAGGCATCCTTCAGCGGCTCGATCGGCGCGCACACAACCATAGGCACGCTTCCGATTGTCTACTTTGGAACTGAGGAGCAGAAAAGGAAGTACCTTCCCCGTCTGGCGACAGCAGAACTCGTCGGAGCTTATGCGCTTACTGAATCGGGGTCTGGGTCGGATGCTTTGGGGGCGAAGACGAAAGCTGTGTTGTCCCAGGACGGAAAGCACTACCTGCTGACCGGGCAAAAGATGTGGATCACTAATGCGGGGTTTGCGGATGTGTTCATAGTGTTTGCCAAAGTCGATGGTGAGAAATTCACAGCCTTCATCGTCGAGCGCGACTTTCCGGGCGTCACAATCGCGCCTGAAGAGCACAAGATGGGGCTCAACGGCTCATCGACCTGCGCGGTTAATCTCGAAGAGGCTCGCGTTCCGGTCGAAAATGTCCTGGGTGAGATAGGGAAGGGACATCAGATAGCCTTCAACATACTCAATATCGGAAGGCTCAAACTCGGCGTGAGTTCCATAGCTGGAGTCAAGCGCCTGGCCTCGATAGCCGTTGAGTATGCGAAGGAGCGTCATCAGTTTGGGGTTCCGATAGCCTCGTTCGGTCTCATCAAGCACAAGCTGGCGCAAATGGCAATTCTGGCTTATGTAGCTGAATGTATGATGTACCGCACAGTCGGGATGATCGAGGCTGCGTTGGCCGTCATAGACCGCGATGACCCGAGGCAGGCACTCAAGGCCATAGAAGCTTATGCCATTGAATGCTCGATCATCAAAGTGTTCGGCAGTGAGATACTCGCGTATGCGGCTGACGAAGCGGTTCAGGTATTCGGGGGCAATGGTTATTCGAAGGATTACCCGGTCGAGCGCGCGTACCGGGAGGTGACCGGCCGCGAGATGGCGAAGCTCTGGCG
>CAZPQE010000055.1:0-19856 GCA_964588615.1 uncultured Clostridia bacterium | reverse complement strand
TAGGCACGATGGGATTCGGCGGAGAGGTGACGCTTATCGGGTGCAAGGTGGGCGCGATCAATCGCCTGCCCGCCAGCTTCTTCGTCTCGGTCGCTTACGACTGCTGGGCTTTCAGAAGACTCGGCGTGGTGCTCGACTCGGCGACTGGTCAGATTAAGCGATGGCTCTATCGCGACCAATCGCGCGGTGAAGAAAGGATGTCTCGCGGCGAAGGCTTCGCGCTTACGGGAAATGAGAAGAGGCTTGTCCCACCGATCAGCCAGGAGCAGGCGCGCGCGCTCAGGGTTGGAGATGTCGTTTTGATTTCAGGCGAGATGTACACGGGCCGCGACGCAGTTCACTCATATCTGATGAAGCACGATTCTCCGGTCGATCTTCGCGGCTCGGCGCTTTATCACTGCGGCCCGGTCGTCCTTAAAGACAACGGCGATTATCGAATCACCGCAGCAGGCCCGACGACTTCGATCCGCGAAGAGCCTTATCAGGCCGACATCATCCGTCGCTATGGTGTGCGCGCAGTCATAGGCAAGGGAGGCATGGGGCGGCGCACTCTGGAAGGAATGAAAGAATCGGGCGCGGTTTATCTCAACGCCATAGGCGGCGCGGCTCAATACTATGCCCGGTGCATCGAAGAAGTAATCGATGTCAACCTGCTCGAATTCGGAATACCCGAAGCGATGTGGCACATCCGCGTGAAGGAATTTCCGGCCATCGTGACTATGGACGCGCACGGCAACTCGCTTCACGCCGATGTCGAAAAAGCGTCAGCGATATTGCTCGAAAAGCTGGCTGATCCCGTTTTCTGAGCTGAGCAGTTGATCGAGGATGAAGAGGTGCAGGGGAGCAGGGGTGAAGAGGTGATGATCGATATACCGACCACTGACCACCGACCACTGACCACTGACCACTGACCACCGCACATTTCATCGTCGCTGAAGACCGGCTTCGAGCAGCAATTCGTTGATGCGGAGATCGATGTCGGCGATGTCGAACGGCTTGGGTACGAAGGCATCGGCGAGGCTGATGTCGCCTCCCGGAACTATGGTCTCGACCATATCGCCGTATCCGGTCACAACCATTACTTTTGTGTCGGGCCAGCGCCGGCGCACTTCCTTGACCAGCGTCCACCCGTCGAGTCCGGGCATCGAAACGTCGGTGATGACCAGATCGAAGCATGATCCTTCGAGGGCGCGCAGTCCGGCTATCCCGTCGTCGGCCAGCAACACCTTGTGCCCGCGCGCGCGAAGCACGTTTGCCAGTAGCGCCCTTATCGGCACTTCGTCATCGACTACGAGCACGAAAGCCTGCCGCGCCAGTTGCTCTTCTGTCATATCCGAAGCCACGATCTCCGAGTCCAGAGCTATGGACATCTTCAGGGTGAAGGTCGCACCCTTGCCCGGCTCGCTTTCGACCTGTATCTCTCCGCCGTGTCTCTCGACTATGCCGTAGGCGACGGCAAGTCCCAGCCCGTTGCCCTTCGCGCCTTTGGTGGTGAAGAAAGGCTCGAATATCCTGTGTCGCGTTTCTTCCGAGATGCCGACTCCTGTGTCAGCAAAGTTGACCACGACGATGTCGTTTTCAACCGAAGTCGAAATAGTGAGTCGCCCTCCTGCGGGCATCGCGTCCAGGGCGTTGATTATCAGGTTGACGAAGACTTCGCGCATCGCCGACTGATCGCACATCACAACGGTTCCTTCCTGGGGGCGGAAGATGATGTCATAGTTGACACCTGAGGCTCGGGCGTCGTCCTTCCAGCGCGAGCGCGTCAGATCGATGGCATCGCGCACGATTACGTTGAGTTCGGACGGCCCCCAGGATTCATCCTTGCGCTGGCGGGCGAAGCTCTGAATTCGCTGCACCATTCGAGTGGCGTCCATTGCAGCCATCTCTACGGTCTTGAGGTGGCGACAGAGCGCCGGGTCGTCTATTTTGCCCAGCACCATCTGGGTGTAGCCTAGCACGGCAGTGAGCGAGTTGTTGAAATTATGGGCCACTCCCGAAGCCAGTTGGCCGAGGGCGCGCAGCTTGTCGTCTCGTCTGGTCTGCTCGGCGGCCAGTCGCTCGTCGGTTATATCGCGGGCGATGCCGAGCACGGCCACCACTTCATCCCCGTCATATATCGGCGAGTTGGTTATCAGCGCGTGACCGACGCCTCCATCCGAAGTCAGGAAGCGAGCTTCGTAACGCTCGGCTTCTCCGTTGACTGCGGCAAGAAAATTCCTGCGCACCCGCTCCAGGTCGTCGGTGTGAATGGCCCGGAGGAACAACTCGCCTTCGAGCGGACGGCTGTCTCGCGCAAACAGGTCGATAGCCCGTCTGTTGGCCCACAGGAAATTGCCTTTCAGGTCTGTGGCATAAACCGCATCGTAGGCGGCATCGACGATGTTTTTGAGCAGCGCGTCCGATTTTTCAGCCTCAGCTTCCGCGCGCCGCATGTCAGTCAGATCGCGTATGACCTGCACTGCGCCGATTCGCCTGCCTTCATCATTGCGAATCTGGTCGACTCTGATTTCCAGGTGTTTGTTGATGGGCCTCTCTTCGGGGCGGAGCGTCACCAGCGCGTTGCGCCCTTCGAGCCGCGCGCGGCAGGCTTCGCACTCCTGCCAGTCCCCCTGCGGATGAACTATCTCGGTGTAAGGCCGCCCGACCAGCCTTTCCGGCGGGATGCCTTCCAGCCGGCAATAAGCGCGATTGGCCTGAAGCAATCTGTCATCGGCATCGATGATGGCGACCGCGTCGGCCATGGCGTCGAAGGTGGCTTCCAGTTCTCTGCGGGCGATGGAGGCGTCATTGAGCAATTCCTGCTGGCGATCCCAACTCGATCTGAGTTTTTCAGCCATCTGGCGGAAGGAGATGAAGAGGGAATCGAACTCGGCAGTGATCGTGCGGCTGTGACCAGGCCCGGCCCAGTTGCCCGCGGCAAGGGCGGCGGCGCTCTGCTGAAGCTCGTTTATGGGCCTGGCCATCCGTCTGGCTCCCACATTGCTCAATCCGAGCGTCATGAACAAAGCCAGAGCCAGCACCGTCAGGTTATTGAAATAGATTTCTTCCAGGCTCGCCGACACCTGGCCCAGGGATCGCTCCTCAAGGATTTTCCAGCCGGTCTCAGGCATGGTGATCGCGGTCAAAAGCTGACGGTGATCGAGCGCAAACGCGGGCTGGCCATCGCGGGTGTAGTAGACGGTCGCGCTGGCCTGATCTTTCACCTGACTGAAATCCTCGCGGCCCTGAAGCGATTCTCCGCTCTGGCCGGGTTGAAGCGGCCCGGCGATTATCAGTTTGCCCTGACCGTCAGCGATGGTCAGTTCAATGCCTTTGTGGGCGTAGTGTGAAATCAGCGGTTGAAACGCGCTCAGGTCGAGCCAGCCGACCACGAACCCTTTGAGATCGGCCCGCTCGTCGTCGACCGGAAGGGCGATGGCTATGGTCGGCTGATTGCCGGGCGCGTGGAAGATTCCCGAATAAACCGGCGGAGAAGCGGCGCGCAGATCGCTATAGTATTCCCATCGGCTGTGATCGCCCGCCCCGTCGCTTTCAAGCGCCGGATCACAAGCCAGGGTTCGGCCCGCAGCATCGACCAGAAACATGGCGCGAAAGTTCGGATACCGCCCGCGCACGCTCGCCATCAGATGTCGAAGAAGCTCTTTATCTTTGGTCTGATGATCGGGCGAGCGCAACAGCGACACAGCCATCTCCACCCCGCGCCTGTGTTCGGCCAGCATCGAACCGATTTCTTCTTCGACAAGCCTGACCGACCTCGAAGAAGATGCTTCCACTTCGCTCATCATCTGCCGGCGAACTTCGTTGACGTTTTGTGTGGTGATGTAAAGCAGAGGCAGGGCCATAAAAGCCGCCGGCAGGATGGTGATGAGAGAGACGAGACGGAGTTTCGACGGGTGGGTTTGAGGGTCTCGCCTCTTGCGCGCGATCTCATAAACGATCATGCCTACTTCGACCGCAAGCCCGGCTACCAGGCCGTTGACTACCGAGCGGGCCTGCCAGATGAGCGACGCGCGCAGAGGAAGGCCGACTATGAAAATTTGACAGCCGAGGCTCAACCATACGCCTCCCAGCATCCAGAACAACAGGGCAGCGGTCATAGGCCCCCGCCTGCCGTTCCGCGTGAGATAGCCGACCGACAGCCCTTCGAGTCCGCTCATCAGCGCGCTGAACGGAAATGGCTGCTGAGGCCATAGCGACCAGGTGCGCAATCCGGCAATAGAACCGGCTATGCCGCCTGCCGCCGGGCCGAACCTCACTGCCGCCAGCATCGATAAAGCGTTGCCCAGAATCAGGTGCATTCCGGGAAACATCTCGACCGGAAGACAGTTAACTGCATACCCCAGAAGACCGAGCGCAACGGGGAGGACTATTTTCGTAAAAACCCACTTCGATCTGTTCTCTTTTGAAATCACTGGTTTGTTGAGCAGGAAAGCGTGACCGGGAGGTCCGCATAAAAATGATGGGCAATAATCGAAGGCAGCCCCTCAAGTCTAGGCCAGCACTCAACGGAAGTCAATAATACCGATAAAACTTTTTCGAATGGTCAAGGCGCTTAACCATACAGCGCAGCGTGTCGGTCAATCATCGCTTCAAGACTGAAACGCTCGGCTACAATCTGTCGTGCTCTCGCGCCCATCCGTCGCGCGCCCTCTGCGTCATCGAAAACCTCGGCCAGCGCGGAGGCCAGCGCGCAGGCATTCTGAGGAGGAACCAGACGGCCTGTTTCACCATCGCTCAGAACCACAGGCAGATCGCCTACCCGAGTGGAAACGACAGGAAGCCCCGCCACCATCGCTTCCAGCACGGCTATGGGCAATCCCTCGCGATCAGATGACAGTACGAACACATCGGCAGCCGCAAGCAGCCGCGCCACATCCCGCCGCACTCCGAGCATCACCACCTTATCCTCAAGGCCGAGCCGCGCTATCTCAACTCGAATGCGATCTTCTTCAACTCCGTCGCCCACGATCAATAGCTTCGCCTGCTCGAAGCGGCGCGCGACCTCGACGAAAGCCTCAAGCAGCAGAAGATGATTTTTTTCCGGGAAGAGCCGCGCCACGATTATCGCCACGCGAATCGATGAATCGATTCCGATCTCCCGCCGCGCTTCGCTCCTCGATTGATCGAACACATCGACCTCTACCCCCGCGCGTATTATCTCAAGCTTGCGCTCGGGAATCCTGACCTGACGGTGAAGCGCGCGCGCGCCGTCTTCGCTGATGGCCAGTATTTTGTCGCAAAAAAGAGACATCACCCGAAGCGCGATTCGCAACCGCCGGCGCTTGAAATACTCAACCGAATGCTCCGTGTGAATTATTCGCGCGCCTGCCATGCGCGCTCCGATCAAACTATAAAAGAGTTGATTGAAATGATGAGTGTGAATGACATCGATGCGGTGTTTGCGAAAGAGCCTGTAAAGACGCCACATCAAACCCCAGTCTATCCCCGGCCTGCGGTTCATCACCTCGAAGGGGATGCCTGCGCGACGTATTTCATCTTCCAGCGCGCCGCCCTTGTCCAAAGCCACCATCACGGATGAGTATTTTTCAGGGTCGAGGTGAGAAGCGATGGTGAAGGCATACACCTCTGACCCGCCCGCGACCAGCGACCAGGTCACCTGCGCGATTGTATGCTTCCTTGATTCAGCCATCATCAGTTCACAAACTGGCCGATGGGACGCCAGGTCTGATCGATTCCTTGCCCGCATCGCTGAACCTGCCGCCTGCCAGCATCAGTTTCGGGAAAATCAGGTTGGCGCGAAACAGAGAGAGCGATTGCTCTCTCTCGACGTGAATTCGCGGCATCGCAAACCGGTCGCATTCCCCCTCGACCGCCACTCCCTCTTCATAAGACACCGCAAAACGATAGCCGCTTTCGGCCACCACGCTCTGCACGTTGTTGTTGAAGCGAGTCCTGCGACCGGCAGGGTAGGCGAAAGCGATCACCTCGCGTCCCAGATGCCCTTCTATGTTCTTCCTGCTCCCGGAGATTTCTTCTCTGAGCCTCGCCTCTCCGACGTGGCTCAATATCGGATGGGTGACGGTGTGGCTGCCGAACTCTATCCCTGACCCAGCCATCTCTTCAACCTCTTCCCACGAAAGATGCATTCGATCGGCTACGGGCAAAGCCACGTCGAGCGTGGCCGCGAGCGATTGGATGAAACTCTGGCGGGCTTCATCTTCGACCTGTTTGAGCCAACACAACACCTGGTCTATGCATTGGCGTCGCGCCTTTCCTCCGGTCAGATCGAATCGCTCCGGGCAGATTTCAGGAAAGAGTACGGATCGCCTGACAGTGTGTTTGAAGAGGTAAGCCACCTGATCCCACCAGAACAGTTTCGCGCCACCTATGTGCCCGGTGGTCAGAAACACAGTGGCCGGAAGTCCCATCTCTTTGAGAATGGGAAAAGCGTTGGTGTAGTTGTCGCGGTACCCGTCGTCGAAAGTTATTATCAGCGCGCGGCGGGGCCAGCGACGGCCTTCGAGTTCGCATTGATGCAAATCCTCAAACGAGATGACCTCGAAGTTGCGGCTGACGAATTTCATCTGCTCATAGAACGCCTCGGCGGTGGCGCTGATGAGCGCCTCATCGAAAGGAAAGTATCGAGGGTCGTCGTCTCTGACGCGGTGATAAGCGAGCACGCGCAGCCCTTGAGGCCGCCTGACTGCCTGGCAGGCGAGGGGATTGCCCAGAATGCCGGCTGCAAGCTCTCTCTTGCTCATAGATTTCTCAGCGTGACGGACAGACTCATGGCCAGCGCGGCGGCGCTTTTGATCGTGCGCTTGACCTGCCGGAGTCCGTCGACCAGCCGGGTGGCGACTGTGTAGATGGCCTCTTTCGAATGCGAGCGCGCCAGCCTCAATTGCAGCACGCTGCGGGTCTGTCCGCGCCAGCCTGCCTTGTAACCTCGGATGTCTCCTTTCAGGAAATCGCACTCAGCCAGCCCCTCTTTGATCGCGGTCTCTATGGCGTAAGCGCGAACCAGAAGGCCGGGGCTGCGCAGTTGGCCGCTTTCGAGATCGAGCCCGCTCTGGTAGTAGTACATTTTGCCTTCGTAGACGAAATCGTAAAGCGCGGCCACAGGTTCTCCTTTGATCGAAAGCGTAAACAGCCTCGCCCATCTTTTCGGAATTATCCTCGAAGCAAGCCTGCGATGAAAGCGGGTGAATTTCTCGCTTGAAAAAACCCCTGGCTCGCCCCGCTCTCTCCATCGCTTCTGATGCAGTCGGATGAGCGCGTCGAAGTCTTGGTCGAACCCCTCAGCGCCATCGATCACTTTCAACTCGGCCCCGATCTCTACCGCAACCCGACGGTCTTTTCTTATCCGCTGACGAAAGGCCGGGCTGACAGATCGAAGCAAAGTTTCCATGTCGGCAGGCAGAGTCACATAGATGCAGGTCTGATTGCGCAACTCTTCGAGCCTCGCGCCGCTCTCCTGACACAGACGGCGGATGAAGGACAGACTCAGGGCTTCGGCTCGAATGTCAGTCAGCAGGATTTCATCCCATTCCGACTGGTGATCGCGCAGATGACGAAAGATCGCTTCAATGGCCTCTTCTTCTCTTCCTCGGCGCAGGATGAAATCGAGGTATTCGGAGCAAATCTCATCGGCTTCGTCTTCGCCCGAGGCCAGAAATTCAAGCCGTCTGAAGGGAAGCACTCCGTAGCGATGAACCGTCCGGCGCAGCAAGGGCGCGATTCCTACTACCCGGCTGCCATCGCGCGCCACCAGCGTGTAAAGCTCCCGGCCCTGGCAGAAAACTTCCCACCAGGTCGATAGCCATTCCCAGGTCAAGGTCAAAGTGTTGCTCGCGCTCTCTTCGAGCAGCGAGTTCCACTCCTGGCCGAGTTTGTCGAACTCTTCCCTCGTCGTTATTTTTTCGACCGTCAACATCTCTGATCTAAAACCTCTTAGCCGCGCGCAGCCATTGCGTGAGCGCAGCCCGCAGCCAATCGGAGCCGAACACCAGCATCGTCGTTATCGCCACTGCCGCCAGCGCCGCGACCCACAAGGCGAGTGTCATAAGGCCTGCCGTTCCGCTTTCATTTGTTTCGAGACCGGCGCGAGCGGGCGTTGAAACTTCATGCGCCCCTATGTCGAAACCTCGCCCCTGTGGTCGCGCGTTGCCCGCGTAATCGGTCTTTACTTCCGCGATCGCTTCGCCGCGATCAATGGCCGGAGAAGAAGCGCGCGGGCGATAAAGACTTGCGGCCTCAAGCAGCGGGTCTGCTGTGAGCGAGCGGGCGTCGGTCTGCATATTTCGCTTCCAGTCGGCGAAATTCCATATATCGAGTCGCTCTCTGCCCAGCGTCAACTCCCGTTTGAACTCGACGCGAGGGCCGAAATAAACATTCGAATCGCATACCGGGCGGTCGGCCATGTCGCGCATGAAAAGAATGGGGCGACTGCCGAGGACTGCGACGATGTTGTTTTTGAACGAAATTTTTTCCGAAGGCACTTCGCGCGAGTTGAACACGATCCATATAGCGGCCTGATATTGGCGAGCGACATCGTAGACGGTGTTGTTTTCGAAACGGATGTTGCTGCCCGAATACGTTCCTATGCCAGCCGCGCCCGCGTTGACGATGATGTTATTTCGCGCCGCGCAGTTTATGGCCTCGAACTTCGCCCCGTCGCGCATGTACTCAAGGTCGGTGTCCTGTCCGAGCAATATCCCGGCGTGCCCGACTCTTTCTATGCGATTGCGCTCTACGAGTCCGTCTCTGGCTCCGCCTTTGAGATAAAGCCCGTTGGTGGGGATGTCGTGTATGTGGCATCGGCTGATGGTGACGCCGACTGAAGCTATGGAATCAATCCCCTCGGCGTTCGACGCATCGCGTGCTCCCGCAAAGGCTATCTCGCAATCTTCGATCAGCAGGTTATCGGCGTTGAAAGTTTTGATGGCGTCGCGGCCCGTGTGATGTATGTAGCATCGGCGAATGGTCACTCCGCTGGTGGTCTTGTTCGAATCCAGATCGACTTTGACGCCGTAGTAAGCTCCGCCCTGAATTTCAAGATCAGCGAGCGTGACGTTGTTGGCGACTATGATGAAGATGCAGATTGGGTTGTTATGATCTTCGGTCGTGCCGCCTTCGATGGCGGCCTTCTCGCCGGGATAAGATGAAATGGTGAGGTTGGGAGTTCCGACCCAGAGGAAGCGTTTGACCCTGTAGCGACCGGCCCGGAAATAAATCGTATCTCCCGATGAAGCCATCTCAAGCGCGCGCTGCGGAGTGGCGACGGGCTGAGAGACTGAGCCTGAATCGTTGTCGTTGCCCTGCGGGGATGCGTGAATTATTTTGGCGCTCGCCGGTGAAGAGATAAAAAGCAAAGCGAGTAAAGAGAGCAGCGCGATTACGGCTCTGTCTTTCAATCCTTCGCATAGCTTCTCCTGTGCATCGAGAGGAGGATTCTTCACCCCAGAGAGACGCAGAGATTGAGCAGAGACTCTGCGGCGGCTCTGCGTCTTCGCGTCTGTGTGTTTTATAACCCTCTTGTATCTCATGCTTGGAAGCTCTCCACAGCATTCAAAAAATCCGCGACTTGAGATTCCTGATCTTCAATCTCAGATAATCCGTGTCGAATCCGGCGACGCGGGCGCGGACTGCCAGTCGACTCAAATGCCCGTTGCCGACATCGACGCGGCGGATTCCAAACACAGACGAGCCGCGCGTGTTCGCTCCTCCATAAGCTGACACCGCCGCGTAATAGCCCGCTCGCCGGACGCAATCCATAGCCTCGGCGGATATGTCCTGATGTTTGCCCCACGGAAATGAAAACGGACGCTTGCGCCGGCCAAGCTCGCGGTCGAGCGCATCGAGCGAGTCATAAACTTCCTGCTCGATGGTCGCGCTGTCCGCGCAGCCGAGGCTTATGTGGTTGACGGTGTGAGAGCCTATTTCGAATCCATCCGCCTCCATTTGTCGAAGATCATCCCACATCAGTTTGGGAAACCGACCGCTCGGATTTTGATCGCGCAGGTCGTGAGGGAAGTCGCGGTCATAATCGATGAATCCGGTCGAGACGAAAAACGTAGCCGTCAAATCTGCCTCTTTCAAAAGCGGCGCGGCCTCAGTGAAATTATCGCGATAGCCGTCATCGAAAGTTATCGTTATCGAGCGGCGACGAAGCCTGCGGCCTTCGCTGAGGCGATGGCACAACTCGGCGAGGCTTATGCATTCATATCTGTTTTTGAAATCTCGAAGCTGATTATGAAACTCTTCTCTCGAAGTTGTCAGCACATCCGTCTGACCTATGCGATGATAATACAAAACGACGGCGCGCGCGCGACCTGCAATCGAGAGAATGAAATCGCGCAACTGAACATAGCCGCAGTAAAGATAAATGAAAAACAACAGGTCTTTGATCGAGGCGACGAGCCGCGAGCCGGACGATGACGAGTCGCTGCGCGCGGTCGCGGCGGGTTCCAGTGTTTTAATGATCTCTCCGCCTGATTTCATAATCTCTCTGAATGAAATGTCTAATTGACCGAATTTTGCACTAATTTCAGAGGATATGTTTGGAGTAGTAGAAAGGTCGAGCGCGTTTTTTTGGGGGGGTTATTTTTCCCGCTCTATTGAAATAATGCGCCTGCTTTTTCCGGATCGATCTTCACTCCTGCCATCTCCGCAGCGCGCGCAAGAGTCGGATCGCGTCGGGTTGCAAGGTCTGTCGGCGAGGGCAGCACTATTTCATCGGGCGTGACGCCTATCTGTTCAAGGCTCTTGCCATCCGACATGATGAGGTCGGCGTCTGTTATGGAAACGCCGAACAAAACCGCTCTGTCAATGCCCGTTTGCAGCGGGTAGTAAATGCTTCTCATAACCTTGCCCGTCGTGCGGTCGCCGATGATGATGCCTCGCTTTTCGAGTTGCACAACGCGCGCGAGCGCCTCGGCAGCCGAAGTCGAGTTGCTGTCGACAAGCACTATGATCCTTCCCTTGAATGCGCGGTCTTTGAGCGATTTGACCATAAGCGGTTTGGTTTCCTTCCTCCGCTTCATCTCTCCCAGTTTCAGATCGTGATCGAAGAAATGAGCGGCCAGTCGCAGCAATGCCTCCTCATAGCCTCCCGGGTTGTCGCGCAGATCGAGGATGAGCGTTTTGAACTTTCTGACTTTATTCATCGCATCGTCTATCTGGCTCGCAGGCACTTCGAAGGAAATCATCTTCCAAATGATCAACTCCTCGCCCACTTCGTGAAAGCGAGGGCGGTTTAATTGCTTTCTATTTTCCGCCGCTCTCGTCAGCTTTTGAATCTCGACATAACTGGTGAGGTCGCGAACTAACACCCCTTCTTTTATGGCCGCCATCAATTCCAGTTCGCGCGGCTGGCCGCTCGGACTTTGCGCGACGACGCGCATACCGGGTTGCGGTCTGAGGCTGTAGTAGAGATATTGCAGCTTCCACAGGTTTTCTCTTACGGGCGCAAACCCATCGATTGAGTGAATCACATCACCCACTTTAAGCCCTTTTGCCTCAGCGTCGCTGCCCGGTTTCACCTCGACCACACAACACTGGCTGCCGATCATCTGCATCTCCCATCCATATTCCGTGCGATTGGATCGCGGCGGCGGGATGAAGAAGGTGTGCGAGTCGTTGAGATCAATCACCATCTGGGCGATTATGCCGAAGACCTGACCGTTGGACGTGGCCTGCTTCATTTTCTCCTCAGCCGCTTTGCATCGAGCTTCCAAATCTATCCCCCGAAAAGTCGGATCATAGTAATTCTTCCTGATTTCGTTTTTAACCTGTATGAGCATTTGACGACCGCGCTCCCGCTCATAATCGCCGAATGATTGCGGGCTTGCAGGCGCAAACATTCCCGAAAGCAACAATAGGCTCGCAACTGTCAAAGAGAGAGTCCTGACTTTATGCGGGTTTTTCATGCAATCACCTGTTATTGTGTTTCGGTGAACTCGTGGCTTATCCTACCACAAATAAAACAGGCGGCGAAAGGAATGTTCTCAATCTCTCAATCTTCCGTTGAACTGATCAGGCGGGCAGAACTTCTCTCCTGACAGCCGCCATAAGGCGATAGATTTCCATCAGCGTTTGAAGGCGCGACTCGGGCGAATAGTTTTTGACCTTCTCTCTGGCAGCAGCCGTCAGCCTTTGAGGCAAATCTCGATCATCGAGCAGTCGAATGACGGCGCGGGCCATCGATTGAGAGTCGCGCGCCGCAACCAGCAATGCGCTCTCTTCGTCCTCGACTATCTCAGGCACTCCGCCAACGCGGGTCGCCACGACGGGCAGGCCTGCGGACATGGCTTCGAGCAAAACATTCGGCGACCCTTCGCTGTGAGATGGCAACGCAAGCGCATCAGCCACCCGGTAATAAACCGACGCATCGCTGACCTGTCCCGTGAATATTATTCGATCGCTTAGTCCCGATGATCGAGCGCGCGCTTCGAGCCGCTCTCTTTCAGGCCCGTCGCCGATGATGACCATCTTCGTCTGCGGATGCGTTTTGACTATGATCTCGAAAGCCGCGATCAAATCCGCGTGTCCTTTTTCATGCGAGAGCCGCCCGACGGCAAGCACCACGCGCTCACTTTCATCTATTCCGAGTCTGACCCTGAGAGCATCAGCGTCCCGGCGGCTTATCGCGGCCACTCTATCGATATTGATCGAGTTATGCACGATCGTGATGCGGTCTTGCGGGGCGATGCGCGCAAGCTGGCGGGCGAATGCGCGGCTGACGGTTATGACTCGATCCGCTCCTTTGAGAGACCAGCGATCAAGCTCGTTGTAGAGCCGCATCTTCCAATCAGTCGTGGTGTAGCCGTGATGAAAAGCTATCCATGAGCGAGAGCGCGCGATGCCTGACCATCGCACGAGGAAATGCGATTTCACGCTATGGCTTTGAACGATATCAGGCGCGCGACGGCGAGTGATTTCACGAAGATCGTGGATGACTCGATGATCGAATCGATATCGCTCGCCGATGATTTCCACTTCCAGCCCGGCTTCTCTCGCTGCTGCTGCGAACGGGTTTTCTCTCATCGATGAAGTTCGATCTTTTCTTCGTTGAAAGGTGACTATGCAGGTCTCGACTGCGGGGCGCGCGAGTCGGGCGAATTGGAAGAGGTTTTTAGCGGGGCCGGTCACTGCGCCCGCTTCCATGATGGCAATCAGTTTTATCGGCGCGCTCATGGGTGAAAGCTCTTGAGCAACTGCTCGTTTTTTTCAGACCGGGAAAGCAGCCAGAATCCGTCCTCGCCTCCGGCCTGGCGCTCGAAATCGAACTGAGAAAAAAACTCATTCAAATCTTTCCAACTCACTCTTGGGTCATCGCCTTCGACCCAGTACCACGAGGATAGCGGACGCCGGGCAAACAATCGCTTCGAAACCCACACATCGCCCTCGTCCTGCCACGAGGCTAGAGTCTGCGCGGCGAACTCTTCGCGCCATCGCTCGATTTGCTCCGTTCCGATCGCAGCGACGGGGCGCACGTTCAACCCGCCCTGTTGATTGGCTGGGTTGAATGGAAAGCTGCGATAGAAATTCAAAAGCTCGTCCTGCTGATTGATCGTAAAGATGCGGCTTGCCGGTTTGAGCGGCTGCAACTCGACTATCCTCGCCGCGACTGTTTCCTGATGCCGGTCTACTACAGGCTTTGCCAGAAACGCGACGTTGGTCAGCGAGGCGACGACGACAAAAACGAGCGCAATCGCTTTCAACCATCTCTTCGAGTTCGACAAAACGAAAGCCAGCGAAAGGAATATCATCGGGTAGAGCGGAAGATATCTTTCGACCGCTCCTCCGTCAAAAAAGACCGCAAACCCCAAAACGGGCGCGGCATTGAGCGCAAACAGCGCGAGCAGTCGCCTGCCCCCGGAATCACGAAACAGAGCGATGATGATCGAGAGCGCGAACAGATAAAACAATCCGAGCTTCCATAAACTCAATCGGAACAGATCGAACGCCGAAACCGCATTGAACGGATCGCCAATCAGGAACCGCTTGAACAACAGCCCGTCGTTTCCGAGCGAGATCATCGAGCGCGGCGCTCCGAACACCACCCGCGACACTCCGCCGATCTTCATCCCGTGCGATGAAGAAGCTATCCACGCTTTGACACCTGCAAGATCATGAATTCCAATATGCGCGAGAACGGCAGCATAGACGACGGCGGTCAGGAGCGCCAGCGCGAGAGCCGTTTGCAGAGCGAGTTTCAACCTCCGGCGATCAGCGCCCGGTAACAACAGCGGCAGGGCGAGCGCGGCAGGCATCGCCCACACGTAGAGGAACCACGAACAGACCGCGCCCGCAAGAGCAAGCCCCGCCAGCGCAGCCGTCCGCAGAGACCTGTCAGGCCTGTCAGCATTTTTTGCCAGCATGAAAAGGCCGAGCAGCAGGAATGCGAGTCCGGGCACGTAAGAGCAGCCCGTCTGCGAATAGCTCAAAAACGCATGCGAAAAAATAAACGCGACGGCGACCAGATCAGCAGTCCGCTCGCGCCTGGTTATGCAACTTACGAGTCCGCGCAGCAGCACGACGCAAGCGAAACCGCAGGCCCAGTTGATCGCTATGAAAATCAGCGCGACCTGAGATGCAGGGTCAGGGCCGACCAGCGAGTGCGCGACCGCGCCCAGCCATTGAAACAGCAGCCATCCGACGGGCCGCCAGATCAGATGGCCGAATTCCCAGAACTCGACTCCCTGCAAGACCGAAGCGATGTAATCGGGAGCGTCGCCCTGAAAAAGAGGCGCGGTCAGGAGAGTCGCTATCAGATAGACAGCCGAAACCGGAGCGTAGCGCCCGAGCAGGCGCGCGATGGAGGTTCGCTTCAGGCTCGGCTCTGCGCGATTTTCCGTTCGAAGGGATTGCATCAAAGTCTCCGGGGTGAGAGAACTCTCGCAGAGATAATATTGTCAATAGCGGCTGAATTGCAGAAGCAGAAATTGCTTTCGAGCGTGCGGTGGTTGATAATAGCCGGGTGAAAACGGTTAGGGCAGATGAAATAAACCGCGATTTTCCGGCTTATCTTGAGCGGGTCGAACCGGGAGAAACATTCGTCGTCGTGCAGGCCGGAAAGCCTGTGGCGGAGATAAAGCCTGTCGCTTCCATCTCGACGACTGCGCGTCCGTTCGGGTTATGCGCTGGAGAGTTCACCGTTGCCTGAGAGCGTGATTAACGATTTCGAGGGCGGATGAAGCTCCTTCTCGATACACACATCCTTTTTACCCGGTTGCCGTTTTCAGATGAAAACCGCTCCTTGTCTTTCACTCACGCCCCGCTACAACACGATGCGCATCCATCAACTCTGCGCCTATTGCCGACCAGTCGTATTTCGATTCGACGAGTGATCGCGCCGCTTCTTTCAACTTCAATCGCAGCGGATGGTTTTCATCGAGATCAGCTATCGCGCGCGAAAACTCTTCGGCTGTTTCTGCAAGGATGATGTTGCGGCCATCTGCGACATCGAGTCCTTCGGCTCCCCTGCGCGTCGAAATTACAGGGACGCCTGCCGCCATCGCTTCGAGTATCTTCAAGCGCGACCCTCCGCCCACGCGCAGAGGAACGATAGCCGCCGCCGCTTCCCGGTAATACGGTCTCACATCTTCGACCGTGCCAGTCACTTCGACATCGGGCAGCGATGCAAGGCTTCGCACTTCCGCTGACGGATTGCGACCGACGATTGTAAGTTTCAGTCCCGGATGATGACTGTGAATCGTCGGCCACCGGGAGCGGGCGAAATTCACGGCGGCATCGATGTTGGCGTGATAATCCATCGATCCCACGAATAAAACGCGATCGCGTCTTGCGTCTTCGCCTCGACGCTCAGGCCACGCGCTGTAGGCTTTTTCTATTTCTTCGTCCGAGTGATGATGCGTATCGACTCCGTTTTCGATCACCAGCGCGCGGGATTGCGGCGCGATTTCAAGCAACCGCTTTCGGTCGCGCTCGCTCACTGTGGTGTGCAGGTCGAACATCTCCATCGCTCGTCGCTCAAGCCGCTCCATCTTTCGCGCCGTCAACTGCGCATAAAACCTTCGCGTCGCTGTGGCCTGCTCGCTGTAGCGGCGCATCAGTTCGGATTCGATGTTGTGCCAGTCGCATAAGATCGCAGGGCAACTCGGCGCTGCGCGGATTATGGGGAGATAAGCCGAAAGATGGATGCCCTCGACCTGAACAGTGTCGAAATCATTTTCCCGCAGAAGCGCGCTCAACGCCTCCCGCATCTCGCGGGTGGTGTAGTTGAGCACGGGCAGGGGCGTCCTGCCCGCAAGCCCCCGGACGAGTTTCGCCGGCCCGTACCTTCCTTTGTGCTCTACTGCGATGACGCGCTTGGCTGCAAGCGCGCTCTGATCTGAAGCGGTCGCATCGTCTTTGAAAGCGAGATAAGTGACTTCGGCGTTGCGAGCGAGTTCGCGCGCGAGGTGATAATTGCGCAGTTTCCCGCCGGTGTTCGGCGGCAGGCACTCGCGGGGCGCAAAAAAAAGTATTCGCATCCTGGTTTACTTGCTGTAGACGCACAGAAGATTGGTTCGAAGGCGCTTGAAAGCGGAAAGCAAAGTCAATCGAACGTAAAGCAATTCGAAGAAGACCAGAAGGCGCGAAAAGTAGAGCGCGCAGGAAGTAGCTATGCAGCGCATACTCTCTTTGCGAAACCCGGCTCCTTCGAGCAGCGCGTGCAGACGGCCCGGCGTGTTGGCTCGATAGAGCGCGGGGAAAACATCCTCGGCAGGCCGGTTTTCAAGTGTTCCTGCAAGGCGGATTCTTGCCGTCTGAGGGAGCATCCTCGCGGCAAGGGTGGTGTAGCCGAGCGCGTTCGGCGTGTGAATTATGACCTTGCCGCCCGGCGCAAGCACTCGATAGAACTCGCGGAAGACGGCTTCAGGGTTTGCCAGATGCTCGACCACCATGTTGCAGGTGACGAGATCGAAGCTCCCGCTTGCAAACGGCAGCCTTTCGAGATTCGAATAGGCAACATCGCTGATAGCGCGATGTTTCTTCATACCGTCAAAGTCGAGATCGACTCCTGCGACCAGGCTCGCTCTTTCGACCAGCGCCCGTTCCTGCTCTCCTCGCCACTCAGGGAGTATCTGATGGCCGCAGCCCGCTTCGAGCCATCGCGCGCCTGCGTCGAGGTGCTCACGCAGCGTTTCTTCATAAATGGTCTGCGAGTATTTGAGAGAGGGGACGAGCCTTCGCTGAAGGCTGAAGTATCTCTGTTCCCATCGCTCTTTCCTGGTCATTTGCAGAATCTCCTGAGTAACGCTCGCTCGATGCGCGGTTTCATCAGATTGAAACGGCTTCTTCACTTTTTCATTTTGCCTTTTTACTTTTGCCTTCAGGCGTATTCGATTTCTCCTTCGGCTTCGATCCGCCGGCGCTCTTCTCCCCGGCAGCGGGCGACGAGCGCGGCGCTCATTCCGGCCAGGAAGCAGAAGATCGCCGAATAAGCGTGTGTGAGAAAAAACGCCGAGACCAGGAATCCGATGAAGCTGATTTCGATGGCCGAAGCCAGCCAGACCAGGCTTTCAGGCGCGAGGTCTTCTCTGGCCCGCCGCCTGATATCGCGCGCCGCTCGAAGAGAAGTGACTACGATCATCATGAACAGGATCAGCCCGCCCAATCCGAGTTCGGCGGCTATCTGAATGATCGAGTTGTGCGGCGACATCTGAAGCCGCGTCTCTCCCCACAGCGAATGGCCCAGCGAGAAGCATTCTATCCCGACCCCGGTCAGCGGGCGGGCGGCGAACATTTCCACTCCCGTGCGCCAGATGGTCAATCGTCCTTCTTCAGCGTGAAGGTTGTAATCGTTTTCATAATTGTAAATCGTGCTGATGCGATTCCAGTAAGACGAGGGCGCAGCGAAGGCCAACAGCGCGACGGCGATGAGCGCGGTTATGAGCGTGTATTTGCGAGCCTGCTTCGAGCCTCGCAGAAAAGTCAGCCCGCCGATGACTGTGAGCCCCAGGAACCCGCCGCGCGATCCCGTCCTGACTATGCCGGTAAGCATCAAAGAGATTGCCGCAAACAGCAGAATCTGTCGAAGCGGGCGAGAGCCTTTCAGCATGAAGAAAGCGAACGGCAGGGCTACAACCAGCAGCAAGGCGATGTCGTTGGCGTCGTAGCTCCCGGAAACATTCAACCGCTGGTCTTCAGCGATTTTGACTTCAGGCCCGAAGCCGGTGAGCATTGCAAGGACGACCATCGAGCAGCCCGCTATAAGCGCAGAGGCTATGACTCGCGCGTCTCGGTCGGAGCGCGCGGTCTGAACCAGCAGGTATAGAAATACGATGTTTTTGGCGAAGACTTCGAGTATGTACCTTATGCTGCTCGAAGGCCACAGCGAAAACGGAACTGTGATGACGGCCACCGCGAGTATCAGGATGGCATATCGGAGTTGCGGGGCCTGGCGCAGTCGGACGCGCGAGGCCAGCCCGTCGCGCGAAGAGACGAATACCAGCGCCACTATGAGAACGGTGATTTTCGCTATCTGAAAGTTCCCGACCGACGGGAAGAGTTGAAGCGCCTGAGTGACGAAAAACACTGTGAGCAGCGCCGTCCCCCACAGCAGCAGGCGACGATGAACCGGCGGTCGCGCCTGCCGGGCCTCTTCCGCTTCGACCGGCAGTTCGATATCGGTCTGGTAGTGGCAGACTCTGCTCATTCACTTCACCCACACGTCGCGCTTGCCGCGAAGGAAATAAAAGAATCCCACGATGGCGGCGGCGTTCATAACCGAAAACACATAAGCTGCCTTCAGCAGCCTCGCTCCGCGCGCGCGTCCGAGCAGCGCGCCGCTCAGAGGGATGCTCAGATAAAACATTGTTTGCGCCGCCAGCGCCGATTGATAAAACAAGCCTTCCAGCCCTCCTGCCTGCATCGTCATCGCCAGGCTTGAGGCAAGCAGGATGACGAAAAACAGTGGGGCGGCAAGCCGCATCAGCTTGTGCGAATGAAACTGAAAGAGCAACCGGTTGGTTGGCAGAAGCAGGCGGGGCATCAACTGGCAGAGTTGATAATTGCCGGTCAGCGTCCTCACTTTGCGCGCAAACTCGCGCCCCGCCGACCGCGTCGCCCGATCATGAGCGATGGCGCGCTCTTCCATCACCACGCGCGATCCGCCCAGAGCAATCTGCATCGGTGTGTAAAGGTCGTCGAGTATGGTCTGCTGAGGGAGCGGCTTGTAGAGGGCGCGGCGAACGGCGTAGATGGCTCCGGTCGCGCCGACGACCGACCCGCACAGGCTTTCATTTCGGCGAATCCACTTCTCATACTTCCAGTAGAGGCCGACGCTCTCGCCCACCGAAGAATCGCTTTCGAGCGCAAGCTCGCCGGTCACTGCGCCGACGCTGATGTCTGCGAAGTTGGCGGTCAACTCTCTCACGGCGTTTTTTTCAAAACGCTGTCGCGCGTCCGCAAAGACTATGATCTCGCCCGACGACTGATGGACTCCGAGGTTGAGGGCCGAAGGTTTTCCTTTCCTTTCAGGGTAAGCGAGCGCGCGCAGGCGGTCGGATTCGAAGCTGCGCGCAAGTTCCTCGGTCGCGTCGGTCGAGCCGTCCGATACGACTATGATTTCGAGAAGGTCTTTCGGGTAATCGCTCTCAAGAAGATTTTTTATTCTGCTCTCGATGCAGTCGGCTTCGTTATGGCAGGCGATGACTATTGAAACCGAAGGAGTGAAGTCGGCTTTTGAAACCCTGCGCGAGAGAATCCTTCCGGCCACCCAGACCGCAAGCGGATAGCCGATGTAGGTATAAAAAATCGCTGCGGCTGAAATCCAGAACCAGGCTCTCAACGCGGCCTCCTGAGCGGGCGAACCCTGACCAGTTGAAGAAATGCCTAACGCCGTCGGGTTTCCACAGCGGGCAGGGGAGCGGGGGGGGGGCAGG
>CAZPQE010000054.1:0-19858 GCA_964588615.1 uncultured Clostridia bacterium | reverse complement strand
CCACTGACCACTGACCACTGACCACTGACCACTGACCACTGACCACTGACCACTGCTAAAAGTTATGCAGAAACTAGCTGAAATTTGCATCAAGCGCCCGGTGTTCGCCTCGATGATCATACTGGCTCTGGTCGTCGTGGGCGCGGCAAGTTACTTCCGCCTCGGAGTGGATCGCTTCCCTTCCGTGGATTTGCCCAACGTCAGCGTGCGCACTTCCCTTCCCGGCGCGTCGCCTGAAGAAGTCGAGACAGAGGTCTCATATAAAATCGAAGAAGTGGTCAACACCGTCGAGGGAGTTCAGGAGTTAAGGTCGGTTTCGGGTCAGGGCATGTCGATGGTGTTTGCCACCTTCGGCCTCGACCGCGACATAGACACTGCGGCTCAGGACGTGCGCGACCGCGTGGCGACAGTCGTCCGCAATCTGCCGCGTGACGCCGACCCGCCGATAGTCGCAAAATTCAACAACGACTCGACTCCGGTGATGACCGTCGCGCTTTCGGCTGATCGCCCGCTGCGCGAGCTCACCGAGCTTGCCGACAAGGTGGTCAAGGTTCAGCTTGAGCGAAGCGAAGGAGTCGGCGAGATAAACATCGTCGGCGGATTGCAGCGCGCCATCAACATCTGGATCGATCCTGATCGGCTGGCCGCTTACCAGATACCCGTAACCGCCGTCCGCAATGCGCTCGTCCGCCAGAACGCCGACGTGCCCGGAGGCAACGTCACTCAGGGCGTGCGCGAGCAGACCCTCCGCACCATGGGCCGCATTGAAGACCCGCAGGCGTTCGGCGAAATAGTCATAGCCGATATCGCGGGAGCGCCCGTGCGCATACGCGACATCGGATGGGCGGAAGACGGAACCAAAGAGCAGCGTTCGCTCGCGCACCTCAATGGAGTGCCTACGGTCACGCTCGAAGTCAGAAGGCAATCGGGCGCAAACACGGTCGAGGTCATAGAAGCGGCCAAGAGGAACCTCGCCCGGATCGCCAGCCAGCTTCCTGCCGACGTTCGTATGGAAGTCATACGCGATCAGTCGCGTTACATCTACGCCGCGCTCAAGGAAATAAACGTTCACCTCATCCTGGGCAGCATACTCGCCTGTCTGGTGGTTATGTTGTTTATGCGAAGCTGGCGCTCGACGGTGATTGCGGGCATAGCGATTCCCGCTTCGGTGATTTCGAGTTTCGGGATGATGCGCGCGCTCGATTTCACGCTCAACAGCGTCACGATGCTCGCTTTAGTTCTGATGGTCGGCATCGTGATCGATGACGCCATCGTGGTGCTTGAAAATATTTTCCGGTTCGTCGAAGAGAAGAAGATGCGCCCGTTCGAGGCGGCGCGCGCGGCGACGGCTGAAATAGGGCTCGCAGTGATGGCCACGACCCTCAGCCTCGTGGTCATCTTCGTGCCGGTCTCTTTTATGTCGAGCATATCGGGAAGATTTCTCTATCAGTTCGGCATCACGGCTGCGGTCGCCATCATGGTGAGCCTGCTGGTTTCCTTTACGCTCACACCAATGATGAGCGCGCGATTGCTTCGCGGCGAAGACGCGGGCGGTCATCACGCGAAATCGCGCGGCGGGTTTTACAGTTGGATAGATCGCTCCTACACCTGGATGCTCCGTCTCTCGATGCGCCATCGCCTTGCGGTCAGCACGCTTGCAGTCGCGGTAATTTTTTCGTCCGTTCCGCTCTACAAATACGTGAAGCAGGACTACATCCCGACCGATGTCGATGAATCGGAATTCGATATGAACGTGACCGCGCGCGAAGGGACGAGCCTCGCGGCGATGAAGCAGGTGATGGAGACGGTGGAAAAGGATTTGATAACGACTCCCGGCGTGCGCCTGGTGCTGGCAAACGCGGGCGGCGGTTTTCTGGGCGGGGTCAATCAGGGCAACGCATACATCCGCATAGCGCCTATCGAAGAGCGATCTTTTTCTTTTGCCCGACTCTGGAAAGGGCTTATCAATGGCCGCCCCTTAGACGCATTCCGGGGCAACTACTCGCAGCGCGACGTTATGCAGGAAGTGAGGGCGAGGCTCAGAAAATATAAAGACCTGCGGGCTTCGGTCAGCAACGCCCGCTCGTTCAACATCGGCGGAGGAGGCAGTTCTGAAATCGATTTCGTGCTTCGCGGGCCTGATCTCGAACAATTGTTCGCTTACGCCGAGCAGTTGAGACAAAAAGCGCCGGAGCTCGGCATAGTCGATGCCGACACATCATTGAAACTCGACAAGCCGGAACTCAGAGTCGAGATAGACCGCGAGCGGGCAGCCGACCTCGGCGTCTCGATTGACGACATAGCGACGGCTATGCGATTGATGGTCGGCGGCGATCAGAGGGTTTCGCGTTTTCGGGACGTGGGATTGAATGAAGATTACGATATTCAGCTTCGCGTGAGCGAAGGCAAGCGAAACGATATACAGGCTATTTCCCGATTGTATGTTTCGCGTCAGGGCGGAGGGCTTGCGCGCATGGACAACGTGGTGAAGTTGGTGCAGGCGAAGTCCGCATCGAGGATTGATCGCCTCGACCGCCAGCGACAGGTCAGCATACGGGCCAACGTAGCGCCGGGCTATGCGCTGGCCGACCGGCTGGAGGCGTTGCGAAACGAGGTCGCGCAGATGAATATGCCTGCGGCTTACACGACTGCGGTGTCGGGGCGAGCGAGAGAACTTGAGCGGACGTTTACGGAATTTATATGGGCGTTTCTGCTCTCGATCATTTTCATGTACATGATCCTGGCCTCGCAGTTTGAAAGCGTCGCGCACCCGTTCACGATTCTGCTTTCTCTGCCGCTCTCGATTCCATTCGCGCTCGTTTCTCTGTGGGCTACGGGCAACACGCTAAATCTTTATTCATCTCTCGGAGTGCTGGTGCTCTTCGGCGTGGTGAAGAAGAATTCCATTCTTCAGATCGATCACATGAACAACCTGCGCCGTCATGGGATGGAGCGATACGAAGCGATCATTCAGGGCAACCGCGACCGTTTGCGCCCCATTCTGATGACGACGCTTGCGCTCGTAGCCGGGATGTTGCCGCTTGCACTGGGGACAGGGCCTGGGTCGGATGAGCGTCGGGCGATAGCAGTGGTGGTAATAGGCGGGCAGACTCTTTCGTTGTTGTTGACTCTTCTGGTCACGCCTGTGGCCTATTCTCTGCTCGACGATCTTGCGCAGACGGTCGTGTTGAGAAGGCTGGGCGCGAGAGTGAGCGCGCTGGCTCATCCGTTCAGAAGGAAACGCCGGGCAGAAAAGATCGATGCGCGTCGGGAAGAAGAAGAGGTCGAAGTAGGCGCGGGCAGCGGGGATTAGAGCGGTCAGCCGACGATCTCGCTTACGGGGCAACGAAAACCGGGAAAGAGCGGAGTGGTTATTTCATTCCGGCGAGAGAGCTTTGCCACGAGCCGCAGCCGGTGCGAGCGATAAACATCGATGGTTTTCTTCTGTGGATCGACTATCCAGTATTCCTTCACTGAGTACTTTCTATAAAGCTGAAGCTTGGCCTTGCGGTCTCGACGTTCGTTCTCGACTCCGGGCGAGAGTATTTCGACGACGAGATCGGGAGCGCCGGTGATATGAGTCCCGGTTGCGATTTCTTTTCTCCGTTCGTTGCTGATGTAGACGACATCGGGTATGACGCCGCTGAAATCAGAGAAGATCACTCCGGGGCCGGGAATGACTTTGCCAAGAGGCTGCTGCTTGAGATATGTCCTCAAAGCGAAAATCAAATTGGATACGATTTCCTGATGATCGAGGCTTGGCGCGCAGGACACGAAGAGTTCTCCTTCGATAATCTCATAGCGGTTCCCGTCCTCAGGCATCGAGTCGAGGTCGGCTATGGTCAAAACTGGTTCGATTCTGGCTGCCATAGTGAAAGGAGATTATCACAGGCTCATGCGAATATATAGCGCGAGCGAATACGCTATTGATCCGCTATCCGACGATCTCGCTTACGGGGCAACGAAAGCCGGGAAAGAGCGGAGTGGTTATTTCATTCCGGCGAGAGAGCTTTGCCACGAGCCGCAGCCGGTGCGAGCGATAAACATCGATGGTTTTCTTCTGTGGATCGACTATCCAGTATTCCTTCACTGAGTACTTTCTATAAAGCTGAAGCTTGGCCTTGCGGTCTCGACGTTCGTTCTCGACTCCGGGCGAGAGTATTTCGACGACGAGATCGGGAGCGCCGGTGATATGAGTCCCGGTTGCGATTTCTTTTCTCCGTTCGTTGCTGATGTAGACGACATCGGGTATGACGCCGCTGAACAGGCTGAAGAGGATGCCGGGGCCGGGGAAAGTTTCGCCGACAGGGTTTTGTCTGAGGTAATCTCCGAAAGCGATCAACAGATTTCGGACGATGCGTTGATGGTCGAGACTTGGCGCGCGTGACACGAAGAGTTCTCCTTCGATCAGTTCATATCGATTGCCGTCTTCAGGCATCGCCTCAAGATCGATGATGGTCAGGATCGGCTCTATTTTTGCCGCCATACTGAATGTTCCTCGGACAAGGTAGAGCAGGCTGCCAGCCTGCGGTTTCTCGATTTTCCTCATTGCAGGGGCTGGCAGCCTGTTCTACATCAACGATTCCTATTTTGCCGCCATACTGAATGTTCCTCGGACAAGGTAGAGCAGGCTGCCAGCCTGCGGTTTCTCGATTTTCCTCATTGCAGGGGCTGGCAGCCTGTTCTACATCAACGATTCCTATTGGACGAGCCTAACACAACTTCCGCAATCAATCGATCCGCGTTTTGTTCCGCTACAACTTCTCCGAAACTGTTTTCGCCTGCGAAAACAGCAGCAGGTAATCTCTGCCTCCCGCCTTTGAATCCGTCCCCGACATGTTGAACCCGCCGAACGGATGCACGTCGACTAACGCGCCTGTGCATTTGCGATTCAAATACAAGTTGCCCACATGAAAATCCCGCCTCGCGCGTTCCAATCGCTTTCGCTCGCGCGAGTAGAGCGCGCCCGTCAGGCCGAACTGAGTGTTGTTTGCAATGTCGAGCGCGTCATCGAAGTTCTTCGCCCGAAAAGTCGCAAGCACAGGGCCGAAGATTTCTTCCTGCGAGATGCGCGCCTGCGGATCGACATCTCCCACGACCGTAGGCTTGATGAACCAGCCGCGCTGATCTTCACTCAACGGCCCGCCGCCCGCAAGCAATCGGCCTTCGCCTTTGCCTATCTCGATGTAGTCGAGAATGGTTTTATACGCGCTCTTCGATGACACCGGCCCCATCCAGTTTTCTCTTTCTTTGACAGGCCCGACTTTGATCTTCGAGGCGCGATCAGAGACGCGGCTCACCACTTCTTCATACACATCATCGACTACGACGAGCCGCGAGCAGGCCGAGCACTTCTGACCTGAATAACCGAACGCCGCGGCGACCGCGCCTTCGACCGCAGCGTCGAGGTCAGCCGTCTCATCGACGACTATCGTGTCCTTGCCACCCATCTCGGCCACCACGCGCTTGATCCATATCTGGCCTTCGGCTGTTCTGGCGGCAAGCTCGTTGATGTGAAGTCCGACTTCCTTCGAGCCGGTGAAAGCGATGAAGCGGGTTTTAGGATGGCCGACGAGAAGATCGCCTATGCGAGAGCCGCTGCCGGGAACGAAGTTGACCACGCCGGGAGGGAGCGAAATTTCTTCGAGCAACTCGACGAATTTTGCCGCGACGACGGGGCTGTCGCTCGACGGTTTGAGCACGAAGGTGTTGCCCGCAACTACGGAAGCCAGAGTCATCCCGGCAAGAATCGCAAGAGGAAAATTCCAGGGCGGGATGACCACGCCCACTCCGAGCGGGATGTAATAGATTTCGTTCTGCTCTCCCGGCAGGGGAGTAAGAGGATGCTCGCGGCTGAGTCTCATCATTTCGCGGGCGTAGAATTCGCCGAAGTCAATGGCCTCGGCAACGTCGGCGTCGGCTTCGGGCCACGACTTGCCGACTTCGAGGACAAGAAGAGCGGTGAATTCGGCTTTGCGACGGCGCAGAAGCGAAGCGAAGTTGAGCAGATAGCGCGCCCTCTCGACTGCATCGACGCGCTTCCAGTCATTGAAAGCTTTGGTGGCTTCTTCCAGCGCCTTGTCAGCAAGCTCAGGGCTTGCTTTATGGACGAGGCCGACGACTTCATCGAAGTTCGATGGGTTGGGAGAAGCGAGCATATCGCCAGTCGTGTAACGCTTGCCGCCGACGATGAGCGGGTATTCGCGCCCGAACTGGGATTCGACCTGAGCGATGGCTTCGCGCATCGAAGCCATGTTTCGCTCGTCAGTGAAATCGAGGAACGGTTCGTTTTTGAATGGAGGCAGCATAGGGACTTCCTTTCAGGATGTAAGTATCGTTTGGCGAAAAAAGGTATCAACCCGCAAGCCGCAGAGTCAACCGCTTGATACTGGGCGAAGCGGTGAACTATACTTGCGCGCATCCAGCCCAAAACCGGACGGGGGTATTGCCATGACCCGACTCGTTGCAGTGATGTTTATAGCCGCAGCGGTTTCGATATCGGCGCTGGCTCAACAGCCGGCGTCATCTGTGAATAAAGCTGAAGAAACCGCATCGCCTGCTCAGAGAATGCGGGACGCTTTCCTGCGCCTCGATTCATCTGCGATCTCGTCTCAATTGTCGAAGCGCGAGATGAGATATGTTTTCGAGAATGGCGGATTCTACCTGGTTTTCGGCGACATGAGGATACCGGTTCCCGGCGGAGGCGCGAGCGGATGTTTCAACAGCGATCTCGGCCAGAGAATAGAAAATCTGGAAGCCTTCATCGAAGCCTTGCGGAACATTCGTTAGCCTGTTCCGGCAGCCGCTTGAAACCCAATTGCCGGGTGAAAGCGAATGTCGAGCATGAAAGACATAAATCTTCAATTCATTACAAACCAGGCAGGAGAGAAAACGGCTGTGATTTTGCCGATCACTGAGTTCGAGCAACTGATGGAAGACCTCGAAGATCTCGCGGCTGTAGCCGACCGTCTCACATTCTGAGTCGCTTGAAGAGTTAAAGCCCGATGGCTTTATACAAAGTTGAATGGAAGCGTTCGGCGGTGAAAGAACTGCGCGCCTTGATTGAGGAGCAGGATCAATGAACTTGACAGACATTCAATACATATCAGACGAAAGCGGCAACACTGTCGGGGTGATTGTCCCGATAGAATTGCGGCGAGAGATTGAATCGGAAAGAGAGACGGCCTGCCTGCTAAAGAGCGAGAACATGAAGAGTCGGCTTTTGGAAGCAAAGGATCGTCAGGAAGGGATCACTCTCGATGAAGCCTGCGAGAAGATAGGAAGAGGAAGGGCTTGAGATGATCGAAAGGGCAAAGAGAACTCACCCCGAAATACAAAAACACCAATCTGGCAGGATTCTCGGCGACGCGATTGAGGATTGCATCAACGGACGAGGCCGGATCGCTATCCACCCGATAGGCTGGGAGGCAGTCAGAAGCGACGGCCCGCGCTGGATGATCTCTTTTTACTTTCAGGATGTAGAGCACAAGTATCTGAAAGCAATCTGGGAATAAAACCAAGAGGCGCACGCTTTGATTCCCGCGGAGTTTACTAACGCGACAAAGTTCTGGGTGAGACGGTCCGGGAATTTGAAGCCGTAGGGCCGCGCTGTTTTTTAAGGGATAACTCGAACATGCCTGGAAACCCTGAATGCATTTACGTCGCTCGACGACTGTTTTTTCCGGCAAGCTGCTCGACAGCCTTTTCGATCCTTCGCGCCCGCGTCTCCGCCTTCTTCGCTTCTTCAATGGCCTCGACATATTCTTTCCTGTGCGTGTAGCTGAGTTTTTCCCACACGGCTCGCGCCTCTTTGTTTTTCCTGAGAGCCTTTTCAAAATCAGCAGGCGCGTCAATCGTGCGCGGCTCGTCGTCTCGTTCCATCAGCAGGGTTATCATCTCACCGCCCCGGACGTGTGCGCCTTCTCTGGTTTTTTTGTTGACCACCATGTAGTGGCGGCCATCGCCTATCGGAAAAATAGAACTGCGAAACTCGAATCCGTTTATCGAGCAGCGAACAGGCACGCGCGCACGCGACCCGAAAACCTTATGCGCATCGAACGGAATCGTTATGCCTGTGACTTCGCTGTCGGGGTCTTTTTCGAGCAACACCCGAAACTTTTTCTTTGCAGCCATCGGACTCTCCTCTCTTCGACTCCAGACTCTCGACTCCAGACTCTAAAGCTTATGCTCGCCGCGAACATAATAACGTATGGCCATCTTGGCCAGTTTCCAGACCTTGCCCCACTCGATGTTGCCCTGCTCGCCCCGGACGAACTGGTTGATGATGAGCGTCCGCAGGTAGCGGCCCTCGCGGGCGAACATGAACCGCTTGGCGTAAGGGCGAACCACCTCGAAGAAATTGAACGCGGGATCGACCTGCGCGCCTATTCCTTCGAGAGTCATTATCGCCCGCACGATGTAGGTGAAGCTCGCCGGTATGCGAAACGGAAATTCGTAGATCACATGCGCGAGGTCGAAGATCAACTCCTTGAATTTCACCTCGCCCAGTTTCAAGCCCAGGTAGCGATCAAAGAGCGCGCGGATGACCGGCTTGAATTTTTCCTCGTCTTCCGCCGAAAGCTCTATGAAACCGAGACGCACCATGTCATCGACCAGCCCCTTCACATCGCGCTCGATTATGTGAAAGAAAGCGTTCACCAGATCGGACTGGAGCTTTTCTTCGAGCCGCCCGACCATTCCGAAATCGAAGAAGGCGAGGCGACCGTCTTCCATCAACCGGAGATTTCCCGGATGCGGGTCGGCGTGAAAGAAACCGTCTTCGAGCAGTTGCTTGAAATATGTTCGAGCCAGAAGCCGGACCACATCACCGGGATCGAAGCCCGCGCCTCTGATAGCTTCAACATCGTTGACCTTCACGCCTTCGATGAATTCCATCACGATCAGTCTCCGGGTGGAAAAGACCTGATAGATGCGCGGGACGTAGACTTCTTTCCAGCCTGCGAAGTTGCGGCGAAAGATTTCAGCATTGCGCGCTTCCTGATTGTAGTCCATCTCTTCCTGAATGGTCGCGCTGAACTGATCGAGCGCGCCCTGCCAATCTACGCCGCGAATCAGATTCGGATAGCGATCGAGTCGGCGGGCAAGGCGGCGAAGAACGAGTAGGTCGGAGGCGACTGTCTGGTGAATATCGGGGCGCTGAACTTTGACTGCGACGGTCTGGCCGGTGCGGAGCGTTGCGCGATAGACCTGGCCCAGAGAAGCCGCAGCTACGGGCGCGTCGCCAAATTCCAGGAAGAGGTCTTCGATGCGCGCGTGGAGTTCGTCTTCGATTATCCGTCTGGCCTCATGGGTCGGAAAAGGCGGGACCTGATCCTGAAGTTTAGCGAGTTCCTGAACGTATTCGACGGGGAGAATATCAGCGCGGGTGGCGAGGGTCTGCCCGATTTTGATGAACGCGGGACCGAGCGAGATGAGTTTTTCTCGCAGGGTTGCGCCCTCGCGATGGCGAAGGTCGGAGGCCGCGATTTTCTTCCTGCCGAACCAGCCGCGAGAATTTATGAAGACATTTGCGGCGAAAGAGAAAAGCGAAAGCGCGATGCGCAGGAGTCGGATGTAGCCTTTGAAGCCGAGGGGCGAGGGCGGTTCGATCTCAGTTTTATTCCTTTCCGGGGGCGCAGGAGAATCATTCTCCCGCCTGACTAGCTGAGTGGATTTTGTTAGCTGCTGTTGCATTCGAAGAGTGATACGAGTTTTTGCAGCGCGACGTTGCGTGATGAAATCAGCCAAACCAAGTATCAGTCCGTTTCGCCGATTGTAGTCATGCCGAAAGACATTGGCTCAGGTTCTTTTTGACTGCCTGTCACGCAAGCGTCGCCTGCTTGTGCGAGCAACTTCTTTGCCGCGTAGCGGCATTATGAGTTTAGCCCGGCCTTTCAATGCCGGGTTCGCTCAGCCCCCTCTCCGCGTCGCGTCAGCGACGATTGAATCATCCCCAAAGGTATCGCTCGTCGTATTCAATCCCATGTCTTTTGAGCAACTCCAGGTATTCTTCCTGAAAGGTTCTCTTTCGATGATGCTCGCGCTGGTTTTGTATGTAACGGACGACTTCCGCCAAATTCAACTTGCTGACCGTAAACGCCCCGTAGCCATCCTGCCAAGCAAAGCCGCGTAAAGCGGAAAACTCAGAGTGAATCCATTTTGAAGAATCGCCCTTGAAGAACTGAGCGATCTGACTGGGCGAAAGCGTTGCAGGGGCTGTCACAAGTGCGTGGATGTGATCTTCAACGCCGCCGACTTGCAGGGCGGTCATCTTGTGCGCTCGCGCAATACCGCCGATATATGACCAGACTCGGTGTTCGATTTCCTGAGATATATGCTTCACGCGGTTTTTGGTGCTGAAGACGACGTGATAATGAAGCGAGGTGTAGGTGTTTGCCATCGAGCCCTCCGATGCTCTGTTCAATCGTCGCTGACGCGACGCGGTTGATAATGGCACGCGCTGACCCGGCCTTGAAAGACCGGGCTACATTCAACGCGCCGCTACGCGGCCAAAAATGGGGAGACTTGAAATAAAGCGCAATCAAGCAATATGCGAATTTGGATATTTCGCATACGATTGGGATGAGCCGGTTTTCACATCACTTGAACACCACGCGCAAATACTTCAGCTTGCCGACCTGAAGCAACATCTCTTTGCCCGCTTCGCCCACAACATCTTTCTTCACATCCGTCACCTTTTCGCCGTTGACTCTTACGCTGCCCTGAGAAATCAATCGCTGCGCTTCCGTAACCGATGGCGCGAGACCTTCGGCAGCAAGCAGTTTCGGAAGACGAATCGTTTCAGCCTGCCTTTCAACCGTCGGGATATCAGTCGGCGCTTTATGCTCGCGAAATCTCCTGTCGAATTCATCGCTCGCCGTCTGCGCTTCCTGCGGAGAATGAAAATCCGAAACTACACGCCGGCCAAGCTCCGCTTTCACATCTCGCGGATTGCGCTCACCGCACTCGCACGCCCCTTTGATCGCTTCAATCTCTGACGGCGCAAGATCAGTCAGCAATTCGTAATATCGCCACATCAGCGCATCGCTTATCGACATCACTTTGCCGAACATATCATCCGGCGATTCCGTGATGCCGATGTAATTGCCCAATGATTTCGACATCTTCTGCACGCCGTCCAATCCTTCAAGCAAAGGAGTCGTCATTATCAACTGCGGCTCCGCAACGCCATACCCCGTCTGAACCTGACGCGCCATCAGCAGATTGAATTTCTGATCAGTCCCGCCAAGCTCTACGTCCGCCTCCAACGCCACAGAGTCGAAGCCTTGAGCGAGCGGATATAAAAGCTCATGCACGCTGATGGGCGTCTGCTCATGAAACCGCTTGCGAAAATCGTCGCGCTCCAACAACTGCGCCACCGTCGCCTTAGCCGCAAGCCGAATGAAATCGTCGCTCGTAAACCGTCCGAACCATTCTCTGTTGAAACGAATCTCGGTCTTTTCCGCATCGAGCAGTTTGAAAATCTGCTGCTTGTAGGTCTCAGCATTTTCCATTATCTGCTCGCGGGTGAGCGGCGGCCTCATAGCCGACCGCCCCGACGGATCGCCTATCATCCCGGTGAAATCGCCGATCAAAAAAATCACCCTATGACCAAGCTGCTGAAAGTGTCGCATCTTGCGAATCAACACCGTGTGGCCGAGATGAAGATCGGGCGCGGTCGGGTCGAATCCCGCTTTGACTCTCAGCGGCTTCCCCGTCGCCTCGGAGCGTTCGAGCTTCTTTCGCAACTCGTTTTCAGGCACGCAATCGACCGTGCCTTTCTTCAGGTAAGTGATCTGTTCTTCTATTGTCATAGTAGTCTGGAGTCTTGAGTCTGGAGTCTGGAGTCCGAGTCGTTAAGACTCCAGACTCTCGACTCCAGACTCAAGACTTTTCATTCAGTATCCAACAGCCGCGCCTCCAAGTCTCGGATCGGACGCGCCGAGTCTCATTCCGGTTTTCTGATCGATCATGACTGCATGCGCGTCGCCTATGTAGCCCGCTCTTTCCGAAAAGACGTGGCCGCGCTTTTCGAGAGCGCGACGGGTATCGATGCTCAACCCCATTTCCCAGCGAATCTGATCGGGCATCCACTGATGATGGATGCGCGGCGCATCGATTGCCTGCTGGATGTTCATTCCGAAATCGATGACGTTGACGACGATCTGAAGCACGGTGTTTATGATCGTCGGCCCGCCCGGAGAGCCTGCGGCGAAGAATAATTTTCCGTCCTTCAAAACTATCGTCGGAGTCATCGCAGACAACGGGCGCTTGCGCGGAGCTATGGCGTTGTTTTCGCTCTGCAAGAGTCCGTAGGCGTTCGGAACGCCGGGCTTGGAGGTGAAATCGTCCATCTCGTTGTTGAGCAGAATGCCGGTTCCGCGCGCGGTCGCGCCTGAGCCGAAACTGCCATTGAGCGTGTAGGTGTTCGATACTACGTTGCCCATTGAATCGACGATGGTGTAATGAGTGGTCTCTTCAGGCTCATAGCCCGCGGGGTTTCCGGCTTTCACGTCGCTGCTCGGAGTCGCGCGATCAGGGTTGATCGTTTTCACAAGATCGTCAGCGTACTTTCTCGAAATGAGACCCTCTATCGGCACTTTGACGAAATCGGCGTCGCCGAGGAATTCAGCGCGGTCTGCAAAAGCTCGTCGCATGCTCTCGACGATCAGGTGCAGCGCGTCTGATGAGTTGTGAGTCATCGCCTTCAGATCGTAGTGTTCGAGCATGTTGAGCATTTCAAGCAGGGCCGTGCCGCCCGACGAGGGAGGCGGCATGGTGATTATCTCGTAGCCGCGATAAGTTCCTTTGAGCGGTTTGCGGATGGAAACCTCATAATTTTTCAGGTCTTCTGTGGTGATGAGTCCGCCGTTTGCTTTCATGTCGGCGACGATCATCCGAGCGGTTTTGCCTTCGTAAAACTCGCGCGGGCCGTTGAGCTTGATTCGCTGAAGCGTGGATGCGAGTTCGGGTTGAATCAGTCGCTCGCCTTCTTCGAAGAATTTGCCGTCACGCAGAAATATGCGATTGCTGTCTGAGAATTTCGCAAGCAGCCGCGAGCTTCCCTGAAGACTGCGCGCTAGCGGGTAGCTGACGGTGAACCCTTCGGCGGCAAGCCTTCTGGCAGGCTCTACGACATCGGCCCAGCGGAGTTTGCCGTGACGTTTCTGGGCGAGAGCGAGACCGGCAACCGTGCCTGGGACGCCCGCCGCGCGATAGCCTACGGTCGAAGCGTCCTTGATGAGGTTGCCGTCGCGGTCGAGATACATATCGCGGCTTGCGGCGAGCGGGGCGCGCTCGCGGTAATCGATGACTTCAGAAGTTCCGTCAGCGCGACGGATCATCATAAAGCCTCCGCCTCCGAGATTGCCCGCCGAAGGCCAGGTGACAGCAAGAGCGAGTCCGACGGCGGCGGCGGCATCTACGGCGTTGCCTCCGCGACGCAGCACGTCGAGTCCGACGCGGGAAGCGATTTCGCTCACCGAAGCGACAATTGCGTGACGCGCGCGCACAGGCTCGCGGGAAGCGGCTCGCGTAGCGTGGGGAACGGCAATGAAGATCAACATCAGCGCAAGCAATCGGCAAGTCATTTTTTTCATGATGTCTCCGTTGAAAAAATGTTGGGAAAAACTCAGGATCGTTTTCTCTGACGAGTGCTGGCCCGCACTCGCGGCTTTGCGCACTCTTTGCGGGCGAGGTAATCATCGACGTCGGCTCGAAGTCGCTTGATTTCTTCTTCCGGGCCTTCGGCCATCAGCTTGTACCACTGTCGACTTTGGGGCAGCACTTCTTTTTTTAATCGCTCGATCTGGTTGGTAAAAACTTCAATCCAGTGCAAATTTTCCCGGAGTTCCTCTTCGCTGTGAATCATAAAACCACCCTCAAGACGCCTTTGGTCAGCCCCTTTCCGCCTCTGACCCTCTGAAAAAATTCCAGCTTCTCTTCGTAGGAATCAGAGCCCTCCACCTCAATGAGCATGTCGAAACCGAACCTCTTTTGAACTCGCTTTCGAGACAGAACATTATAATCCATAGGCCGCAGTTCCTTCTCGATATCGTGGCCCTTTTTGAGTACGACGATCAAATCGATATCTTCAGGGTCAGGCTTTGCGGTGACGAAGCTGCCGTCGATGATGATCGCTTTGACAAGCCCCGTCTGCCGGGCTTCTCTGACCAGTGATTCCAGTTTTTCAAACAACTCGACCCGGCGGTCTGTGATATTGAAAACGCCGAATCGCTTTCTCACCTCTTCCATGCTGCACTCATGCACGCCGGTCGGCAGATGACCCTGTTGGTTGAGTCTCGGTATCGACATCTCTGAAGACCATTCCGCTTCACGAATAAAAACTCATGTACCAGTCGATGAGCACCTGCCCCAGAAACAGAGATATTATCGCCGCCGGGCCCAGGAAAACTCCGAATGGAATCTCCATTTTCAATGTGCCCCCCTTGCGGCGCATCACCAGTATGCCGATGAGCGAGCCGATCAGTGATGCCAGAAAAATCGTCAGAAAAGTCAGCTTCCATCCGAGAAAAGCCCCCACCATCAGCATCATCTTCACGTCGCCAAGCCCCATCCCTTCAGTCTTCTTGATGCGAAGGTATGCCTCGCGCACCAGCCACAGGCTGCCGCCGCCCACCGCCGCCCCGAACGCGCATCCTATGATCGCCACCGTCCATTCAGCCGATTCGATGACGCCGAAAAGGTGTCGCGTCGAAGCGTTGATCGCCGGGTCGGGCGCAAGCACCCTGAGAGCGGCCATCACCACCAGCCCCGGCTTGTTGATGATGTCGGGCAGCAGCTTGTGCTCAAGATCGATGAAGATGAGCGGGATGAGCAGCGACACGAAAACGACGTCGGCTGCCAGTGTGAGCGTCAGCCCGTCTTTGAGAAAAAGCAGAAGATAGAGCGATCCGACGAGAAACTCGACTATCGGGTAGATAACCGAATAACTGGCTTTGCAACTGCGGCATCGGCCTCTGAGAATCAGGTAGCTGATGACAGGGATGTTGTCATAAGGCTTGACCGGGGCGTTGCAGGAGGTGCAGTGCGAGCCGGGAAAGGCGAGCGACTGGCCTCGCGGCAGGCGATAGATCACCACATTGAAAAAACTTCCCAGCGCCAGTCCGAAAAGGAATATCGCGGTTCCCCAGAAATACGGCGGAATGTGTTCCATACTTTTTTCGTCGCGCGCAGGCGGCTCTGCTCCGCCCGGCTTTGAAATTCGGTTGCTATACTACCAGAACTGTTTGCCAGTTGCGATAATCTGGATTAAATTAGCGCGACGCGGTTTGATGAGGGCATTTTTATGAAGATTCTCCAGGTCTGCTCGGCAACCGAGATGGGCGGCGGCGAATTCCATGTCGCCGATCTCGTCCGCTCGCTTGCCGCGCGAGGCCACGCGGTCTACCTGGCCGTCAGACCTGACAGCCCTCTGCGCGAGCACCTTGCCGGGGTGATCGCTTCCTGGCATGAAATGCCTCTGCGCAACTCGCTCGATATGCAATCAGCGCGGGCTATCGCCGAGATAGCCAAAAAACACGG
Organism: uncultured Clostridia bacterium; assembly: GCA_964588615.1. GTDB lineage: Bacteria > Acidobacteriota > Blastocatellia > UBA7656 > UBA7656 > UBA7656. Next base: position 4,315 of record CAZPQE010000054.1, on the reverse strand, counting down.
CATAGACATCCTTCATGCTCACCTGGGCCGCGATTATCTCGTATCCGCTATTGCCTGCCGGCAGGCTCCGTCTTTGCGGCTGATTCTGACGCGACATCACTATCTGCCTGTCAGACGAAACCTGCTCTACCGTTTGTTTCTTCAGGACGTGGCCGCAGTCATCGCCGTCTCCGACACCGTCCGCGAATCGATCATAGAACGGCTCGCTCTTCCCGCAGAGAAGGTGCATAGGATTCCCAACTGGATAGACGCTTCGCGCTTTCGCCCCATCGAACGCGAAGCCGCGCGCGGAATGTTTCAGTTCCGGTCAAACACCATCGTTGCCTGCATTGGCCAGATCACTCCGGCCAAAGGGCAGGAAGATTTCATTCGCGCCGCCGCCCGCGTCGCCACCATGCGAACGGATGTCCATTTCGTCATCGCCGGAGAAGAAAACGACCATGTCGCTCCGTTCACCCAGCACCTCGTAAAACTCGTCGAGACGCTCGGGCTTTCGGACAAAGTGACCTTCCTCGGATACGTGCATCATATACCGGAGCTTCTGGCGGCTGTCGATGTGGTTGTCGTGCCTTCCTGGGATGAGGGCTTTTCTCTCGTCACCATCGAAGCGATGGCCGCAGGCCGCCCGGTTCTAGCTTCAAACGTCGGAGGCATAACAGGGATAGTGTCGGAAAACGCAACGGGGCTTCTCTTCCCCGCGCGCGATTCGAAAGCGATGGCTGAAAAACTGCTGTGGCTGTTGTGGGATTCGCACCTGCGAGAGCGGCTTTCTTCAGCAGGCCAGCGCGAGGTGCTTGCCCGATACGGGCGCGATCAGATAATCGATCAGATAGAATCGCTTTACTTCGACGCGGCCGGAACCGACAGGTATAAAAAAGAGGTCGGTTAGTCCTTTGCCTTTCGTCCCTCGTCCTTCGTTTTTTCCCACAGCTTCAGATTTTTCAGGAATACATAGTGGGCGGCGAAGTATGAAATCGCCAGCCCCGGGATGCCATCGAGGAATCCGCGTTTGAGGATATAAGATCGAAGAAATGCGCTCATCGGAGAAAAAAGGATCGAAGCCATCGATGCGGGTTTGCCTTTTGCGAAGAGTTCTTCAGCCGCAAGCGTGGTGTAGCGGCCCAACCGATGGTGATGTTCCGACGAATCGCGGACGGTGTAATGAAGCAAGTCGCCCTTGAGCCTGCTTATTTTTCCATCCGTTTCCACTGATTCATGAACGAAGTCGCCGCGCCATCGCCCTCGCGTTCGATCATAGAGCCTGAGTTTGAAATCCGGGTACCAGCCCGCGTGCTTTATCCAGCGACCGAGATAAAAAGTCTTTCGCGGCATCTCGAATGCGGCGGCATCCGCCGGTTGTTTTTTAATCTGTTGAATCTCGCCGATGAGCGCGTCGGAGAGACGCTCATCAGCGTCGAGGTTGAAAATCCAGTTATTGGCAGCCTGCTCGGCGGCGAAGTTTTTCTGTTGAGAATAACCGGGCCACTCTCGGATGAAAATTTTGTCTGTGAACTCGCGGGCCATCTCTACAGTGCGGTCTGAGCTTTCGGAATCGACCAGGATGATTTCGTCAGCCCAATGAAGTGAGCGAAGCGCGTCGGCGATGTTGCGCTCTTCGTTTCTGGTTATGATGGTCGCGCTGATTTTCATTCGGCGGTTTTCAGATAAGCCACCGCAAAGAGCGCGGCAAACAGCAGATCGATCAGCCCGAAGACGAGTATCGGCAGGGCGACTCTCTGTTGAAAGTAGAGAATCGGCGCAGCGATGCCGAAGCCGATTTTTTCAAGTATCGCCGGGATCATCATCAAGCGATAACGACGCGGGTCGCGCGCAAGCAGCAGGAATAAAACCTGCCACGCGACGGCGACGCCAATGAAGCCGTAGTAAAACTCAGGGTGTGTGACCAGCGGAGGATAATCGCGCCCGGTTTTGTCTTCCAAGAAAAACTGCGGCACGAGCACCACGAGTCCGTAGATGCCTGCGATATTGAAAATGATTTTTGCGAATTTCATAATCTGAAGTTGTTAGATGTTAGTGGAAAGGGCTTTATGTCTTCTGTCAGCACAGCTATCAATATCCTCTCCTACAAGTGCTGCCAAAGCGCTGAGAGAAACATCAACCCATAATTTGTTACTCGCCTGTAAGTCTGCTCTATGCCCAGCTTTTGCCTTCCTGCTACATCACTCGCTCTTTCAACTTCCGCAGCACTTCAATGGCTTGATCCGATGATAAATCCGTCACATCAAGATTTCTCAACTCATCGATGACGGCTTCGTTCGCCACTTCGAAAAGCGTCGGCTGATTCTGCTTCTTTCTCGAAGGCAGATGGCGAGCGAGCTTGGGCTTTCCCGTCACGTCAAGCTCGTTCGCTTCGAGATTCGTCAGTATCTCTCTCGCTCTCTCAATCACTCCTACGGGCAGGCCCGCGAGTCTCGCCACCTCAAGGCCGTAGGATTTCGACGCGCTGCCTTCAACCACCTTTCTTAAAAATACTATCGTGCCTCCCGAATCACGAACCGCCATCTGATAGTTGCGCACACCGGGAAGCAGTTTCGCCAAATCGGTCATCTCATGATAGTGAGTCGCAAACAAAGTCCTGGCCGCGTGCTGCGGATTGTCGTGCAGGTATTCAGCAATAGCCCACGCCAGCGACAGGCCGTCAAAAGTTGCCGTCCCGCGTCCCACTTCATCGAGCAGGATGAGGCTGCGCGGAGTCGCGGTGTTGAGGATGTTCGCAGTCTCGGTCATCTCGACCATGAACGTAGAACGCCCGCGAGCCAGATTGTCCGACGCGCCCACGCGAGTGAATATGCGATCAACTACCGCAATCCGCGCTTCATCCGCCGGGACGAATGAGCCTGTCTGCGCCATCAAAACGATGAGCGCGGTCTGTCTGAGAAAAACGCTTTTGCCTGCCATGTTCGCGCCTGTGAGTACGATCAAGCGATCCGTCGAATTATTCAGGTAAGCATCGTTGGGAATGAATCGCTCGCCTGACTGCTCGATCACAGGATGACGCCCTGCCTTGATATAAATCTCATCGTCTTCGGTCAACACAGGTCGAACACAATTTCTTCGCGCAGCGACTTCCGCAAAAGAAAGAAGCACATCGAGAGTCGCAAGCGCCTGCGCGTCGGCCTGAATGCGGCGGGCCTCGACTGCCACTGACTGACGTATCGAATTGAAAAGCTCCTGCTCGATCTCTACGATTCGCTCTTCCGCGCCCAGCACTTTCGTCTCATACTCTTTCAACTCAGGCGTGGTATAGCGTTCGGCGTTCGTCAGCGTCTGCTTTCGCTCGTAACCCGCAGGCACATTGCGCGCGCTGGCTTTGCTTATCTCTATGAAATATCCGAACACGTTGTTGAACTTCACCTTGAGCGAGGCGATTCCGGTGCGCGCGCGCTCGCGCGATTCAATCTGCGCGATTATCGTCTTGTTCGACGTGGCAAGCTCTCTGAGTTCGTCAAGCTCCGCGCTGTAGCCTGCTCGAATGTAACCTCCATCGTTCATCGTCGCCGGAGGCTCGTCATCCAGCCCTTTGCCGATCAACTCTCTCACATCGATCAATTCATCCATGCTGAAGTTGAGCACTTCGAGCAGCGATGAAGTCGCGTCGGCAAGCAACTCTTTGATGAGCGGGATTGCGTCGGCTGAAATCCGTAACGCAACGAGATCGCGCGGCGTCGCCCTCCCCATGCTTATGCGCCCCGTGAGTCGCTCAAGATCGGACACTTTCTTCAACTCCGCGCGCAAGCGGTCTCGCAGTATCAAAGCGTTTTTCAATTCCTCGACCGCATCGAGACGGGCGTTTATCTCGCCGGTCTTCATCGAAGGTCGCAGCACCCACTGCTTGAGCAGCCGCGATCCCATCCCCGTCACCGCTTCGTCAAGCACGCCCGCAAGCGTCCGCTGTTTCGATCCATCCAATGCTTCGACGAGTTCGAGATTTCTCACAGTCGTAGAATCAAGTATCAGATAATCGTTCGGCTCGAAGTAGGAAAGCCCCGTGATGTGCGAGGCTTCGGCCCGTTGAGTGTCGCGCGCGTAATGCAGGGCCGCGCCCGCCGCCACTATCGCAAGCTCTTTTCGAGCAAGCCCGAACCCGTCAAGCGAAGCGACATCGAAATGACCGAGCAGCAGGTCGCGCGCCGTTTCGAATGCGAATATCCATTCGTCCTGCGGATTGAGCGAAGGCTGCCGGCCCGACAGCGCAAACGACGACGACTCGCCCGTCGCTTCGGCCTCTCGTTCGTGGGGCTGGCCTCCGGTCTTAAACAGCGGCTCAAGCGAACGGGGAAAAATTATTTCGCGC
>CAZPQE010000053.1:0-20297 GCA_964588615.1 uncultured Clostridia bacterium | reverse complement strand
CGGCTGGCGTGGCGTGCGTTATGCGGGCCGTGCTGACTATGCCCGTAGAGAGACCCGCATCTTCGGCGAGTTCGAGAAACGTCGGCAGTTGGTTTCCCTTCACCGTAGTGTGATCGCCCTGCGCGACATCCTGATCGACGGAGATGAGTCCGTCGTTGGTTTTGACGCCGGTTACGATGGCCGTCATAGTCGGAGCCGAGTCGGATGTCTGCTGATTGACGCTGTAGGTTTTCGAGAGCGCGACGAAAGGCAACTGCTCGAAGCTCAACAGATTCTCTTCGCCGCTCTCGCCGCGAAGTTGGCCTTCGAGTATGCGCGCAGCCGTCACGGTGGAGATTCCCATGCCGTCGCCGACGAACAGGATGATATTCTTCGCCCGCGCGATGTTGGCTCTCAATCGTCTGGCTTCTTCGACAGCGCGTCTTCCGTCTGCGTACCATTGATCGCGGCTTTCGGCGCGTTTGACCGGGCGTCTTTGACTCGTTGTTGGCTGTTGCGCGCTGGCGAATTCCGCATTGAGCGCGACGAGCATCAGCGCGATGACCGCTTGTTGAAATCTGTTTTTCATCGATATTCAATCTCCTGTTCGATTGCAGATGACCATTGATCGGCTTCACCGCATTTATGATCTTACAGCTTCAATGTTCCTGATGATCAGATGGATTGGATGCGAGCCGCGCATCCAGAGATCGCGCTCCCGCTCCCGCAATGAGAAGAAAGACGGCCCCCATCAGCATGGCGAAATCCGTGCGCGCCTCGTGCGCCATGCCCCAGAAGCCGTAGTAAGGGACATTTCGCAGGCTGAAGCCCCAGAACCCATAGCCGAGAAGGATGGGAATCTTCGTCGATAGGATCGCCACGAGCATGTCTATGATCAGAGGGATGGCCGCCAGTCGCGTGAGAAATCCCGCGAGGATCAAAGCCCCGCACACCGTTTCGACGACGCCGATGAATGGGGCCGTGAACTCAGGCGAGGGAATTCCTATTTTGGCGAAGCGCCCCGCCCCGACTTCATCCGAAAAGAGAAACTTCTGAATCCCTTCGGAGAGGAAAACCGATCCGACCGTGATGCGGATCAGAATCACGGCAGACGGAGCGTTGGTGGCGATTATTTTTCGATAAAGAGACATACTCGTATTATTTCCTCCCCGCGAATTTTTGAGATGTGAGAGCCACTCATCAGGTAAACGGAGTTCATGCGTTATCCCCTGAAATTCCTTTTACGGAATACTGCCGACAGGGGAGACCTGATGCTCCGGAAATTCGACTGTAAAGAAGGGAACCTTTTCGAGGTTGTGACACTTCATGCAGGAAGAGCGCAGGCGATGCATGCTTTGCAGAAAAATTTCGTCGGTCCCTCTTTCGATAGCCTTCAGCACGGCTGGCATCTCGTCTGTCAAAAAGAACTGGGCTGATTGAGCTCGTTTCGGGCGGCGTTCCAAGCCGAGGCGGAGGGTGAGATCGATCTTCTCCGCCTGATATTTGGCATAATCCCAGTTATGCTCCTTGCCGGCGAAATACAGCTCGGTAAATCGGTATCCCACTTCGACCATCGTCTTGTCGAGGCCGCGCAATGGTTTCTCGACCTGAGTGAACTTGTCTTCTGTCGTCCCTTTCAGCCAGCCGTCTGTAGGTTGAGACACAGCGGCATTATCGCCGGATGGAGATTTGCCGCTCGATGAAGCATTCTACTGGACTCGCCACCATAATGCGGCAGTGAGGATACAGGCGACAGCGGCCAGAAACATGGCCGCTGTCGCAAGCTTTTCCGATCTGCTCGATCCTGTCGGTTGCTGTTCGCTTTCAGCGTTCTTCATCACCAAACGACTCCCTGATCTATTCTCGAATCGTTCTTCGATATCGAAGATGTTAGTCACGACTGGCGTTGCCGTCAATGAGCGGGATAATCGAGGACGCTATTGAGTTCCGTTTTACTCGCGATTGATGTTGAGGTATTCTTAGGGGTCAACGACGAGTCAGGCTGAAAATATGAGTGGAGCATGCGCACAACACTGGAAAGGAGGTACGAGTCATTCCTAAAGATGAGATGATCCCTGTCGAGGGAACTGTCACTGAATCGCTGCCCAACGCCACTTTCAAGGTTCAGATAGCCGAAGGACATCAGATACTGGCGCATCTGTCAGGCAAAATGCGAAAGAACTTCATAAAAGTACTGCCGGGCGACAAGGTCACGGTCGAGTTGTCGCCTTACGATTTGACCAAAGGGCGCATCACCTACCGTCACCGGAGTTGATTTCTCGAATCAATGCTCAGGGAAGTTCTATCATCCTTATGCGAAAGTCCTCGGTATCTGCGACGTAGATGACTCCGCGCGCTCTGTCTATGAAGATGCCCCTCGGACTGTTGAATCTGGCGCGGATTCCAGGCCCGTCGCGGAATCTGTCGCTGTTGTCTCCGGCAACTGTCGTTATATTGCCTGCCAGATCGAGCCTGCGGATTCTGTTTCCGGTCACCTCGCTTATGTAGAGGGTTCCATCGGCGCCCACCGCAAGTCCTATGGGTTGAAAGAAGGTGGATTCTTCAGCCGGGCCGTCGAAGCTGCCCCCCTCTCCGGTTCCGGCAACAGTGCTGACCCGACCTGTCGCAAGCTCTATGCTGCGCACTCGATTGTTATTGGTGTCGGCCACGAAGAGGAACGCCCCGTCGAGCGAAAGGGCCAGGCCGGTCGGCGTATTGAAGCGGGCGTTGGGCGTCGATCCGTCAGCAAATCCAGGCACGCCGTTTCCGGCAATCGTATCGATTACGAACCGGTCTCCGTCCCGACGGATTCTCCTTACACAGTGGTTATTGGCGTCGGCCAGATAGATCGTCCCGTCGGGGGCGATGATGATATCGTCAGGGAGGTTGAATGCCGACTCTCTCACATCGCCATCCAGATAACCTGACGCTCCGTTGCGAGTGCCGTTGATTCGGTTCTGGCGTCCCCGGTCGGTCACTTCCTCGAAGCGGCCCGCGAAGGTGCTCACGGTGATCTGGCCTCCGCTCCTTTGAATCAGACGAATGACATTGTTTCCGTTCTCGGTGACGTAGATGTCGCCGTTTTCGGCGACTGCAAGCCCATTGGGGAAGGCGAAGGTGACGGGGAAATCCCTCGTATTCCCGCTGTCGTTATAGCCGGAAACACCCGTCCCGGCTATCGTGCATACTTCGCCCGTGGCGGGATTGATCGCGCGTATGGCGTGGTTCTGCTGATCGGTGATGTAAACCATACCGTCCGGCCCAAGAGAGACCCGGCGCGGGCGGCGGAGTTTGGCGTCTTCGGCGCTCACACAGGTCACGTCATAGTTGAACCCGTCGGGGAAATCTCCGGCGAGGGTGGTGACATCGACATCGGGCACGACTGAAAACGATCCTATATTCGAAAGGTTGCCGTCCTTGTCCCTGACCTGAAGCAGGTGCGCGCCCGGCTCGGCCAGCAACTCATCCTTGACGACGATAGTAAGCCTGCGACGGGTCGAATCCCTCACGTTTACTTCTTCTCCGTCTAAGAGCACTTCATCTTTGTCGCCGAAGTTGGCGCCGACCAATTCGATGGTTTCGCGGTTTTCGCCCTGGCGTATGAGTGACGGAGCTATGGTGTAGATGAACGGGTCTTCGGAAGGAGCGACCATTAAGGTGAGGTCATTGGATTGAATGCCGTCCTGCTGAACCCGGACGGTGAGAAGTCCGGGGGCTGCGCGATAGGAAGCAGGCACGGTGGCTTCGAGTCGGCCATCCTTGCGCCGGGTTATTTCAAGCGGCTGGCCATCGATGACCAGTTGAGCGTCAGGGCGGAAACTGTCTCCGGTGACTTTTATTTCGAAGTCCTCATCGCCGACCTCCACTATCTCCGGATCTACGGAGTCGAGCGAGGGCGGGCGCGGCACTATGAAAAACACCTGAGTGTTGGAGAGTCTCCCGCCCTTGTTCTGAACCAGAACCGGAATAAAAGCGGGATTATCAGTGAGCCCGGCGTTGAGCACCCCTTCGATCATATCGTCATCGATGAAGTTGGTCTGTTCGGAGGCTTTGCCCCACACTATCACCTTCGAGCTTTTGGCGAATCCCTCGCCTCTGATGGGAAAGATGAGCGGGTTTCTCTGGTCTTCCTCAGCGGCGTTGCTGGCGTCGAACTGGATGCGGAGTTCGGGGTCAGGCACGACGACGGTGAGGGTCTTGGCCGAAGTAGTCATTCCATCGGGGTTGACCGCTTCGATGGTGTGCGTGCCGGGCGCGGCGACTGCCGACGGGGGGATTTCGGCAAGCACGCCCTTGCCGTCGCTGATGGTTCTGGATGAAGGGAGAGGAACGCCGTCGAGGAGGACTTGCGCGCCCTCGGCGAATTTCTTTCCCTGAAGAAAGACCGTGAAAGTCGGCGCGCCTGCCGTTATCGTAGTCGGGCGTATGCGGTCAAGTCGCGGCGCGGCCTCCTGCGCGCGCGCGGCCCCGAGATCGAACTGGCCGGGCAGTATCGCCCAGGACAAGGCCAGCAACAGTGTGAGCAAACCGGCTAAAACTTTCCTCATTCCCTTCCTTCCCCTCGATGTGCTGATCGATCAGGCGGACATTTCGCCCCTATATAGAAACGCCTGTGCGCGAATCCTTGCAAACTAATCGGCGAAAATCGCTGGGCAGGTCCCCTTTCATCGCATTCCTGTCGAAAGCCCTGGTCGGACATTGACCGCAAATTATACTCATCGCCCTCCGGCTTTCACAAGTTGAATGTCAGGCGCAAAAAAACTACAAAGAGTCGTGCGCTCGATGCTGCGAAAGGCTAAAATAGTCCGGCCTTATGGGTTTGATCTACAGCCGTCAGCCGGACAGTTGACACTCTGAAGTGAGGAATCAGCAGTCTGGCAGCCCGCTGTACGTTTTTGAAGGAGGAATAACGATTGTTCAAGATCGCGCTGGTCGGGACTCACGGAGTCAACAAAACGACTATAGCCTACGAACTTGCGGGCGCGCTCAAACGGGCGGGCAAGAGGGTCGAGTTGCTGACCGAGATAGCCCGCGAATGCCCGTTTCCGCTCAACGAAGACGCCACCCGCGAAGCATATCAATGGATCATCGCCCGTCAGATTCAGCTTGAAATAGAAAAGGCTCCGCGCGCAGACATACTCGTCTGCGACCGCTCGGTGCTCGACAACTATGCCTACTATCAGCGGCGATACGGAAGAAACGGCGAGCGGCTCGACGCTCTTCGTGAGTACTGCATTTCATGGACGCAGACCTACGATATGCTCGTCCGTCTCCCGGTGACGCGACCGCTCACAGATGACGGATTCCGCTCTACGGATGTCGCCTTCCAGCGCGAGATAGATGAGTTGTGCGATGAATTGTTCGACAGGCGATTCGATGCCACGACCCGCCCCGCCTACACGCGAGGCGCTTTCTCAGCCGTCCAGATAGCCAAGATGATTTTCCTCAAAGACGCGCCCGCAGAGAGCAAGGCTGAAGAATGAAAAGGCAATCAGGGCCGACTGCCCCGGCCCTGATTGAAAGCGATTCGAAGTGAATGATCGAATCGGCTTCCCACTGGACGAGATCACTTGATGACTCGCGCTGTGAGGACAAGAACCATCGCCTTGTCTCTAAGGGTCGCAGTTCCCACGACTATCTTCTCGCCCTCGCGCAAACCAATCCCGGTGCTTATCTCCGCGTGCCCCAGACGATCGCCATGGAATCTGAAATCGATTCCTCTTATCTGTATCGAGGCAGCGATGGAAGCGCCCGGCGCTATGGAAACAGTGTTGAAGTTATAGCTGTATTGTCCACCCGCTGGTTCAGCCACCAGCGGAGGGCCAAGCTGCAAATCGCCGCTTCCTCGATTGTTCGACGCGCTCCTCATTCGGATCAGAACCGAGTTGGCAAGATAATAGCTCTTGTAGCTCAACGTGCCCTGCAATTGTTTTACTACTTCGCCGAGATCAGCCGGGTACTGACTGCTTGCGCCCTCGGTGTTGGAAGCGATCAACAAATGCATCTTGAGTTCGATATCGGGTCTGGGCGCTTCAGGCGCGTCCAGGCGTTTGAGAGCTTCTTCTATCGCCGCGATGTTTTCGGGGAAATCGCGCACGGTGATCGTACTGAACTCATCGCTTGCCTGAACCGTCGATCCCTTGAATCCGCTGCCGAGCGCCTGGAGCGCGCGGGCGAGTTCGAATGGGTTGCGGTTTTTGACTTCGAACACCCTGTTTTTGAACTCACGGTGATCGACATAATCCGGCCCTCTCGGAGCGGGAGTTTCAGCCCTGGGCGCAGGCTGCTGCCCTGCGGCCATCGAAACGAGGGACACGATCAAAACTGCAACAGTGAAAATTCTTTTCTTCATTTTGTATTACCTCCGGTTTTGTCCGTTGTCAGTTGTCCTTTGTCCGTCGTTTCCTGCAACGGACAACTGACCACTGACAACTGCCTAATCAGTACCCTGCTTCGACGATTTCGATTCGGTTTCTTTGGGCGCGAACCAGATGATGCGGATGGTCGGATCGGCGGTCTGAAATTCTATCCGCGTCATCCCTGCGGGAGTCATCGCGCGCTCTTCTTCAAAGTTTTCAGAAACGAACTGCGATTCCAGCGACGGCTCTATGGTCTTTTTCGTCTCTGCGATGATCGCGCTTGTTTGCCTTGTTCGCTTTCGACGAACTCCCGGCTTTCCGGGTTTCTTTTCTTCAGGGATCGTGACTGTGAGATTCTCTTCTTTCTTTTCTTCTTCGGCTACAAGTTCGCTCGAATCATTTTTCGCCCTGCCCGAATAAATGTAGAGCATCGCTCCTGCCAGAATCATCAGCGCGATGGTTGCGGCAAGCGCGGGCTTCCACCTCGATCGCTCCCTCAGGAGTTGAAAAAAACCAGCGCGCCCCTCGTTCGATTCGATGTCTGCGAGCACGCTCCCTCTCAAATCATTGAAGAACGCCTCATCGAAATCGGGCGCGGCGCAGGAGCGAATCCATCGCCGGCTTTCGCCGAGTTCGTCTTTCAGGGCGTTGCACTGCGGGCATTCCTCTTCGTAGAGATGCACGGCGACCGCGCGCGATTTTTCGTCGTCGAGATCGCCCTCGACGTAAAGCGGCATCAAATCCCGAATGCGCCTGCAATTCATTGTTTTCTCCTCCTCGATGCTCGCTCGCGGAATTCTCTTATTTTGGCTCGCGCCGAGCTTATCTGCGACCTGACTGTCGTCTGACTCGATCCCATTATGCGCGCCACTTCCTGGGTAGCCAGTCCTTCCATATCGCGCAGCACGAGGGCTGCCCGTTCCTTCTTCGAAAGCGTCTCCAGGGCTTCAAGCACCATCACCTGTTCCTGCGCGCGAATCGCTCCGGCTTCCACATCGCTGCCGTCATCGATCACTTCGAGATTGTTTGTCTCGCGCTCCGCTTCGAAAGAAACCACCGGGCCGCGCTTTCGGGCCGCGTCCCGGCAGACGTTGACGACGATGCGATAGAGCCAGCCCGCGAAATCCTGATCGGCGTCGAAGCGGTGAAGATACTTGTAAGCCTTGAGGAATGCTTCCTGCGCGGCGTCGCGCGCGTCCTCCTCGTTGCCGAGCAATCGCCACGCTATGGAGACGACTTTGCGCTGATGGAGGATCATCAACTGATCGAATGCCTCTCTCTCGCCCGATCTTGCGCGATGGATGAGCGGCGCGACCGACGAGCTTTCGGCGGCAGAATTTTTGGTCATCCGCAGCGTTTCAACAACCTCAGCAGCCATCTATCTCCCTCTTGCGTTCACTATTGACTACTCGACTGAACTGAAAAGCGTTGAGAAAAATTCATCTCTTCCGGCAGATTCTAACGCGCGAGGCAGGAAGCGGGTTCTTTTTATACGCCTGCGGGCATTGGCAAAACGGAGCAGAACACGGAGACTATCGGAGTGATATGGTGGTTCGGTAGCGAGGAAGGAGTGTGGTGAAGGCGCGCGATTTACCTGTGTCCATGATTCGAGAGACCGATACGACATCGGCATTGCGCAGCTACGCGCGGTCAGTTGAAGCGTCGCGCTCTATCACTTGCTGCGCGATCTTTGAGCGTCGAGCCATTTGAGAAGATCAGACTTTTTGCTGAAATCGAGCAAGGCTTCGCCCAGCGCCTCAAGCTCTGTCAGCGACAGGCTTCCGATTCTGCGTCGAGTCTGCGCATCGAGTTTGCCAAACAAATGGGCAAGCTGGCGCAACACCATCGCCTCTGCCTCTTTCTGCAACCCCTGCTGCATGCCCTTCTGCATCCCTTCGCGCAATCCTTCTTCGACTATTTCCTGATAGATCACTGATTCTCTCATAACTCCCTCTCTGAAAACCGCTCGTATCAATTCCTTCTCGAACCTCAACCCGGCAAGCACCTGCGCGCATACTGATATCTCACGCCGTCGCTCGATCCACATGATCCACTCTTATAGAAAACGAAATGGTAGAAGGATCGAGGGCTGTCTCGCCCTGCTCGATTCGATCCGCAAGAACTCGAAAGGCAGGCCCATGCGCTTTTGAAACGGGAGCCCGTTGGCGAAGCTCACCACCTGAGCTTGACGGCATAATTCATAAACCATGCGTCGTTGCTGATGACGGTCATATCTTCAACCTGGGCTTGTGCAATCAGCAATCGGTCGAAAGGGTCTTTATGGTGCAAGGGCAGTTTTTCCAATCGCAGGATGTGGTCGAACTCTATCGGAAGCAACTGGATATTATTGGCTTTCTGCTGGTCTTTGATGACATCTTCCAAAGGCAGACTGAATTTTAACTTTCCTAATTGAATCTTGATTTGCATCTCCCAAATACTTGCCATGCTGAGGAACAGGCCGTTTGATTTATTCTGACACAGAATCAGAGCATCAGACGAAAGGCGCGCTCTTTGGCTGTCCCACCAGATGAATGTATGGGTGTCCAGAAGCAATTTCATGAATTCTCCGTCCAGAATTCATCAGGCAGAGGTTCGGCGAAATCGTCGCTGGTCCAAATCTTTCCTTCATGCAGTCCGGCTACACGCGGAGTCTCGGAAGCCTCTATCGGCAACAGGCGGGCAAGAGGCTTATTATCAGAGGTCAGAATAACCTCTGTCCCCTCTGCTATCAAAGACAATATGCCTGCCAGGTTGTTCTGCACTTCAAACACATCAACCGTCTTCGTCATAAGTCTATCCTCTTACCAATCATCCAAAAGAAAAAATTACCAGGGCAATGTTTTCACAAATTCCGCGTCGAGTCCGCGCGTCGAGTTTGCCAAACAAATGGGCAAGCTGGCGCAACACCATCGCCTCTGCCTCTTTCTGCAACCCCTGCTGCATGCCCTTCTGCATCCCTTCGCGCAATCCTTCTTCGACTATTTCCTGATAGATCACTGATTCTCTCATAACTCCCTCTCTGAAAACCGCTCGTATCAATTCCTTCTCGAACCTCAACCCGGCAAGCACCTGCGCGCATACTGATATCTCACGCCGTCGCTCGATCCACATGATCCACTCTCTCTGCCGCCGTCGTCAAAAGCGATTCTGCCGATTTCCCTCTGCTCAACACCGCTGGCTCCTGCTCTCACATACGAACCACCGTGTAGCGATGCAGAGTTCTTTCTGCGCGAAATTCGTCTGGCACATCCGCAACAGTCGGCTTGAGCATCACCAGCGCCTGATCGACAGGGATGCGATATAGGCGATACAAACGCACCCATTAGTCGAGCATGCGGAGCGGCAGCGGAGGATCGCTCGTGGCTTCGACCTGAAACTCAAAGTGGAGTATCCGCTCTTTCCTGCCGACCATCATAACCGAGTCGGCCCTGATAGGCTCGACGCTCAATTCGGTTTTGAGGACTTCGACCGCTCCTGGTTTTCTGCCCAGCGCCCAGGCCGCGAAATGTTCAGGATATTTCTCAGCCAGATAATTGCAGAGGTTGTCCGTGCCCGAAGGTCGATTTGCGGCCTCTCGCCCTTTGAGACCGCGCGCTTCAAGGTGGTCTTCCTTTGATCCCAATCGCGCCTCCTCCGTCAATCATCTTCCCGATGCGCGAAGAAAGTCATGTCGCAACCCGCGCGCCTGACCGATTATTTGAGGTATTCGCGCTCGATTGCATCGATCTTGGCCACCCTCCGGCGATGGCGGTCTTCGGTCAGTTCTGTCGAGAGCCACGCTTCGACTATCTCGCGCATTCGCTCCACAGTGATCATTTTGCCTCCGAGCGTGAGCGCGTTTGCGCCGTTATGCTCGCGGCTGTTGCGAGCGGTCGCCGCGTCGTAGCACATCGCGGCGCGCACTCCGGGAACTTTGTTTGCCACCATGCACGATCCTATGCCCGCGCCGTCGATTATTATGGCAAGGTCGCATGCATTTCGGGCGACGGCACGCGCCGCCAGATGCGCGTAATCGGGATAATCCACAGCGTCGGTCGAATGCGCGCCGAAGTCCTGAAACTCATAGCCGAGGTCGGCAAGCGCGTGCTTGAGTTCTTCTTTCATTTCGAAGCCGCCGTGATCGGCTGCTATGGCTATTTTTCTTTTGCGAGCCGCCATGCGCCTTCGCGCTCGTTCTATTTGAATATCGCGTTCGCGGGCCAGATCCTGAGCCAGCGGAGTGATGATGGCTCCTTCATCTATGCGCAGAGTATCGCCCGGCGCAGCCTCCCTGATTTCGCGCTCGGTGATTACGCGCTTGCCTCTTTCGTCAATGACGCTCATCTATTCACCTCTCGGATTTTGGACTTCAGATTGTAGAGTTCTGATCGGAGACAGGCAATCAAAAAGGGCGCGTTGACATCCTTGAAGCTGTTTTCGTATAGTCCCCAGTCAATCCACAGCCAAGGAGAAAGCGATGTTGACGAACGGGCGCGATTCTTTCATGAAGGATCCCAATCTGAAGGTGTTGATCGAAGCCGACAGCATTCAGGCGCGAGTGCGCGAGATGGGAGAGCAGATAACGCGCGATTATGCGGGAAAGAATCTTCATCTGCTGGCAGTGCTCAAGGGCGCGTGCGTTTTTCTGTCCGACCTTATGCGGGCTATCGACCTTCCGCTGACTCTGGACTTCATAGGCATATCGAGCTACGGCGCTTCAACCAAATCATCGGGCGAAGTGCGAATAACCAAAGACCTCGACAAGAGCCTCGCGGGCAAAGATGTGCTCGTTGTCGAAGACATCATAGACACAGGATTGACTCTCAATTATCTGGCAAACATTTTCCGCTCACGCGAAGTACACACTCTTCAGATAGCCGCGCTGCTTGATAAACCTGACCGGCATGAAATCGATGTCGAAGCCCGATACATAGGCTTCACCATCCCGAATCACTTCGTCGTCGGCTACGGTCTGGACGTAGGCGAGGTCTATCGCAATCTTCCATTCATCGCCGTCCCCCAGGACACTGAGAACCTGTTGAAGAACAAGTGAGTGCCTTCTTCGCGCTGTCGTTTCGAATAAAGAAAACGGTATATTCCGTCATTTCTCAATTCGCGTTTGATGAGGCGCTTCACGGTTTTCTTTTCGGATGATTCGTAATGCCTGTCGTAAAAAGCCCAGGCCCGCCTTTCCATGCCCGCATAGATGTAGGAAAGCGCCACGTCAAGCACATAAGGAAAAGAGTCGCCATATCGGTCGCTATTGAGCGCCTTCACTTTGTCTATTGACGCTTTGACATCTCTGAGCGCGAATGAAGGAAAAATGTGATTGGCCGGTAAATACTGCATCGCAGTTTTGTCGTACCTGAAAACCACGACAGGACGAGGCAGGCAGACGAAGCAGCGATGGTTGAAGTAAGCAAACTTGTTGCTGTTTTGGATGAACTCAAAAGTTCCGTCTTTATCAAGGTCTTCGATCAGCGCGTCATCCACCCCATCGCCGATTGGATATCTTTCGCTTTTGAAGATCAAACGAAAAGCGGGATAAAGATCATAGATGCGCCAGGAATAACAACAGTGAGCGCCTCCGTGATGCTGCTGAATGATCAATTGTTTTTCTTTTCCGCCAAGAAACGGGAACAAAGCGAAGCTTGTGAGATCAGCGAGGTTGTTCCCCTGCTTCAACCTCGCAAGCACTCTTTGGCCTTTTCTGATGACAGCCTCTGAAACCCGCCTGTCAGGATCGTAAGTCTTCGTGACCACATAGCCTTTATATGAAAGTCTGTTGTCTTTGATGAGAATATGATCGAGCATCTCAGCAGATGCCGCTTCCGGCAATAAACCAGTCGCAAATATCACAACCGCTGCGCAAAGCTTCATAACGCTCACCGCATGCACACCCGACCGAGCGCCGCCCCCCAGGTGAAGCCTGCGCCGAAAGCCGCGACCAGAACATTAGAACCAGGCAACAGCCTCTGCTCTTTTCGAGCCTGACATAACGCGATAAAGGCTGACGCGCCGCTCGTGTTTCCGAAACGATCAATGTTCGAGACGACCTTTTCTTCCGCCACTGACAGCTTCTTTGCAAGCTGGCGCAGCAGGTTAGCATTCGCCTGATGAGGAACGATCAAATCGATTTCTTCAATCGAAACCTGATTTCGCCCGGTTACTTCGACAATCGCATCGGCAAGCTTGCGAACAGCATGCAAAATCACGCTGCGTCCATTCATCGAGCCACGATGCAACCCTGCGGCGATCTGTTCAGCATCAATCCACCTTGCGCCGTTTGCCGTGCCGGGCGCGCGGACGATCAAATCCTCAGCAAAACTCCCATCCGTGCGAATCAACACATCTTCGACTCTCAGCGCCAGTCTGCTTTCATTCAATCCCTCTTCGCCTCTTACGACGAACGCGCCCGCGCCGTCGCCAAACAGCATGCTCAACTCGGCGCTTTCCCGGTTCAACTCAAGCCCCTTCGATTGCGCTTCAGCGCCTAAGCAGACGACCGTTTTTGCCGCGCCTGATTCTATTAGCCCGCAGGCTATCTGCAAGCTGTAGAGCGCGCCCGCGCATCCGACTCGAAGATCGACTGCCGGAATCCGGCCTGCTCCAAGCTTGCGCTGAACTATCGGCGCAATGCCCGGAACCTGATAGTCGGGCGAAAGCGTGCAGCCGATCAGATAATCTACCTCTTCAACCTTCACCTGCGCATCTTCAAGCGCGCTCCTCACTGCATCGACAGCAGGATCGGAAGTCGATTGATCCGCGCCAACCCATCGTCGTTCGCATATCCCTGAGACTGCTTCGATCCATTCAGGCGCGACGCCCAGCATCGGCGCAAGCTCTTCGTTTGTCACCACCCGTCCGGGCAGCATCGCTCCGCAGCCTGTGATGTAACAACTCATCCTGCCACCTTCGCGCGCTCTATGAACGCTTCGACCTTCGCTATCGTGTCGAAGTTCGCGGGCCTCAAGTCTGCGTCATCGATTCGAATGCCGCACTCGCTTTCGATCAGCGTGACGAATTCCACCAGCGAAAAAGAATCGAGCAGCCCTGATTGAAAGAGCGACTCATCGCGCGAGGGCATAGTCGCCCGCGACTGTCGCGCCGCATCACTCAAAAAACTCATGACCGTTTCCGGCAACATCGAACAACCTCCTTCTAAAAGTCTGGAGTCGGGAGTCTGAAGTCTGGAGTCACTTCTTAGGACTCCAGACTCTCGACTCCAGACTCTCGACTCTCTTTTCGTACTCTTTGATAATCGCGTTGTAGATGAGCGAGCCGACTATCTCAGCGCCCTGAGCAGTCGGGTGGGTGAAGTCTCCGCCCATAAGTTTTGGTTTCGAGTCGTGCCATCGCGCGACCGTTCCATCGCCGCCCATCGCCGCGAAAGTGTCGAAAAACGCGCAGCCTGTCTCGGCGGCTATGCGACGCTGATATGCGATCAGCTTTGGGATCATCGGACGAGTGATGATCGCGCCGCCCGCGCCGCGCTGCCCGCGATCCATTGGCCCCAAAAGCATTATCGATACGTGAGGCAGCGCGGCGCGAATACGTCGTATCACCTCTCTGGTGTCGCGCTCGTACTGATCCATCGGCAGCTTTTCAAACTGGCTCTCGTTTGCGCCGTAGCCGATGATGACCAGATCAGGTCTGCGATGCTGCAACTGTTCGGCCCAGTGAGCGGCGTCGAGGTAGTTTGCCAGCAGGCCGATGAACGCGCCGTTCAAACCGAGCGAATCGTACTGAACTCCGCGCTCTCCTGAATCGAGCGCGACTCCGAACAGACTGACCTCTCCATTGCCGATTGTTTTGATTGTGAGATCGTGCGCGCCCTTTTCAACTTCGACGCGATGAAAAGCGGATTCGATTTTGTCGCCTGCGGTCGCCACTCGCCTGAGAAACGCTCCGTCAATTTCGATTTCGAAATCGCCTCCTCCGGGTTGAGAGAGAAAGTAGATGTCGAAAGCTGAAACGCTGCGACCCGTTTCGCCTTCTTCCGCAGCGCCGAAACTCGCGCTCTGGCCCGCGCCGCTGCTCGTAAATCTCACCCCGCCGAGTCCGTAGAAATGATCGCTGCGAGAAATCCACATCGGGTCGCTGCGCCATCCTGAACCGGCTTCGTGACTGACTCCGGCGTGCGAGTACCATCCCCAGGGTTTCGCTATCAGGATGAACCCATGCCCTGCGTCGCCGAAGCGAAGCTGGAGCTTCCTTCGCACAGTCGAGGTGATGCCGTCGTTGGTGATTGGAGAATCGCCATAGTGACAGACGCGCGCCTGCCCGCCTCCGGTCTCAGCGCGAAGGAGAGCTTCGAAGAATGAGTCCAGCGCGTGACCTGACGCATCTTCGATCTCGCCCGGTTTGGCTCGAATCGTTGATGAAATGGTGTCGGCAAGAACGATGCTGTCCTGAGACGGCGAGTTCGAATCCTGCGCCTGAGTTTCGCGCGAAACCATCACGCGATAGCGCGCAAGCTTAGGGAAAAAATATGGCAACGACGCAACCGCGACGATGATCGCAAGCGTCCGCGCCGTCTTGCCCCCAAGCACATGATTCTTTATATGACCCTGCATAATCAAAACCTGGAATAGATGAACGGCGCGACATCGCTGCTCGCAACCGAGTAAAGGCCAGAGGCCAGAGCCGTAAGCGCGACAGCCTGAACCAGCGCAGGCAATCGAGTGAACCAGTCGCGCGTCCGCTCGCAGATGGAATCCGGCATCCAGTGCGCAGCCAGCCCGATCATCATCACCAGAATCACAGTCAGCGGAAGATTGGTTGTGTCTGCGGTGAAAGCCATCAACTGGCGAATCACTTCGAAGGCTTTCTCGACGCTCTCGGCGCGGAACAAAATCCATGCAAAGCAGACGAAGTGAAAAGTAAGGAAAACGCCTGCAACACTGGCCAGTCGCGTGTTGCGCGGGCGGATGCCGAATCGTTTTCTCGCCGATTCGAATGCGCGCACTGCCGCAAGGCCCAGCCCATGCGCCACTCCCCACAGCGCGAAAGTCCACGTCGGCCCGTGCCAGAGTCCTCCGACGATCATCGTCGCCACAAGTCCGACATAAAGCATCGCCTGCGAGCGAGCGCGACGGCCTGCAATGATGAAGAAGACGTAATCGCGCAGCCAGGTCGAAAGCGAGATGTGCCATCGCCGCCAGAATTCGGCGAGGTCGCGCGCGCGATAAGGCGCGTCGAAATTCATCGGCAACGCAAAACCCAAAAGCAAAGCCGATCCGATGGCGATGTCGCTGTAGCCTGAAAAATCGCAGTAAATCTGCGCCGCGTAGCCGTAGACAGCCGCCGCCGTTTCGAGCGACGAAAATCGCTCAGGAAAATCGAACACGCGATCAACCAGATTCGCGCTTAGATAATCGGCAATCGCTATCTTCTTCGTCAGCCCCACGGCGATCAGAAAGAGAGCCTGCCCGCCCGCTTCAGCCGTGAGCGCGAGTCGTGAGCGAAGCTGCGGCAGAAGTTGCTTCGCCCGAAGTATCGGGCCTGCGATGATCGTCGGGAAGAAAGAAACGAAGGTCAGGTATTCAAGCCAGTCGCGCGCAGGCTCCGCATCTTTGCGATAAACATCGATTACGTAAGCGAGCGATTGAAAGATGAAAAACGATATGCCGACAGGGGCGAGCAGGTTGAGGCTTGCAGCAGGCAGATGAACTCCGAGAATCGAAAGTCTGGCGGCGGCGTTCTCAAGGAAGTAGTCGGCGTACTTGAACAACGAGAGCGCGCCGATGTCGACGAAGAGAGAAACTGCAAGCAATCCTTTGCGCGTCTTGCGGCTTTCGAAGCGCGACATCAATCGAGTCGTCGTGAAATCGATTGCTGAGACTGCGAGCAACAGCGACAGGGCGCGCCCGGAGGTTTGCCAGTAGAAAAAAAGTCCGGCTGCGACAAGCGTCAGCAGTCGCCAGCGGATGCGCCCGGCTACGGCCCAGAAAGCGAAGAAGACAGCGATCAGAAAAACGTAATAGGACGGACTGGTGAAAAACATAAACCTTGAACGGCGGTGCAGTTTTCAAAAAAAGATCGAATCCCTCCAACGGAAGTTGGAGGATCGTTCAAATCCAACCTACGAAGGCTGGATTTGGATTCCTCCCCCGATTTCCATCGGGGGTATCCAGAAGAGAAAGGAGCGCGGTTGATGAAGGCTGGATTTGCAGCGCCCCCAACTGCCGTTCGGGGTATGCAGCAGGAACCAACTGGCTTTTGAAAACCGCACCCCTTGAGCGGCTTTGAAAACAGAGAGTCAAACGGGCAGCGGAGCGATTACCAGTTAGCCCGTGCGCAACTCCGCAAGCCGATGGGAGTTTCGTCGCTCCGCCGCCTGTTTGACTCTCTGTTTCCAGAAGCGACCACAGATATCCGCGCATCAGCTCTTTGTACAAAGCTTCGGCAACGAGCCTGTATCCCGATTGTGTGAGATGAACCCGATCCGATTGCGCAAGCCTCAGACGCGCCCATCTCTCGATTGAGTCTGCGCCGCCCATAGCTTCGAACAGATTCCAGAAAGCCGCGCCCGCCCTCAATGCCGCGCGCCTCTGCGCTTCGACCAACGCGGGCAATCGTCTGCCGACGCCTGAGCGATCCGGCGGGCTGATGACCAGCAGCGATGCGCGGGGAGCCGCCTGCTGAAATCGCCTCAACAACTCAGTGAAGCGACTGGCGTACTCGCTCACGTCGAGATCAGTGTCTCCCGCCTCGTTCGAGCCGTAGGCGATGATTATCAACTGCGGGTCGCGGCGCGTGAGGTTGTCCGCAAGCACGTCCCAGTTCCACGCGAGCGGACGCGAAGCTCGCGCGCCGTTTATGCCGAGCGCGTCGTAGACTACGCCTGCGGTCCGGCTTTCGGCTGCGATGCCCAGCACGCGGACGCGACCCCGTGCTGCCGTTCTTATTTCGATTGTGTGACGGCCCTCCGCTCCGGCTTCCAGTTCGAGATAAGCCGCTTCGAAACGATCCGATGCCAGAAGAGCGTGTTGATAGATGAGAGCGCCGTCGAGGAACACATCGATTGCGCCGCCAGCGGGCTGACGGAGCAGGTAGAGATCGAAATAGCGGCCTCGCAAATTCCATCTGATCCACTCGCCCGCGCTCTCCGTTGTGAGGCTTACTCCCGCAAGTCCAAGACGGCCATCGCGCGGAAACGCGCCGAGACCATCGGTCTGCCAGCCGCCGCTTGCGAGGCTCATCCCGCCGACGGGCGAATACCATTTCCAGGGGCGACCCGCCAGCGCGAACCCCGCGCCCGCATCGCCGAAGCCGTGTTGAAAAGAACGCCTCATCGCCCCGGTCAGTATGTCTGCGGTGACGTGTGAATCTCCGTAATGGATGATGCGCGTGACGGCCTCGTCCGCTTCAGTCATCCTGAGAGACGAATGAAACGCAGCCATCGCCCTGCCTTCAGAGTCCTCGATGGGGCGCTCGGCTATAAGCCCGTTGCCTCTTGCCTGGGCAGGCGAAGCGATCAGCGAAAGCGCGAGGGCGGTTGAAATGAAAAAGATGTTTGCGTGGGTGCGTCGAGCTATGAAACTCTCTTGCCGTTTCATCAAGGGTTGGCTTACGCAATCACGCATAGCCCAAGTATCATCGAAGGACGAGAGAGCGAAAACGCGGGCGGCAACACCAGATGGATGTGGATAGCCACAGTGGTCAGTGGTCAGTGATCAGTGGTCGGTGGCCAGTGGTCGGTGGTCGGTTGATTAAAGTCACAGCAGGCGATTATCGTTTCCTCTCAACGACGATAAGGGAAAGAATGAGTATGCTCATCACCGACCACCGACCACCGACCACCGACCACTATCTCAGTTCGGATTTCTTCGCCCGCGACACCATCGAGGTTGCGCGCGATCTGATCGGGACGACGCTCGTCGTCGGGAATTGCGAAGGCCGCATAATCGAAACCGAGGCTTACACCACCGACGCCGCTTCGCACGCTGTCACCCGCCGCAATCAGGCCGCGATTATGCGCGAGACCTTCGGCCACGTTTACGTCTATCTGATTTATGGTATGTACTACTGTTTGAACTTCACCTCGGATAAGAGCGGGCCGGGCGCGGTGTTGATTCGCGCCGTCGAGCCGCAGGCGGGAGTTGAAGAGATGATCCGTCGTCGAGGCACCAGAGATTTGAGAAAACTCGCCAGCGGGCCGGGAAGGTTGTGCCAGGCTTTCGAGATCGATTTGAAACTCAACGGCAAGCGAATCGGTCGTGAAATCAAGGTCAAAGAAAGAAGCGAAGAGAAGCGTGTGGCTTCGAGCGCGCGAATCGGAATCACTTCGGCCACAGAACTTGAGTGGAGATTCTTTGAAGCTGGCAATCGCTTCGTCAGCCGCTGAAAGCTCAACTTGGCCTTCATCAGACAGGTTGATACAATCCCTCGTCAGAGGTTGCGCCACTCTTGATTGAGAAACATACATGAAAAATGATCTGCTCATACGCGCGGCGCGCGGCCAGGAAGTCGAAAGAACTCCCGTCTGGATGATGCGGCAGGCGGGCCGCTATCTGCCTGAGTATCGCGCTGTACGCAAAGACATCCCCTTTCTCACGCTCTGCAAAACTGTAGAGCTTGCCGTCGAAGTCTCGCTTCAACCGCTTCGCATCATCGACACCGACGCCGTGATTATGTTCAGCGACATCCTCATACCGGTCGAAGCCATGGGGCAAGAGGTACAACTGACCGAAAAGAAGGGGCCGGAATTGCCCAGCCCGATTCGCACGCGCCAGCAGATAGATAAACTCATTATTCCTGATCCGATTGAAAAAACCGGCTTCGTGATGGAAATCATCCGAACTCTCCGCCGGGAGCTTGACGGCGCGGTGCCGCTCATCGGATTTGCCGGAGCCCCCTGGACGCTTGCGGCTTATATGATCGAAGGCGGAGGGTCGAAGAATTACGCCGAGGTCAAACGCATGATGTTCGGCGATCCAAAAACTTTTCACGCGCTGCTGGACAAGATCGCCGACACAGTGATTCTCTACCTCAACGCGCAGATAGAAGCGGGCGCTGAGGTCATTCAATTGTTCGATTCCTGGGCGGGCGAGCTTTCCAGAAAAGATTATGAGCAGTTCGCTCTGCCTTATCAGCAGAAGATTTTTGCTTCGCTGAATCGAAAAGAAACCCCGGCGATTATGTACATCAACAACAGTGACCATTTTCTTGACCAGATGGCAACCTGTGGCGCGGATGTGTTGAGCCTTGATTGGCGCACAGATTTACGAGAGGCGCGTCAAAGAGTCGGCGATAAATTTACTCTGCAAGGCAACCTCGACCCCGGCATACTGCTTTCGACGCCCGAAATCATTCGCGCAAAAACCCTGGCGCTGCTCCTGGCGGGCGGCAGTCACAAACACATCCTGAATTTAGGGCATGGCATTCTACCGATGACGCCGGTTGAAAACGCCCGCGCTTTCATCGAGACCGCAAAGGGTGTATAAAACTCAGAGTTGGAGGTCAATGGAAATGACAAACCCGAATTCAACGATAAACTCCGAAGAATTGTCTGATGACCAAATCAAAGCGCGAGAGAAATTGCTGCGTTTAGCCGAAGCGCAAGGCGTAAAACCCATGTCCTGGGAGCAACTGAAAGCGATGGGCGATTTGTGGCCTGAAGATGAAAGCATCGATGATTTCATTGCCACCTTACGCGAGTGGCGGAATGAAGAGAGAGAGAATTGCCTTGATAACAACTATCGTTGTAGATACGGATGTGATCTCTTTCATCTTCAAGCAGGATACTCGCGCCGGTTTATATAAATCGCACCTTGCGAATAAGCTACAAGTTATTTCTTTCACAACTGTCGCAGAGTTGCATCAGTGGGCGAAGATCTACAATTGGGGGAAACCAAAGCAGAAGCAGTTGGAAGCATATCTGGGGAACTTTGTCATTTTTTATTCCGACTACAATCTTTGCTGGGCACAATTGAAAGTGAGACTCAAGAGAAAGGATCATAAGACCCTAGGCTTTGC
>CAZPQE010000052.1:1886-20301 GCA_964588615.1 uncultured Clostridia bacterium | reverse complement strand
AACCCCCGACTGCTCAGGTGGTCAACTTTTCAATTTTCACAATTGGACATTTTTCCACTTTCGTTCACAGCTGTCTTTAACGCTTTCGGGCATGGCGTTTGGTTTCCACCATATGAGTTCGTTGCGCAATATCCAGCCTCGGCTTGCCATTTCAACAGCAAAGCGTGAAGGAATTTGACAGAGAGATTTTCCCGGAAGCTCGTGTGTCTGCGCATGGCCTCTGACCGAGCGTTGTCGTTCATCGATCTGCAGTTTTCTTCCATAGCCTTTGTGAGAATGGTTTGTGTAGTAGGTATCTCCCAAGTTGACCCAGCAACTGCCTGACTCCTTTAACACCCTCTTCACTTCATCAAAAACAGCACAGAGCTTCGCAATGTATTCCTGAAAAGTAATCTCAAGTCCGATTTGTCCTTTTCCGCCATAGTCTCGCAGTCCCCAGTAGGGAGGACTGGTAACCACGCAATCAACACTTTCGTTGGGCATCCGCTTCAAAACTTCTTTTGCATCTCCGCAGACGATTCGATTGATAAACGGTTGGATAGATATCTGCATAGGCAGCAAGCCCTATAAACTTGTTCTATGCTTCGATCACTTAGAAAGAGATAGAACCTGAATGCTTACCGACATCGTGCCAGACTATCTTTGCTACCAAAAGAGGGGATAATTAGGCTCTCTGGCTTACGCCGCCTTCAGGAAACGAGAGAGCCTTATCAGAGTGGGGGCGTTTTCATGGATACATAGAGGCGGTGATTTCTCATTGTTTCGCCTCAATTGAAAAAACAGGCTGAAAGGGCTTCATCTCTCAAACCTGCGGCAATCGAGCAATATCGCATTCTA
The DNA here is from genome assembly GCA_964588615.1 of uncultured Clostridia bacterium. Taxonomy (GTDB): domain Bacteria; phylum Acidobacteriota; class Blastocatellia; order UBA7656; family UBA7656; genus UBA7656. Next base: position 19,464 of record CAZPQE010000052.1, on the reverse strand, counting down.
CCGAAACTTTCCATTGAGCATTTATCTGAACGTGGTAAAAAAAGAGCGACGTTATAACGCACTCTTTTTAGTGATTCTCATTCGGACAGCTTCAATGGGAGACACATCACGCGCCTGAACTCGACAGCCTCAACTCTCTTGAAGATGCAGGGTAAGCATCATTTTCATCAGAGCCGCTTTTCTCCCTATGGTGGTGAACTTGGCCTTCTGATGTGGACAGTCCGCATTGCCACATAAGCTCATCGCGTAGCGGAATCCGCAATCGCTGTATCGGAACTCAGGCGGGATGCTGCTGTGCCACGCCACACGCGTGATCTTGATCTGACGCTGCCAAGATACCTCGCGTGAAGATCTGCACCTACCAGGAACTGGTCTTTGTAGATTGCGCTCCGGTGAATGAGAGTAATAACGCCGGTCGACACAATCCGCACACCATTCGTGGACGCTCTCCGCAATGTTGTGAAGCCCAAGCCGTTTGACAGGCACTGGTAATGCCTATTTGTATCATTTATAGTCGCTGCTTATCTCATACATAGTTGCAGCTTTAGCTGTTGTCAGTTCCTTCCACTCAAGATATAAAGCTGACTCCTCGGAAATGAGTAGTTCTTCTGCTAACCAGGTCGCTTGATCTTCTATATCTTGAGGCCAGTTCCTACAACGCTTGCCATTTAATGCCGATGTTGGTGGATGCATCAACAGACCAACTGATAATTCGCGAGCGATATCATTAGCTTGGCATTCCTTGCTGTGATTCCTGTTTTGGCAATCTTTTCCACTTCATTGCGGGCATTGTTCAGAGGGCAGTACTAACAGAATACGGCCTTGATTTCGAGCTTGCACCTGCGAGAATCAGTTTGTATGCTGTGGCGTGTTAGTTTGCCCCCATCGCTTTATCATTTTGGTATTTTGGCTTTCCGGTCATTCTCAAGTATGCGCGAGCAGTCTTGAGCCGCAATTCGGTTCTCGATCCGAGTTATTTACAGCAAGGAGCGAATGAGGCACTGCAAGAGAGACTGCTGAATACCAGCGAACTTGCAATCGGCTCGTTTGCTTTTCATATCGCAGAGGATGAGTGAATGAACATATTTGAGTTTAGAAATAGACTCGTCGAAGATTACTCAACTTATGTCAGGAGCTTTATTCAGATTCGTGATCCAGAGATTCGCAAGTATGTGGATGAATCGTTGAACTCTGGCACCTTATGGCCTGAGCCGCTCATTCAATTAAACCCATCGTTCGAGGAGGGAGACAGTATCGATGATTTGGTTGCCGCAGGCATCCTTCATCCCAAATGCGCGAAGATTTTCCGCTTCAACAAAAGAACGGACAATGAAGGCGATTCGTTAATTCTGCGAAAGCACCAGTCGGACGCCGTACACGTCTCAAAGACCGGAGATAACTACGTCCTCACTACCGGCACGGCTTCAGGCAAAAGCCTTGCCTATATCGTCCCCATCGTTGATTACGCTCTGCGGCAACAATCCAAAAATTCAATCAAAGCCATTATCGTCTATCCGATGAATGCGCTGGCTAACAGTCAGTTCGGCGAGCTTGAAAAGTTTCTCTGCCTCGGCTATCCGAAAGACAAACCTCCGGTGACATTCGCCCGCTATACAGGGCAAGAAAACGATGAACAGAGAGACAAGATTATTCAAAATCCTCCAGACATCATTCTCACCAACTACGTGATGCTGGAACTGATGCTCACTCGTCCTTATGAAAAGAAACTCATCGAAGCTGCTCAGGGATTGCGTTTTCTCGTCCTCGATGAACTGCACACCTATCGCGGCAGGCAGGGGGCTGACGTTTCGATGCTGGTTCGCAGAGTGAGAGAGCGAATGTCTGCTGACAAGCTTCAGTGCATTGGCACATCGGCAACTATTGCCGGTAAGGGATCGTTTGACGAGCAAAGGGCAGAAGTGGCACAAGTCGCATCACAACTTTTCGGCGATGATGTCAAACCGGAAAATGTCATCGGCGAGACGCTACGCCGCGCCACGCCATCGAGCGATTTGAATTCTTCTGATTGCGTCAAAGCTCTGGCCGCGCGAGTGGAAAACTCCAGTGATGCGCCGCAGGATTATGAATCGTTCATTAACGATCCGCTATCCATCTGGCTTGAGAGTACATTTGGGCTGGCAACTGAAGAAGGCAGCGGCAGGCTCATCCGCACAACACCCCGAACTATCTCCGACGAAGACGGCGCGGCGCATGATCTTCATAAGCTGACAGGCGTATCTTTAGACAAATGTATTAGCGCCATCCAGAGAGGGCTTCTAGGTGCGTATCTCTGCCAAGCCCAATCTCCGCCTTATGCATTTCGCTTGCATCAATTCATCAGTCGCGGAGATACCATCTACACGACATTGGAGCCGGAAGAGAGTCGATACCTGACAGTCTATGGACAACAGTTCAAACCCGGCTCGCGCTCTCACTTTCTCCTGCCACTCGTGTTTTGCAGAGAATGCGGACAGGAGTATTTCTGCGTCCGATTGAATATCGATAGTCATACGGGAGTGAAAAGGTATCAACCTCGCGCGTTGAGCGATAACTCAAACGATAATGATGGCGAAGCGGGCTTTCTCTACTTCAGCACAGAAAATCCCTGGCCGTCGGATGAACAGACGGCGCACGAAAGGCTGCCGGATGACTGGCTCGAAGAGTTTCAAGGAAGAACCAGAGTTCGATCCAACCGTAGGGACTCGCTTCCCAGATCAGTCTGGATAGGAACAGATGGCGTTGAATCCGAAGACGGCCTTGCCTGTCACTACATCGCTTCGCCTTTTCGATTCTGCTTACAATGCGGCGTGTCCTACGGCTTTCGACAAACCGAAGATTTCTCCAAACTCACCTCGCTCGGCTCTGAAGGGCGCAGCACCGCAACGACGATTCTCAGCCTCTCGGCCATAACTCACCTGCGTCATATCGAAGGTCTCGACGATATTGCGAAAAAGCTATTGAGTTTTACGGACAACCGGCAGGATGCTTCTCTGCAAGCCGGACACTTCAATGACTTCGTTGAAATCGCGCTACTTCGTTCGGCCATCTATCACGCCGTCAGCAATGCTGGTGCGGAAGGCATAGCGCACGAAGACCTCGTGCAGAAAGTTTTCACAGCCTTCAATCTCCCTTTCGAATCTTATGCCAGCGACCCTGAGTTGAAGCACCAGGCGCGCAGAGAAACAGAACGGGCGCTGCGAGAGGTCTTAGGGTATCGCATCTATCGCGACCTCAAACGAGGCTGGCGCATAACGTCGCCGAACCTCGAACAGTGCGGGCTGCTCGAAATCAAATATCCTTTCCTTGAAGATGTCTGCGCCGACGAAGAGATTTGGGGAAACGCGCATCCGGCACTTGTGTCTGCAAGCCCGGACACACGAGCGCGAATCTCGAAAACGCTTCTCGATTTCATGCGCCGTGAGCTTGCCATCAAAGTAAACTATCTCGATCAGGACTATCAGGAGCGCATACTTCAACTCAGCAATCAGCGGCTCAAAGAACCCTGGGCGATTGATGAAAACGAAGTCGGGACGATGAGCCATGCGACTTCACTATTTCCAAGAGCGAGAGCCAGAGATGACTACAGAGGCAATGTCTACCTTTCATCTCGCAGCGGGTTTGGTCAGTTCCTCCGCCGACAGAAAACATTCCCTTATTACAACGAACGGCTCTCTTTAGAGGATACGGAAACGATCATTCGCAACATTCTTGAAAGCCTGCGACTCGGCGGCCTGGTTGAAAAAGTCGATGATGAAGAGGACATCCCCGGTTATCAGGTTCCGGCTGATGCCATGCAGTGGGCGGAAGGAGACGGGACGAAAGCATTCCACGACTTGATTCGCGTACCGAACGCTCCGCAGACAGGCGGGCGCACCAATCCGTTCTTCGTGGAGTTTTATCGCTCCGTAGGCTCACAACTAATCAACCTGGAAGCGCGCGAACACACCGCCCAGGTTGATTATGAATTGCGAATCGAGCGAGAGGACGATTTTCGTGAAGGACGCTTGCCGATTCTCTACTGCTCGCCAACTATGGAGTTGGGCGTCGATATTGCTCAACTCAACGTAGTCAACATGCGTAACGTGCCGCCGACGCCTGCCAATTATGCGCAACGCAGCGGGCGCGCAGGACGAGGCGGGCAACCCGCTTTGGTCTTCACCTATTGCTCGACAGGCAGCCCGCATGATCAATACTTCTTCAAACGTCCTGAACTGATGGTTGCGGGGGCTGTGTCGCCGCCGCGTCTGGACTTAGCCAACGAAGACCTCATACGCGCGCACATTCATGCCATCTGGCTCGCCGAAACCGGATTAGCATTAGGCAAATCGCTCAAGGAGATTCTTGAATTATCCGATAAAGAGCATTTTCTCGAACTACGCGCATCCATCAGAGATCAGATAGAGGCTGAAAGCCCGCGCCGCCGCGCACGGGAACGCGCCGAGAGAATCCTTGCAACCATCAAAGCCGATCTGGATGGTTGCGACTGGTATAAAGACCGATGGCTTGAAGAAGTTCTCAAACAGGTCGCCCGCCGCTTTGACGCGACGTGCGACCGATGGCGCAGCCTCTACAGTTCGGCGCTCTCTCAGGCAGAGACGCAGGATAGCATCATTCGCGATCCCAATCGCAGGCCCGAAGACCGAAGACAAGCCGAAAGACTAAGGCGCGAGGCCGAAGCGCAATTGAAACTCTTGATAGAGGTCGAGAATGTCGCACAGTCAGATTTCTACAGCTATCGGTATTTCGCCAGCGAGGGATTCCTGCCGGGTTATAACTTCCCGCGATTGCCGATTTCGGCATACATCCCCGGACGCAGAACCAAAGACGAATTCCTATCTCGCCCGCGTTTTCTTGCCATCTCCGAATTCGGGCCGCGCTCGATCATCTATCACGAAGGCTCGCGCTATGTCATCAACAAAGTCATCATCCCACCTCCTGCGAGCAAAGACTCAGATACAGTGGAGCAGGACGCCGCCGTTCCCTGGCGCAGGGCAAAGATGTGCGGCAAATGCGGCTACCTGCATCCAATTTCGGCTGGCGAAGGCCAGGACGTTTGCGAACGCTGCGAGTCTCAGCTTGATGTTCCGCTACAACCGCTCTTCCGAATGCAGAATGTTTCGACCAAACGCCGCGACAGAATCAACTCGGATGAAGAAGAACGTATCCGTCTCGGTTATGAACTCATATCAGGAGTGCGATTTACCGAACACGACGGTCGCATCTCTTATCGCACAGGGGCAATCGAAAGCTACGGGCAGATCATCGCCCGACTTTCTTTCGGACATGCGGCAACATTGTGGCGCATCAATCTGGGATGGCGGCGAAGAAAGAATCGTAATCAACTCGGTTTCGTCCTAGACACGGAGCGCGGCTACTGGGCAAGAAATGAAGAGCTGGCCGAAGGGGATCAGGATGATCCCATGTCGGCGCGCACAATGCGCGTGATTCCTTTTGTCGAAGACACGCGCAACTGCTTGCTCTTTGAGCCGTCTGAAGAATTGACTCAGGCGCAGATGGCTTCATTGCAGGCGGCTCTCAAAGTAGCCATTCAGGTCGAATATCAACTAGAAGACAATGAACTCGCAGCAGAGCCTCTGCCATCGAGCGATGAACGCCGTGTCATTCTCTTTTATGAATCGTCAGAAGGCGGAGCGGGCGTGTTGCGCAGGTTGCTCGATGATTCACAATCCTTCGCGCGCATCGCCGCAAACGCGCTCACTGTTTGTCACTTCGATCCCGTAAGCGGAGAGGATAAAGGTCATGCCGAACGCGCGAAAGAAGATTGTGAAGCGGCTTGTTATGACTGCCTCCTGAGCTACTACAATCAGCGTGAACATGCTCTGCTTGACCGCAAGCTGATTCGGGATTTACTGTTTGACCTCGCCGGGTCTCAAGTTGTCGCGTCGCCGACGGCAGCGCCGCTTGCGGAACACGTAGCGGAGTTGCTGCGGCTCGCCGGTTCAGACCTTGAGCGCGAGTGGTTGAACTATCTGAATGCGCGCGGCTATCGTTTGCCCTCGAAAGCGCAGGCGTTCATCGAGAGATGCCAGACGCGACCCGATTTCATCTATGAAGAGCAGCAGACGTTGATTTACATAGACGGGCCGCATCATCTCTACCCGGATCGTCAGCAACGCGACACTGCGCAAACTGAATGCCTTGAAGATTGCGGCTATACGGTCATCCGCTTCGGCATTGAAGAAGAGTGGGAAAGCAAGATCAGGCAATACCCACACATCTTCGGTGTCGTCTCCTGATGCTGACAGCGCGCGTTTCCGCATGCAGAAGTTTCTACAACCAGTCTGAGTTTTTACGACGCTACTTTGAGGAAAGGCTTCTATGGCGTTCGCTGTTGGCTCCCTTGTCAGAGCGCGCGGCAGAGAGTGGGTTGTCCTGCCGGAATCCGAAAATGAAATGCTCGTCCTTCGTCCGCTCGGCGGCTCCGAAGACGAAGTGACGGGAATCTATCTGCCTCTTGAAAACGTCGAGCCTGCCGAGTTTGACCTTCCCGACCCGCAACAAGCTGGCGATCACCGATCAGGCAAGATGTTGCGCGATGCCATTCGTCTGGGCTTTCGATCCAGCGCAGGGCCGTTTCGCTCGTTCGGGAGGATAGCCATCGAACCGCGCCCTTATCAACTCGTGCCATTGCTGGTCGGTCTGAAACTCGATCCCGTTCGACTTCTCATCGCCGATGATGTAGGCATCGGCAAGACCATCGAATCATGTCTTGTGGCGCGCGAACTCCTAGACCGTGGCGAAATCCGTCGCATAGCCGTCCTCTGCCCACCGCAACTCGCAGAGCAGTGGCAATCGGAGATGCGCGATAAGTTTCACATAGACGCCGAGCTTGTGCTTCCCGGAACCGCCACAAGATTGGAGCGCAATTGCAGCCTCGGCGAATCGCTCTTCGATCTTTATCCGCACGTCATCGTCTCAACCGACTTCATCAAATCCGACCGCCGCCGTAACGACTTCCTGCGAACCTGCCCGGAACTCGTCATCGTTGACGAAGCGCACACCTGCGCTTATGACGCTGAAGCAAGAACCAGCAAGCACCAACGGCATGAATTGCTGAAAGGTTTGGCGGCAAACACGGAAAGGCATTTGCTTCTTGTCACTGCTACTCCGCACAGCGGCAATGAAGGAGCGTTCCGTTCTCTGCTCCGATTGCTGAATCCCGAATTCGCAGACCTGCCCGAAGACCTGACGGGAAAAGAGAACGAGCATCACCGGCGCGCGCTCGCCGCTCATCTGATTCAGCGTCGTCGCGGCGACATCAAACACTATCTGGATTCCGACACGCCTTTCCCTGAACGCGAAGAGGCCGAACACACTTACAATCTTTCTTCCGACTACAAACGACTCTTCGAACGCGCCCTGCGATACGCGCAGGAAACCGTCAGGGAAGATGATGGCAAACTGCATCACAAGCGCGTCCGCTGGTGGTCGGCTCTCGCTTTGCTGCGTTCTCTCGCTTCAAGTCCGGCTGCCGCTGCCGCGACGCTTCGCACGCGTGCAGCCAGTGCAGACACAGAAACCAGCGACGAGGCTGATGAAGTCGGCGCGCGCGCGGTGCTGGATTTGATGGATGATGAATCAGCGGAAGGTGTAGATACGGCTCCGGGCGCGGACGCGGGACTTGAAGAAGGTGAAGAACAAAAGGCCCATCGCCGTTTGCTCGATATGGCTCGTGAGGCCGAAGCCCTCAAAGGCGCGAAAGACGAAAAGCTCAAGAAGGCCGCCGCGCTGATCGCTGAACTGATCAAAGACGGCTACAACCCGATCATCTTCTGTCGCTTCATCCCGACCGCTGGTTACGTCGCCGATTATCTCAGAAGCAAACTGCCGCGCGGCGTCGAAGTCGCATCCATCACCAGCGAACTGCCGCCCGACGAACGCGAAGACCGCATCGCTCAACTGGGCGAATTCGAACGCCGCGTACTCGTCTGCACCGATTGCCTCAGCGAAGGCATAAACCTTCAACAACATTTCAACGCCGTTTTTCACTATGATCTTTCATGGAACCCGACGCGACACGAGCAACGCGAAGGCAGAGTTGATCGCTTCGGACAACCGAATAAGAATATTCGCGCGCTCACCTACTACGGCATCGATAACCAGATAGACGGCATCGTGCTGGATGTGCTGCTCAGAAAGCACAAAAAGATTCGCAGTTCTCTCGGCATCTCCGTGCCGCTACCAGTTGATACCAGTCAAATCGTCGAAGCTATCTTTGAAGGCTTGCTATTGCGCGGACAAACCGGCGGCGCGAGCGCGGATCAGCTTATGCTCTTCGATGACCTCTTCGCTCCGAAAAAAGAAGACCTGCACAGGAAATGGGATGCGGTCTATGACCGCGAAAAGCGTTCGCGCACCATGTTCGCGCAGGAGACCATCAAGGTCGATGAGGTGGCGAAAGAATTACACGCAGCCCGCGCCGTCGTTGGCTCTGGCGTGGTCGTTTCCGAATTCGTCTCGCAAGCCCTGCGCGCGCACAAGGCCGCAGTAAATCAAAACGGCTCGCTCAAAGCTGATTTGAAAGAATCGCCGAAAGTTCTCAAGGAAATGCTCGGCGGTATTGAAAAGTTTGAAGCCGTCTTCGAATATCCGCCGACGAACGGGCAGGTTTATCTCTCTCGCACAAGCCCGATTGTCGAAGGTCTGGCGACCTACGTTATGGACACAGCGCTCGACCCGATTGAAGATTCCGTAGCGCGTCGCTGCGGCGTGATTCGCACCGATCAGGTTGAACGTCGCACGACGATTCTGCTCCTGCGCCTGCGCTATCACATCATCACGCGCACAAGCAAAGGCGAGCATCCGCTTCTTGCCGAAGACAGCAGCCTGCTTGCCTTCGCCGGTTCGCCGCAAAAGGCCGAATGGCTCAACGGCAATCTCGCCGAAGAACTGCTCCGAGCAACGCCGAGCGGGAATTTAACGCCAGATCAGATTCAGCATTTTCTTAGACTGGTGTTGGATAGTTTCAGCCCTCTGCGACCGCGACTCGAAGAGATGGCCAAAGCGCGCGGCGAAGAGTTGCTCGAAGCGCACGCCCGCGTCCGTCAGGCCGCAAGGATGAAAGATGTGAGCTATCGCGTCGAGCCGCAGTTGCCGCCCGATGTTCTGGGAATCTATGTCTACTTGCCGAAGCAGTAGAGGAAGTTGATGCAGGCACGTCGTAAAAATCTGTTCATAACTATTCGGGCGGAAGGCTCAATCCTGCCCGCAGACTTGCTGCAACGCATCGAACGGGGCGAACGCGAATTGAATGGGCTTGCGCCCGAAGATTATCACCTTCCAGGCAATGAAAAAATTAACGAAGCCGTCAGCCGTTCGTGGGCTCGTATGCTCGGCGCTTGGACAACATTCAAACCGACTATCGAGAAAACGTCTGACGGAGACACCAACACCTCGCCGACACGCGAACGCTGGCTCCTGCCTCTGTTTCAGGAACTCGGCTACGGCAGGCTCATCGCCGCCAAAGCCGTCGAGATCGAAGGCAAGCCCTACCCGATCTCGCATCACTGGCAACACGCGCCCATTCATCTCGTAGGCTCGGGCGTTGACCTCGACACTCGCACCGCTGGCGTGGCGGGCGCGGCAAAGATCAGCCCTCACAGCCTCGTTCAGGAATTCCTGAATCGCTCGGAAGAATCTCTCTGGGGCTTCGTCTCGAACGGTCTTCGATTGAGAATCCTGCGCGATAACGTCAGCCTCACACGTCAGGCATTCGTTGAATTCGACCTCGAAGCGATGATGAACGGCGAAGTCTATTCCGACTTCGTGCTGTTGTGGCTGCTCTGCCATGAATCGCGCGTCGAAGCCGCGCACCCCCAAGAGTGCTGGCTCGAACGGTGGTCGCGCACCGCGCAGGAGCAAGGCACTCGCGCGCTTGAACAACTCCGCAAAGGCGTTGAAGAAGCGATCAAAGTTTTGGGCAGCGGATTTCTCAAACATCGCGCCAACAAAACGTTGAAAGAGAAACTGCGCTCGCAACAACTCTCGGCGCAGGATTATTACCGCCAGCTTCTTCGCTTCGTTTATCGCTTGCTCTTTCTCTTTGTAGCCGAAGACCGCGAATTGCTCCTTGATCCGAAAGCCGATGATGCGGCGCGCTCGCGCTATAAACGGTTCTACTCCATCGCGCGCCTTCGCAAACTGGCGGAGCGTCGCGTAGGCACTCGCCATGCTGATCTGTTTGTAGCTCTGCGACTGGTGATGCAGAAACTCGGAAGCGATGCGGGCTGCGCGGAACTCGGACTTCCCGCGCTCGGCAGTTTTCTTTTTTCTCCGAAGGCGATGCCCGACATCGAAGATTGCGAACTGATGAATGTCGATATGCTGGCGGCGATTCGCGCTCTCACCTTCATCACTGACCGTCACGGTCGCCGTGTGGTCGATTATAAAAACCTGCGCTCCGAAGAACTCGGCAGCGTTTATGAAGCTCTGCTCGAACTGCATCCTTATTTCGATACCGATGCGGGCGCGTTCGAGTTGCAGACCACAAGCGGCAACGAGCGCAAGACGACAGGCAGTTACTACACGCCCGAAAGCCTCGTTCAATGTCTGCTCGATTCCGCGCTCGATCCTGTGCTTGATGAAGCGGCGAAGAAAGCGAACGCGGAAGCGGCGATTCTCGATTTGAAAGTCTGCGATCCGGCCTGCGGCAGCGGGCATTTCCTCATAGCCGCAGCGCACCGCATAGCCAAACGACTGGCGGCGATTCGCACAGGCGATGAAGAACCCGCGCCCGACGCGCTCAGAAAAGCCTTGCGCGATTGTATAGGCGATTGCATCTACGGTGTGGACGTGAACCCGATGGCCGTAGAGTTGTGCAAAGTCAGTTTGTGGATGGAGGCATTGGAGCCGGGCAAGCCCCTCTCTTTTCTTGAGCAGCATATTCAGGTCGGCAATAGTTTGTTGGGAACGACGCCCGTGCTGCTTGAAAAAGGCATTCCCGACGATGCGTTCAAGCCGATTGAGGGAGATGACAAAGCAATCTGCGCGAAGTTCAAAAAGTTAAACAAAGAAGAGCGGCTTGGATTTCAGCGTTTGTTCAAAGAGACGACTGCGCCCTGGGACAGGCTCGGCGATTTAGGCACGGAGATCGTCAGGCTCGAAGACATTCCCGATGATGACATCAAGGGCGTGCGACAAAAAGAGAAGCGGTATGAAGAGTTCATTCAATCGGGCAATTATCTGTTCACCAAATTCTGGGCTGATACGTGGTGCGCGGCGTTCGTGTGGAAGAAGAGCAAAGAGTTCGACTATCCGATAACGGAAGATGTTTTTCGCAAGATAGAGCACAGCCCGCATGATGTAGCGAAGTGGATGCGGGATGAAATCATGCGGCTTGCGGAGCAATATCAGTTTTTCCACTGGCATCTGGCATTTCCAAATGTGTTCGGCGTGGCGAAGAGCGTTGAAGAAGCGGAGAACCAACAGGCAGGATGGAACGGCGGCTTTGATGTAGTGCTTGGCAATCCGCCTTGGGAGCGAATCAAGTTGCAGGAGAAAGAATGGTTCGCGCAGCGCCGCCCGGATATAGCTAATACCCCGAATGCGGCGACGCGCGAGCGAATGATCCGGGCGTTGAAGGATGAAGACCCTACTGTATTCAAGGCGCTTCTTGATGACCGGCGTAAGGCAGAAGGCGAAAGCCATCTGGTTCGCGGCAGCAGGCGTTATCCACTGTGCGGTCGTGGTGATGTGAATACATACGCAGTTTTTGCTGAAACGAATCTTCTCCTCATCAATCCTAAAGGACGTGTTGGATGTATTGTACCTTCAGGCATTGCCACGGATGATTCAACGAAGGAATTCTTCGCTCACGTTGTCTTGAACAGTCGGTTAGTCAGCATTTTCGATTTTGAGAATCGTGAGAATTTATTCCCCGGTATTGGACACGGTCGGATGAAATTCTCGCTTATTACTCTTGGCCCAGCGCAAGTTGCCAAATTCGCTTTCCAGTTATGGAACGTTGCTGACCTCAGAGGTGAAGACCGGATATTTGAGCTTACATCAGAAGACATCCGGCTCCTAAACCCAAACACTAAGACATGTCCTATCTTCCGATCTTCTCGCGAGGCGGCTTTAACCAAGCATATATACAGCCATGTCCCAATCTTAGTGGAGGAAACAGGCGCAAAGCGAAATGAATGGTGTCTTTCGTTCCAGCGTATGTTCGACATGACGAATGACGCCAGCCTGTTCAATGATGCCAAGACCTTGACAGGAAGTGGCTATCTTCTTAAAGGGAATGTCTTCACAAAAGAAGGCGAACCGAAATTTTTACCTCTCTACGAAGCAAAGAAGGCGACCCATTACGATCATCGTTTTGGCACCTATGAGCGGCGTCACGAATCGCGTGAATCAACAGCCCTCGATACCCCTGACGCTTTATCACACCAAGACCCCAGCTTTGCTGTGATTCCGCGTTACTGGGTTTCTGAAAAGGAAATCCCGAAATTCAGATGGGCTTTGACGATTCGCGCCATTTCACACGCAACTAATGACAGGAGCTTTATTACTCAAGTGATTCCGCGTTCAGCCATTGGAAACTCTATGGTGTGTGTGCAAAGCGGATTCTCTCTCGATCAGGCTTTTCTGTTCGCGAACTTTTGCTCCTTCGTATTCGACTTTGTTGTTCGACAGAAAATGGGCGGTCTCAATCTGAACCTTTTCATCATTAAGCAACTACCAGCGTTCTCGCCTTCAAACTACTCTAAGCCATGCCTGTGGTCGAGCAACCTACAAACATTAAGCTGCTGGCTATTGCCGCGAGTTCTCGAACTCACTTACACCGCCTTCGACCTGAAACCTTTTGCCGAAGACTGCGGCTACACGGGCGAGCCGTTCCTTTGGAATGAAGAACGACGTTTCCTCATCCGCGCCGAACTCGACGCGGCTTACTTTCACCTCTACGGCATCTCGCGCGATGACGCCGACTACATCCTCGACACTTTCCCCATCGTCAAACGCAAAGACGAACAAGCATTCGGCGAGTACCGAACCAAACGAGTCATACTCGAAATCTACGACGAGATGCAACGCGCTATCGAGACAGGCCAGCCTTATCGAACGCGACTCGATCCGCCGCCTGTTGAAGTTCGTATGCAACCTCCAGCACTTGCTGAGACACGATCTCTTGTTTTGCCAACAGGAAAGCGATATTCGCTTAACGATGATGCACATAGAGATGATGAAGGTTATGCTATGCTCGTTATTCGCACATTTCTATATGAGGAAGGCGGTTCCATTGACACGAACCGTCTTATGAAGGCTTATGCACTCCTAACAAAACCAAACTTGCTTGAAAAGTATGGCGCGTCTGTTGAGGGAAATGTTGCTCATGCATGGAGAGAACGCTATTGCGACGAGTTGAAGCCAAATGTGTTTCTAGTGGTTCTATATGACCTTGTGGGTCGCGGTGCAATAAAGCTTGTGCGACAAGGCGATAGCATTGCCATGTTTTGGGTTGATCTTTCAGATTTCGAACCGGATTCTGATATACAATTCGACGTTCGATTCGCGCTCAGGGTTAGTGATTCTTTGACGGAAGAAAACATAAAAGATATACCAGAGGTGGCAACATCAACGGACATTGCTCTGCTCTACTCGGCAACTGGTTAGAACGATGAGTAAACAGATTACACTTTTTCCACCAGATATAAGGGAACTTCAAAGGCCAGACTCTCACCGGTTACATCCAGTGGTATGGGTTCGAGAGCTAGTCGTACTCAGATCGCTTATGCCAGGGAAGGAGAATAAAGTTCGTCGTATTAAGCTCCGGCGAGGGTTAAACATTTTATGGGCAAAACCTGAGAATAGTGGCAAACCAGCACGGCTCAACGAATCTGGAATTTCAGGGCATACGTCCGGCAAGACAACATTTTGTCGGTTACTTAGACATATTTTGGGTGAAAAGCATTTTGCTAACGAGCTAGTCACGCCAGCCATTCGGCAGAAGTTCGAGGGCGGGTGGGTAGTCGGTGAGGTTTTTATCTCTGGAAATCTATGGTTAGTCTGCCGACCTTTTACTTTAGGTGCCAAACCCTTCGCAGTACAAGGCTGCACATTAGAGGAATTCTTGAATGAAAAGGCTCCTCGGGGTAGCTTCAATGAGTATCTCGACGCACTAGAGCATGCCGTTTTAGGGGATTTGCCTGTGCGGAACTTTGCATACTCCGGTCAGCGAATTCAATGGTTACATTTACTTCAGTGGTTAGCCCGCGATCAAGAATGCCGATTAATTCAACTCACAGATTGGCGTAGTCCGTTAAGCCATGCTGAATCACCAGGAATGTCAAGTGAAGATCAGAATTCATTAGTCCGAACGATTATCGGGCTTTTAGATGAGCAAGAACGTCAGGAAATCGAACTGAATGCTAAGTTGAACAAAGAAAAAGAGAGCATCAATGAGCGCATTCCAATACTCAGAGGGCAGGCCGAAATTGACCACCAACGGCTTGAACAGGCTCTTGGCGAGACGCTACCTGAAATAGATAACCGACTGTTTGTTGAAAGCGTGACGAACAAATTGCGGGAAGAACTCAAGGAGACAGACCGCTTAATCGAAATTCACGAGACAGACGTTGAGCTTAAACAACTTCAAGAAAATCTCGAACAAAGTATAAGAGCTACAACATCAGCAGAATCAGACATACGAGCGTTAGATGATTTGCTCCTTAGAGTTCGTACTCAGTTAGAAACCTGTCGACGGCAAAATCGCAGGCAGATAATCCCCAATATGCGAAGCCAGTTGAAGCCAGGAGAAGGCTATTGTGCAGTGCCTATTCGTGAGGCGAAGAATAAAGGTTGTAAATTGGCCTTTGAGGCGCCCATTGATTTGGAATCTGTACGAGCATTGCAGGAACTCGAAAATGAAGTCCCCCGGCTGGAACGAGAAATCGAAGAACTTGAGGCAAAGAAAAAACAAGTTGGACATCTGTTGCAGCAGCGCAAACAAGAAGAAAAGAATGCGAAAAGGAGGCTTTACGAGTATCAAACCAAGCAGATTAGCAAGCGACGCATACTTTATAATAAACGCACCGACTTGGTGAACTATCTGCGTTTGGCCGAACGCGCATACGATGCCTGGCATAAGTCGGAAGAGTTGAATACCTCGTTATCAAAGTATGAGAAAGAAATTAAAGAAACTCAAATCAGGCAAAGTACATTGCGTGTTCAACACCAGAAAAATCTACAAACAATTTCTGCCTTTTACGATGAGATTATCCGCGCGGTACTCGGCAACTCTGTTTCTGGCAAATTTGATCTTAACGGTCGCTATCTTACCGCGAAAATAGAGCGTAATGGAGACGTGTCGAGTGGAGCTATTGATACAATCAAAATCTTAGCTTTTGATTTGGCTGCTCTAGCGGCAAGTGTAGCTGGGCATGGTTCACACCCGCGATTCCTTCTTCACGACAGCCCTAGAGAAGCAGATATGGCTTCACTGACTTATCAAAGATTTTTTCTTTGGGTACAGAAGTTGGAGCAATCTTTTGGCGACAATCACCCATGCAGCTTTCAGTACATTATTACCACTACAGAGCCGCCGCCTGAAGCTCTTCAAACCGAACCCTGGCTTCTTGATCCCATACTGGATGCTTCAAAACCAGAGAGCCGCTTGTTAGGGGTAAATTTGTGATCCAATCAACGAGATTCGTCACTAGCATTCGTCTACACAGGGTAAAAAAAGAGCGGCGGTATAACGTCGCTCGTTTTAATGATGCTCATTGGGGCAGCTTCAAACATTGGGGACACGTCACGTGTCTGAACTCGACAACCTGAACACAACGGTAGATGAAATAGGCGAGAAAACACTGAAGGGGAAGATCAAGAGATTGCCACGTGCCATCGTTTCCTATCGCTCCGCAGTCGCAGAATAAGATACACGACTTTTTCACGATGGCTTGTCCTCCCTGCGCGCTTCAGAATAGTCTTTCCAGTCAGAGTAGCTGCCATCTGCATTGCGGCAAACTGTGTACACACCTCTTCCGTGTACAGGCACGAGGGTAAGTCTGATTCTTCCATCCGGCAGACTAGCTTCGTTCGTGACGTAGTAGGACGCGCCTTCAATCGCGATGGTCTTCATTATTCGCTCCTCCTCAAAGAGATGATTATGGTTTGACAGCAGCAGTTAGCGTTTACTCTTGCTGGCATCGCGCGATGGTTTGCCAGGACATTGCCGGAGTACCCGATAGTTCTGGTTACCCTTGCCTTTGTTGTTTCGACTCGCACGCATCTGTTCACCGCTTTCCTTGCCGGTTCGTCCATTGCCGCCCGACTTGAATGCAAGGCAAGCAGCACTGCGACAATACAAACCCATGTGCGCATACAGACACCTTCCTTTCGCTTGATGCACCCTCAGCAGAAGTCGTATGACTTCTTCGAGCGTGCGGCTGCCGAACAGTTTGTGCCAATAAAAGTGGCGGTCAATCTTGAGTAGAAGCAGGTTCTCGGGCGAACGGTCTCCGCCTCTGCTTTTGGGCGTCATATGGTGACGATACCGTGCGGTGTAATCCCTGCTCTCTGCTGCGGGCTGTTTCTTTCGTTTACTCATACGCTTCGATTTCTTCTCCTTTCGGTGTCCACCTGGCGATCCATGTGGCATTGCGGTCATCCAACTGATACAGGTCAATCGAACCAACGTGAGATACTTCCAGCAAAGCGAACCACTTTGCGATGTAAAATCCTCAGGTCGGCGCGATCCCTATCACTCTGTAGCTGCTCGTGTACTGATAGCCGTGGCGCTTCGCCCATCGTCTGGCCGAGTGCCAGATGTGTTCGACTTTGGCGACCAAGTGGCCATCACACTGCGCGGCGGGAAACGGCGGATTGCCGACGATTACAATGCTCATACTCCCTCCTCAATCTCTTTGACCAAGCCGTAGAGTTTGTATTTCTCGATACAGCTATCGCAGTAGCCAGACTTGGGATGGGTACAGCAGTTGTGACAGACAATCCGGTTGCAGGAATCGCAGCAAATCCAGTTACGGGGTGAAGTTTCAACGACAGCGATGAAAAACGCATCGTCTGAAAGATCTCCCGATTCGACTCCCAGATCTCCGACAAGCTCGGTCTCTTCACAGACTGGACATACTTCTGGCATTTCGTCTCCTTTCTGAAAAACAAAGGGGAGAACCGCGTGGACTCTCCCCGTGAGTTGCTCGCGTATTGCTGTTTTCTTCCGGCTATCCAAACCCCGCAATCTACGGCGTGCTGCCGACAGACCCTGATAGCCGGGGTGTGCCTCCTCTCGGATTGCTCTTGCGGGATTTCGGAAAAGTTCTACAGGTCTTCCTCCTTCAGTTCAGATGCAGCGTGTTCCAGATCATCCAAGCTGAAGATTTCTTCAGCTTCCATTGCGGCATTGAAAAGCCGGTTTCGCCTGGTCAGATATTCTTCTGATGGACAGACGTGTGGTTGTTCTGCGATCAGGTGCTTACACGTCGCACATACTTTCCTCACCTTCTCTCCTTCCGTTGGCCCTGCTAGCGGCATACCTATCTACCGCTTCTTCCCGCCGACTTGGATATGCCAGGGAGTGACACGGCGACTACGTGCGTTT
>CAZPQE010000052.1:0-1876 GCA_964588615.1 uncultured Clostridia bacterium | reverse complement strand
CGTTTGGGTTGGCTCTTTGAGAACCTCCTGTAGGGGGCAGGCTCCGGATTGCCAGCAGGATGGTGGTAAATCACTTCAAGCGATTGCCCAGCTTTGCGTCGATGTTTTCGCGCAAGTCCGAGAAAGCTTCACGGAAGCCTTCGGGGATCTCGATGGAGTCGCTGTAGGTCAGATCATCGTAATCCACAATACAGACATCAACTTCCCCGGTTGCCTGATACGTAACTGCGCCGCTCTCAACTTCAATCAAGACTTTTGGCCGCATAGCGCCTCCTTAAAAGGGCATCCGGTAATCTTCGAGGAAGTCGCCGAGCTTGGCTGCCGTCTGAAACTGCTTGACGGGGCTGAGATCCTTGAAGGCAGAGGTGAAAGCATTACTCATTGACCAGAGCGTGCGCGGCTTGAAGTCTTCTACCTGCGGGTCGAAATACAGCTTGTGGACTGCGGGCAGAAGATGGCGCGGCAGCTTCAAGTCAGAATCCATGAACGCATCGTAGATAACTTCTTTTGCGTGCCGGTCATCAAGCTGGTAGTCGTGCCAGTCGCGGATCTGCTGCTTGAGCGGCTCGAAGTTTCTCTGGATTTTGTCCACGCCAACGCTTATCAGGTCGATGAGGTTGAGGCTCTTGGAGTGTTTGGCAAGTACCGGAGTGAAGTCGCCCTTGAAGGCGAGATTATCACAAATGAAGACCCGGTAGCCGACCGTCATTGCCAGCCTCAAAGACTTGTCATTAGAGTTGCGGAACCCGATTGCGAATTGCACCTCTTCAAAGCCGTACTCCAACTGGAGCAGGCCGAAGCAGCGCATCCCATCCGGCGTTACCGCGTATTCATCCCTCACGACTGAAATACGCCGGAAACTCAGGGTTTCAACCAATGCCTCGACAATCTGAATATGCGGTATAGGCTGGTGAGTCCTTGTTCCTTCAGGAACGGGCAGGTGCCTTAAGTCGTCCCGTGAAATCTTGGCTGCGCCACAATGCGCCAGTAACGTTGACATACATATTCCTCCTTTGGCTTGTTGTGTGTTGCGAGCCACAGCGTTTGCAATCTGTAGCTCTCTTTACAAGTTACATGTGAGGGCAATGGGGGTGAAGAAGGAATAATTTGTCTTTAAGGTCTAATTCTGACCTCTTTTCCCGAACCCTGTGGATTATATAGTGATGGGGAGAACTAACATCGCCGCGCCTATGACAATCCATCCAGTTGAAGAAAATGACATTTCTTTGTTCGCTCAAGCCAATTTCCGAAACCAGCAAGTCACATTCGGTATCAAGCGCAAGGATCGTCGTTCACATATCTACACAATCGGGAAGACAGGAACCGGAAAATCCACCCTGCTTGAGACGCTGATTCTGCAGGACATACGTGCAGGGCATGGCTTGGCTCTTTTGGACCCTCACGGCGACCTGGTAGAAAAAGTAGCGATTCAGATTTCCGAGGAGTGCAAAGATCGCCTGATTTATTTCGATCTCTCCAGCAGTGCAAACCCTCTCGGCCTAAACCCTCTGGAATCCGTGTCTCCCGCAAAGCGTCCGCTGGCTGCTTCCGGGCTGCTCGAAGTGTTCAAGAAGATATGGCCTGACTTTTGGGGGCCGCGCCTTGAGCATATTCTGAGGAATACGCTGCTGGCACTTCTTGACCAGCCGCAATCCACGCTGGCCGATATTCCAAGGCTGCTTGACGACCGAATGTTCAGGATGAAAGTGGCCAAAGCGGTGACAAACGATCAGGTGCGGGAGTTCTGGCTGCGCGAGTATGAAAACTACCCCGCGCGGTTCCGAACGGAAGCCATCGCTCCGATTCAAAACAAAGTAGGGGCGTTTTTAGCCAACCCATATCTGAACAAGATTCTCACCCAGCCAAAGAACGCTTT
>CAZPQE010000051.1:0-20641 GCA_964588615.1 uncultured Clostridia bacterium | reverse complement strand
CGAGATCACGGCTCCTTCGGTGCCGTTGCTATGAAATTTGGATCTACTGAGTCTGAATGCGGTGGTATTTTAGGAAGGGTATGTTCGGCGAAAAAAACTCCTTCCTGGATACCGCTGCTTGGTGGTTTGTTCGGGGCATTGGGATTCGCTCTATTGCCTGTAGCGATAGTGAATGATTTGTGATGGCTGCCTCTTGCGCTCGACTGCGGCAGCATACCAGGCATGGCTTACACAACCGTTTTTTATATCACTCGTTCCCTGAAAAAATCTATAAAGCGATGAAAGAAATTCTGTTGGGTTTTTACCCAACAGACAATGCGTAACATCAGTCAAGAAAGATAGAGCGCAATACCGACACGCGAGCCGGGATGCGCCTTATCTTTCTTTGTAAACCCCTACGTCGCTGCCGGTGTGAGTCGTCCGCTCGGCTTCGTTCCAGATCACTTCGTAAACCTGAACAGGCTCTTTCTTGCCCTTAACTTTTACCTCGCCGCGCCCGCTCGGACGGACTAGGAAACGGCTTCCTATCTCCTGCAACGTCGCATGCGAGATTATTATCTGCCCGGCCTGCGCTTCCTTCTCAAGCCTCGCCGCAAGGTTGACCGCATCGCCTATGGCCGTGTAGTCGGTCTTCTCCTCCGACCCGATGTAGCCGACCGTCGCCGTGCCGGTGTTTATCCCTATCCCGATTGCAATCTCGGAAAGACCTCGCTCGCGCAGCGATTGATTGACTATATTCATCCGCCGCTGCATGGCCACAGCCGCCGATACCGCATTGACCGCCGAGTGCTCGCTCGTCAGCGGCACGCCGAAGAGAGCCATCAATCCGTCGCCCATGTACTTGTCGAGCAGACCGGTGTGCTCGAAGACTATCGGGGCCATGTCGGAAAAGTATTCATTCAATATCTGCACCACCGTTTCGGGCGGAAGGTTCTCCGACATGCTGGTAAACCCGCGAACGTCGGAAAACAGTATGGTGACATCGGCGTTCTTCCCCCCCAGGCTCAGGGCGTTGGGATTGGCCAGTATCTCTTCGACGACGTGGCGGGGCATGAAGCGACTGTACTTGGCGCGGGCGAGCTCTTCACGGACCAGCCGCTCGTGGCTGATGGCGTTGTCTACGGCAATCGATGTCGCCCCCGCAATGGCGTTGAGCAGATCGAGGTCGTCTTCGGTGAACATGTGCATCACCTGCTGGCAGTCGACGTAGATTACGCCCAGCAGTCCGGCTCCTCCCAGAAGCGGCGCGCACATCACCGAATGGATATTCTGCATGATGATCGATTTGGCAGACGCCAGTCCCACGTCGGCCTGCGTGTCGCACGACAGCAGAGATACCTGTTCGGACACCACGCGGTCGACTACGGTCTGGCTCACCATTATTTCGCTTCCTGAAAACGAAATGCCCGTCCGCAGCTTTGCGCGTCGTCGAAAATCGGTTATGAACGGAGTGAGTTGACCGCTGGCGGCGTCTTTCAACATCACCAGGAACCGGTCGGCGGGGGTGACTCGAAAAAGCATTTCGCTGACTTTGATGAAAATGTCTTCGAGTCGGAAGACCGCCCCCAGCATCGCGTTGAGTTCGTAGATGCGCGTAAGGGTTTCGGCCTTCTTTCTGAGCGCCTCGATCTCTCCGAGCAAGGTCGCCGAGTTGATGTTGTCTATAGAAAACGATGTCTTATCGATTACCGGGAGGCCGCTGACGACCTGCTCGGGCTTGCGCATCAGTATAGTGTTGCCGATCTTCTGATTGTCGTACTTGATGTTGAGCGAAGCGGCCTGATCTTTGTAAGCGATCCGGTATTTGCTGATCGAAAAGATTTCCTCGTTGTTGAGGATGTGCTCTTTGACGCGCTGATCCTTGAAGAAAGTGCCGTTGGCGCTCCCCAGATCGATGAGCATGTGCTTGCTGCCCAGCCGCCGCACTATGGCGTGTTCGCGCGAGACCTGCCCATCGTCCAACACCACATCGTTGCGCGCAGCGGCCCGCCCTATGCGAGTTTCGTCGCGCGTGAGGTCAAGCTCGAAACTTTCGCCCGTTTCAGAATTGGTTATGACTAATTTTGATGGCATATATGAACTACTGCTTTCGTTAAAGTCCGGAGTCTGGAGTCGGTACCTTTTTTCATCCTTATCATGGCAAACAGGAAAAACATTGGTCGGTGGTCAGTGGTCAGTGGTCAGTCTTTTTCACCCCTGCTCCCCCGCTCCCCTGCACCTCTTCACCTCTTCACCTCTTCACTCCTCGCTCTTCACCATTCATACTCGCGGCCAAGCTCGGCTACCTGTATCAGCGGGTTATTAAGAAGGCCGAGTTGTCGTATGACTTCGCCGCGGTTCGTAGGTTTTATGTGAACCGCGAAAACCTCAACCTCGCGGTTGAGCTTTCGGAGTTCCGACTCAAGCAGCCGGGGGGTGAGGTGCAGGGAATCGGCTGCCAGCTTCGAGAACTCGTCAGGGAAAGACACATCGACGAACACCGCTCTGAGATTGCGCGCCCGCGCGGCCACTTCCCACAACTCGTCGGTAATGTAAGTATCCGAAGTGAAGGCCACCGCCGAGCGGCTGTCTTCGATGACCAGCCCCAGGGTCGGGACGAGATGGTTGACCGGAATCGGAGTCACTCTCAGCCCTTCTATCTTTACGGTTTCTCTCGGCGAGATGATTTCAAATCGGATAGTGGGCCCGCTGCCATTTATCAGCGGGATGCGTTCGAAGTTGGGCCATATCTTGTCGTTGAAGACATACTCGCGGAGGTCGGAGACGACTTCCGCCGATCCGTAAATAGTGACCGGGCCGTCGAGGCTGACGAACGCTTCGGCTATGAAGATGGGCAAAGAGGCGGTGTGGTCGCTGTGGGTGTGGGTGACGATAATATCTCGAACTGATCCCATCTGGCCGGGTTCGAGAGCGAAGCCGAGGCTCCCTCCGTCAACCGATATGCGATCATTTATCAGAAAAGTAGTCAGGCATTGAAGCTGCGACTCTTTCCCGGCGACCGTTGGCAGAAGCCTTATTTTCAAGCCCCTCAGCCTCCTTTCGTTCGGCCCGCTCAACTATAGCATGCGCGCATCCGAAAACGTAATATCAGGTCTCAGGCTGTCGGGATCGCATCGCTACTCGCTCTCCGCCCCTATCTTCACTCCTATGCCTTCGAGGAAACGGGTCGGTTTTTCGCCGCCTATGAGCGCGAAGATGTAGTCGTTGGCCACCCGCGCCCTCTCCTCTTTCGTCCGCGCGTTCATAATCACCACTTCATTGGGAGTGATCTCCTTTATGGCGCACCCGAAAAACGCCTTTATCTTTCCCGCATCGATGCAGTCATAGACGTTCATTTTGTTGCCCAGCGCGAGGTCGCCCTTGAAGTCGCTTCGAACTATGAGTATGACTTCCGCCCCTTCGTTGAACTTGAAATCCTCTCCATCGCGCTCGAACCCGGTAAGCCCTACTGCGACTTCGATGGCTGAATTGCCCGCGCCGACCACGATGCACTTTCGGCCTATATACTCTCTCGGATCGCTCAATTTGTACTGCACCCGGCTGTCCTCGAAAGCCGCCAGCGTGCGCACCGGCAGTCGGGTTCCGCACTTGACGCAGAAAAGCTGGCTGCCGTTTCGCCCCTGCCCGCACTTGGGACAGTGGTTGGCCACCACTTCTCTGGCCGCGACCTTCAGCGTGAGTTCTTCGCCCTCTACTCCGAGCTTCATCGGCGCTCCGCGATTGCCTATGGCCAGTATCACCTTGCGCGCTTTGTAGGATGCCTTCTCTTTGGTCTTGCCCAGTTCGGTTACGACCTCGAAGACCCCGTTTTCATTTTTGATGTTCTTGCAGCCTTCTTCCTCATGCACTTCGACCTTGTTCTGCATCATCGCGTCGAACCAGCCCTTGAGCATCGCTTCTTTCACGTTGCCTTCCGGTCGGCTGGCGTCCTGAACGAGCGGGATTCCCCCCGTTACGGGTTTGTCTGCGGGAGTGAAGAAGACGAACTTCCCGGCCTGATAGGTCTGCTGAATGGTCGCCGCAACCTTGTCCTGTTCGAGCGCGATGTAGCTGAGTCCTTCCGTTTTGGCCAGCACCGCGGCAGAAAGCCCTGCTGGTCCGAGCCCGATGATGGCCACATCGTACTCGGCGGCGGAGTTGCGCCCGTTCTTTTCGAAATCGGCCTTGATCGAATCGATCACCCGTCGGCCTTCGTTGATGGCGTTCTTGATGAGCGGCGTGCCTGACACGTCTCCGATCATGTAAACGCCCGGCACGTTGGTCTCAAGCCGCGCGTCTCTGACGGGAACTTTTCTGGCCGGAATCTTTTTGGTGGTATTTACAACTATGCACGATTTGGGGCTGGTCGGGCATTCGACCTGGCACGAAGTGTCCTCCATGCACTGGTCCATAGCCACGACCATCGATTTGCCGTTTACGATCTTCAACACATCGTGCGGGCAGGCATCGACGCAGGCGTGACAGCCTATGCAGGTTTCGGTGTTTATGACCGGATGCGGGTATTCGGGGCCTTCGGCGCGGAGCCGTTCGAGGTCGAAGCCGGTTTTCTTTTCCGGCAGTTCAGTTCTTATCTGCGCGGTCGCGGCTTTGAGGTAGCTTCTGAGCCGAGTCGTGCCGCCCAGCAGGACGAACAATCCGGCGACCGGCAGCAGAACTATGATCGATGCCCAGCCGTACCAGGGCAGTCCGCCCACCGGCCCTCCCTGTTTGAGGCTCAGGGTGTCCTTGTCCTGTCGAAGCACGCCCGTCGCTCCCACTCCTTCGAATATGCGGCGGGCCTCAAGCGGCGACCCTTCTGCGCCTGGCGTGTAAAGGGCGGCTGCGAAATCCTTGAGCCGCTTTTCATCCTTAGCCGCTTCATCGATGAACTGAGCAAGGTTTTCGCTCTTGTCGTGTTGAAGGTGGCAGGTGTCGCAGTTGACCTGCGCCGACTGTATGGCGGTTTCGGTGAAGCTGAGCCCATGACATTTGCCGCATTCGTCGCGGGGAGAACGGCGAAAATCTTCATCGCCCTGGCCCGGTTTCAACTCTTTTCCTCTCGCGTGGCAGTCGCGGCAACTCAGCCCCCGTCCGGTCTTTCCCATACGCGACATCTTGCCCAGCGAATGAATCGCGTGGAACTGATCTATGGGTTTGAGCGAGGCCAGCGTTTTGGGCATCCTTCGCTTTTCAAGCTGCTCGGCGGTGCGCGGCTTCCATGTCCATTGACCGTTCTCTACAGGATAGCCGACCGCTCCTCCGTGCGGGATGGGGAGCACGGTTCCCTCAGGCCCGACTCTTCCATCAGTCCTTATGGTGTAGACGCCGTTGTGACAGTTGTAACACAAACCGTAGCTCACAAGGCCGAGTTCCTTGCTGCGGCCCTGATGTTCGGTGTGACATTCGGAGCACTCGACTCTCTCGCGCTGGTGCGCTTCATAAATGCCGGGGTCGAATCCGGCGACGACGCGCGAGGGAGCGGACTGAGCCGCAGGGGTGGTGTGACACGAAACGCATTTCGACTGCATAGTTCCTGCCACCCCGTGACAGGTGGAGCAGCTTGCGTTTTCCTCAAACGCGATGTTGCGCCGCAGCAGATCGTCCGGCAAAAAAGAATCGGCGTGCGCAGCCGACACCGCGCCCGGAGAATAGACCTGCTGGTATGAGGCAAACGAAACTATCGCCAGCAATCCGACGATGAGCGCGCCCCAGGCGAAGTAAGATTTGGGCCAGGGCTTTCTCAGGTCGAAAGTCGGGCGCCAGTTGTTTTGCGCGCGTCCGAGTTTCTGTCCGCCGCGCGGATGAAGCGGAGTGATCGCAGCCATCTTTCCCGCTTCGCGCTTGCGCTTCTCCCAGAAGACATCCAGCGCGCGCTGCTCTTCTTCGGCCAGTTCGAGCGAAAGCATTCCGGTCGCCCCTGGCCGCTTGGGCGCGGGACGGCCCGCCACCACCGGAACCTTCATCAGCACCGTAGCCTCGCCGCTGTCCTGCGGCGAAGACGCTTCGGCCTGCTGTATGGCCAAATTGAGCTCGATGTCCATCTCGACCGTGAGTTTGAGCGCCTGCTGAACGTACTTGACCGTCAGCATGTAGGGGCCTATCTGAATCGCGTCTCCGTCCTGAAGCGGAGCCCATTCTTCTATGAACGAGCCGTTGATGACCGTTCCATTTGCGTGCGAGAGGTTGAATATCCAGTACTGGCCGTTTATTTCCTTGATGCCCCCGTGCGTGCGCGAGACGGCGCGGGTGTTGAGCACAAGGTCGTTGCCGATCAGTCGACCGATGGTCAGTCCTTCGCTTTCGATGATGACCTCATCGACTCCCTGAAGCTCGTCCGTTCGTTTGATGATGAATCTGTTTTTCGCCATAAGCCCTCTCACCGCGCGGCGTAGTAGATGACCTGGATTATATGAACGATCATCAGCGCCAGCATAAGCGACGTGGTTATAACGTGCGGCGGCAGCCAGACCTTCAGCAGCCGGTGAAGATAGATCAGCGCATCGACTCGCCGCAGCGCCACCGCATGCTCGACAGCTTTTCTCAACCTGCGCCGGTCGCGCTCGTCTTCAAGCCTCGCTTCCTCGGATGAAAACATCGCCTTCGCTTCTTCGATCAGACGGTCGACCGGCTCGCGCCCGGTGTACTGTCTGATGAGATAGCCCAGAGAAAGAAAACGGGGAATGACTTTTTCCCTCACCACGCTGCGCAACGGCTCGGAGGGCGAGCTTCCCGCTTCTGCTATCTCTTTTCGCAGTTCCTCGCGGCGCATTTTGAGATCGTCTATCAGAAGCGGTGAGCCTTCTATCCGCGTCAGCAGTCGCGGAGCCGCCTGATAACATAAGAGGCCGAAGAGTCCGGTCGCTATCACCAGATCCCAGCTTATCATCAGCGCAGTCGTCAGCATCCCTCCGGTGTCGGTTCCTCCATGCAGGAAGATCATGATTCCGCCTGTCACACCCGCATAAAGATGCGTAAGCAGCCACACGCGGAGCGCGCCCGCGCGGCGACGGTATATCTGGCGGCGGAAGGGATAGGCCATCACCACTCCTATCCCCAGCAATCCGACAAGCCCGGTGATCCAGCGCAGGTTCAAAAATCCCAGCAGGCGTTCGCCAAGCCCGTAGCGGTCGAGCCCTATGAGCATCACGGCGGTCAACACGACCGTGAGCGCGATGCCCAGCAGGTGGCTCAATCTTCGCGGCGGGTCTTTGCGGTGGATATTGCGTCCGACTGCGTGAGTGCGGTCGACGAGCATAAGGCCCTGAATCGCGCCAACCTCTTCGAAGTACTCTCGCGGTCGCACGCGGGCCAGCGCCCCGGTCGGGCAGTTCTCTTCGCAACTGTAGGCCGGGCGTTTGTAGATTGGCTTTTCGTTGGCGTCGAGCGGATTGAGCGGAGTGTGATTGCACAGGTTGCACTTGATGGCCACCAGGTCTTCTGTAGTATCGACTGCCGGAGGTATGGGGTCGGGAGTGAGCCGGAGCAGGTCTCGAAGCTTCGCCCCGAATCCGCCGACGGCTTGCGCCTCTTTCGCCTTGCGCGGGATGAGCGTGATTGCGTTGTAGGGACACTGCGAGGCGCAATCACCGCAGCCTATGCAGGTTTTCGGGTTGATATCGACTTCGCCTCTTCCGAAGCGACCGATAGCGCCGGTCGGACACCCGGTGAGGCACTCCGGGTCCTGACAGTGCATGCAGACCGAAGGAGAGAGCGCGCTCTGAATGTTGACCGATTTTATTTTTTCGAGCCTGGTGATGTGAACGCCTCGACGCAGCAGGCGCGACTGGCCGTGCATGTGATGGCAGGCCAGCGAGCAGTTGCCGCAGCGGACGCACAACTCCATGTCCATCACCAGAAGGTTGTTGCCATCGACGAGTCCCATATCGATGAGGCTCTCCTGCGCGGCCAGCGTTTTCTGCTGCGCGTCGGGCTGAGAGGGAAGTCTCTCTTTGAATGCGGGAGGGGCGTACTGGGCGAGTTGCGAGAGGACGGCATCTCTGAGCGCGGCGTTCTGGCGCAGTTTGCCTATGGAGATTTCCAGCACCTCGGTTCGCCCCATCAGCGTGACGGTATAAGGCCACTCCGAGTTTTTCGTTCCGCCCTCAAGCCCGAAGCAGTAGCCTCTGCCGAGAAAATCTTCCTCTTCTCCATGCGGAGTTGTTTGAGTGCGTCGCAGCCAGCCTTCCTTGACTATGTAGATTCGGTCTATGGGAGCTTTCTCGCGGAAGAGAATGTGGTTTTTCGAAAACACCTTGAACAGCGACATTCCGCGCAGTTCTGTGGCCTGTTCGGGAGCGAGGCTCACAATGCGCTTGAGTTCTTCTATGGTGGCGTTTCTGCCGTGCGAGCGATAAGTCTCGTCGAGGTTCTTGGCAAAGCGGGGAAGCTTGCGAAGCAGGCGGAGAGCGGGGCGCTGGACTTCGAGCACTTTGGCCGGAGCCGAGGAAGCGGCGCGGACGGTGGCATTGCGCGGGACTCCGGCAAGCACGCTCATCTCGCCGAACTGCGTGCCGGGGTTGAGCTCGGCCACTTTCTTGTCGGCCTGCCCTGAAGATTTGACGAAGACTTCGAGGTTGCCATCGACGAGTATGAAGAAAGTGTTCCCGCCCCAGTCGCCCTGAGTGATTACGGCTTCGCCCGGCTCGTAGGTCAGCAGACGGAGGTAAGGGCCGACCTTTTTGCCGTTGTAGTTGCGCCCGTAGACGTTGACTTCGAGGTCGAGTTCATAATCGAAATGGCCTTCGTGTGATGCGAGCAGATCGGCTATCGAATCGATGCCTCGTATTGCGTTTATGACTTCGCGCCGACTACTGTGTTCTTGCGGCATAAGACTCCCTGTTTCTATTGCATTATGTCAATTTCGGGACCTTGCGCGCCGACCCGACGGGCCGTTTCGGCCAACCTGTTGGGGGCTTGTTCGGAAAGGACTCACTGCTCACCTGGATGCGCATCAAAAAGCGACCGGAGGCCCGCCCACATGACACTTGGTGCATACCGGCTCTTTGGCCTGAACGTGACACGACGAGCAACTCGAACGATGGCGCTGCCCGCGCGCCGTGCTGATGGCCAGAATGTCCGAGCGGTTCTCTGCCGCCGCATCCAGCGTTTTATGACATCGCTCGCAACCGGCCTTGATCGCCGCCGGAGTGTGAGAACTGTGCTTGAAGTTATAGAGCGAAAGGGCCGCGCCCATGCCGCGAGCGAATTTCAAAGACGCTTCCGCTCCCGCGTGGCACGTTTCGCACTCGCCTAGTTTTTCGCCCTTCTGATGCGTGTGACAACTGTAGCACTGCGGATGGCTCGGCATGGACGCGCTCGGCCCCGTCACCTGATGACAGGTGTTGCATCTGGCGGGTTCGGTCCCGGCAGGCATTTTCGATGGGTCCATGTGCGCCTTGTGCGAGAAACCTTTTTTCTCTTTGACCGTCCCCCGTATGCCGAACTGTCGCAGCCGCCGGGTGAAATCGGCGAACTTCGTCTGAGGCATCAACTCTATTGCCCCAGGCGCGTGACACGATTCGCACAATCGGCTCTGCGACTGAGTGGTCGGAGTCAGTATTTCTATATGGCAGCGGTCGCAGGCGTCGTGACCGGGAAAGACCGGCGCCGAGGTCTGCTCGTTGGTCCGCTTGTGGCACAGCACGCACGCCTGTTTCTTGTGTTCGGGCCGGTTGTGATTGAACGGCGACAGTGTAAGCAGGGTTTTGGTTTCAGCCGGATCGAGAATCGCTGTGCCGACGGGAGTGAGTTCGGGCGGCGCGGCTTGAGAGTTCGCGTTCGTGGTTCTGGCGTTTCGCGCGCCGCCGGAATCGCGGCAGGCCATCGCGACGGCGATGAGAATCACCGCCGCGAGCGCGACCGCAAATTTCAGCGTCTTTCTTATATCGTTTCTCATGTCGCCTCTCGTGCGCTACCGTCTGAGACTGTTCAACACATCCTGCGCCAGAGGGTCGGGCAATCCGATCCTGCCGTT
The DNA here is from genome assembly GCA_964588615.1 of uncultured Clostridia bacterium. Classification (GTDB taxonomy): domain Bacteria; phylum Acidobacteriota; class Blastocatellia; order UBA7656; family UBA7656; genus UBA7656. Next base: position 10,689 of record CAZPQE010000051.1, on the reverse strand, counting down.
GTGACATTCGCCGCAGTAGCGCGAATCAGGCAGCCTGATGGCCGACAAACTTTCAGCCGTCTCGACCGATTTATGGCACTCCGAGCATAAACGATCAGTTGCCTTCGCTATCACATAATCCTTTTTCCTTATGGGCCTGATGTCGTAATCGTGATCGACGTGATGAAATCCCTTCACTATGCCGAAAAGATGCGGAGAGCCTGTGCCGCCCAGCCTGTGACACTGAGCGCAATCGTTCATATAAGGGAATTCTCTGGCCGGTTTTCTTCGCCCGCCCGAAGGGACAGCCCCGTGACAGACGAAGCAGGTCGAATGCCCTTTTTCGATAGTCATTTCCTGCCCCTGCCGCGGCGGTGAGATCAGCTTGTGGCAATCGGTGCATTTGACTCCCTGTCCCCTGGTGTATTGCGACTGATCGGACGAGGCCGCGACCTTTTCGATTTCGATATCGGAGGGGAGAGTGCGGCGATGCGAGACGTGAGAAAACCCTATGCCGAAATCCGTAGGCACTCGCGGCTTGGGAAATGAAAACAGCGCGGGCTGCGATTTCGAGGTCGGCCTCCCGTTGTGACAGACGACGCAAAAGATTGGTTTGACGAAAACCATCTCGGCGAAGTTGTGACATGAAATGCATGCCTTGTGACCGGGGAAATCTCTCACGTCGGGCTGCGCTCTTGAAACCGAATGACAGTTGGAACAGTCGAGCTCACGGTGTTTTTTTCCGTCGTGCGGGAAGGAGGCGCTTTCTTTCGCGCTTTGAAAAGTGGGGAATGCCTCCGGGCGCGCGGCAGACCGGGTTGATCCCAGGATTCCCGCAATCAGGAAACAGGTGAAAGCAAGTATGCTCTTTTTTACTCCCGTCACAACCTAATCCTCCTTGGCCGCTCTCACTGCGCTTTTGGCATGTGGCATCCGGTGCAGGTGACGGGCGTTTTCGCCGGGTCTTTGCCGCGATCTATTTCCGCCCTGTGGCATCCGATGCAACTGTCATGAAAAGCGCGCTCGAAGAACACCTCGTCGCAGTCCTTGTTTTTCGGGTTCCCTCCCTGATCGCAGTTGGGGTACTTGCGGCTCGGATATTTGCCGTCCCCCTTTCCTTCGTCCTGATGGCAGACGGTGCATTTCCACAATTGCGGTATGCCCACGTTATTGATCGAATGATGACAGCCCGAACAGGCCGCGCCCGCTTTGGCCTGATAAGGCCATTCGGGATCAGGGTTGATGCGTTTGGCATGCTGACGATGATCGAACCGGACAGGCCCGTAGGTGCGCGCGCCCTTGTTGTTGAGCATGACGATATCGATTCCCTGAGTGGCAAGCGACGCTGCGACCGTCGCAGACCCAATCAGCGCAAGCGCGTACACAGCAACAATCGTCCGTTTCAGTTTCATCTGAATCCTCATCGTCGTTAGCGCAAACTTTCCGATTACGCCTGTCCGCAGTTACCTCTTCCTCCGCAACCTCAACAACGCCAGGGCGAGAGGCAGTGAGAGAGGAGCCAGACTGAGAGGGTCGGGCGGAGCTTTTGCCCCTTCGGATTTTTTCTCCTCCGCTTTTGGTTCCTCTCTGGCCTCGCCCTGCCCGGCAGCGTTCAATGTTTTGGGCGGCCCGAAGAATCTTCTCACATCGCGGTTTTCTTTCTTGTTGTTGTCGCGGATTTCAGGCACGCGCCACAGTTGACCGTTCTTCATGTACATCCGCTGCATCTCGGCCAGATTGAGCGGGCGCGCGCCCCGTCGCCCGAACACCGTGAGTTGATTGCCGCTCTCATCTATCGCCCGGTCGCGGTCTATGCCTTCCGAGACCGCAAGCGCCGGAGAGTGCGAATGAAACGTCGCCACCAGATGGGGCGTCGGGCGCGGGCTGAATCCGTATCCGCCCTGCCCCTCTTCAGGCGAAATCAACTGCACCACCCGCAGCCCGTTGTGACCGTCGGCGATGTAGGCGAACAGGCTGGTGTTGGTTATCCCAACTTTCACGTCGTGAGAGTCGTTGATCTTCCCCTCGGCGTTGTAGACCTGATCGAGTCGCGGCTTTTCCGGGTTCTCGATGTCGAGGATGACAAGCCCCTGCTTGCCTCCTGCGACATAAGCGTAAGTGCGCACCGGATAAATCGCGCGCGCATCTTCGAGCCTCACCACTGCGCCTTCGACCGGGCGCGCGCGGTCGGGGTCGGTCACATCGATAACTTTCACGCCTTCCGCGTCGCAGACGAAAGCGTAGCGGAACTGAACCTGCACGGCTCGCGGCTTCTTCAAAAACGGCTCGCCGATTTCGCCTGTGATTCGGGGCTTGAGCGGATCGGTGAGATCGATTATCACCAGCCCGCGATCACAGGTGACATAAGCCTTGAGTCCTGCGACGACGATGTTGTTCGCCCCTTTGAGCTTTCCGTCGGGGTTGAACGCAAGCGCGCGCTCGATGAAATTATTGGTCGGGTCGCCGTCGAGAAGAGTGGCCACGCCCGGCCCGTTTTTCTTTTCGGTAAGCTCGTTGCCGATCACGATCAAGCCTTCCTCGCTGTCCGTGCCGTAGAGGAAGCCGTAGACAGCGGGGATCATCTGCTTGTCGTCTCGATAAAGCCCCTCTTCGTTTTCAGGAAGGTACTGGCGGCGCAAGCCGTTCGGCCCTTTCATATTGAGAACCTCAGCGAGCGTGGCCGTCGGGTCTACGCCGAGCGTGGTGGGCGAAGCAATTGCCGTCGCGTCCTTCGACTTCACATAGAACCGCTGTCCCCAGGGAGAAAACGGCGCGGTGGTCATCCTTTCGGAAAACCCTTTCTGATCGATGTTGGCCACGTCGTAAATCCTGAACCCGCCCTTGCCGCACGCGGCATACAAGTACTCGCCCCGCAGTTGCAGGCTGCGCACCTCGGTATGATGATTTCGAAACGGCATCAACCCCACCGTTATGTCGTTGCCCGGATGTTCGTAGAACTCTTTCAACTCTTCGTGATTCTCTTTGTGCTTTTCGTACTCTTCGGGAAACGCCACCTTGTGCAGATAGCTGCCGATGACCGCCTGCGGTTCGTCTCTTTCAGTAACGACGACCGCCGCGTAGCCTTCTTCTCCCAGCGCGACGTAAACGAATCGGCCTATCCAGTTGTAGAAGTTCGTGCCCTGCATCAGGGTCATCGCCAGATAAGCGTTGTTGTCGTTGTTTTCCGAGAGGTGGCAATCCGTGCAGCCTTTGGTTTCGCGAGTGCGGACGGTGTGCGGGAAGTGAGAACTGAACGCCTGACCGCTGTAGCCCTCGGCTGAGATAGTCTGCTGCTGCGAGTAAATCCATTCACGAAGCGCGTTCTGCGAGCTCACAAGAACTGCGCAGGCTGAACGAACGGGCGCAAATCGCCGACCCGTGACCGTGCCGTCCTTGCCCAGCAGGAAGACTTCATCGCGGAGGGTCTGGAAATTGTACGAAGTCCAGTTGCGCAGATTGTCTTCGCCTTCGTTGTGAAGCATCTCCTTCTGCTCGTTGGCTTTCATCTTCAGGTGACAGCCGAAGCAGCTTGGCGTCCAGGAAAGATGGCAGGTGTAGCAGGTCATACGGCTGTTGGCGTGCGCGAATTTGTCTTCGCCCGCCTGCGCGTCGCCCCACGTCTTTCCATCTTTCATAACGGTTTTTGCGAGCGCGGCTTTCTCGTTGTAATCGTCCGAAGACGGGTTCACGATGTCGGCGACTTGTTTGACTTCCCACACTTTGTTGGCTTCGACGGCTGATCGCTGAAACAATTTTCCCTGCGCGTCTTTGAAGAAGCGGTCTTTCTTTCTTGCGCGGTCAGTGCCTTCGGGCGCGACATAGCGATATTCGAGCATGCGGTTGCCGCCCGCTGCCGCCGTAGTGCGGGCATCGCGCGAAGTCGGGTCGGCTCGTTTCGTCACAGTGCCGTGACAATCGACGCAGTCGATTTCGATTGCGTTTCGCACCTCGCCATAGAGTTTGCTGTTGCCGTGATTGTCCTGCTTGAAGTGACAATCGACGCAGTGCATACCCTTTTCTATATGAATGTCCTTGAGGTGGACGGGCAGCCCCTTCGCATTTTCATCCACAGGGTCTTCGACCGCCTTGCGCAGCATTTCGGCGGTGGCGTTCTGCACTATGCCGCCATCGGCGTCGAGCAGATTGCCCTTGCGGTCCCGCTTGAAGATGTTTTTGAAGACCCAGCCGTGCCCGGTGAAATCGGCGAACTGATTGTGCTTGAGCCTGGGGTTTACCTCGTCTCTCAGCTTACGGAGAAAGTCGACCTCGCCCCATTTCCCCCTGAGCGACGATTCTTCGGGATTGCGCAGCAGAATCTGGCGCTGTTGTTCGGGGCTGAGTTTCTTGTGCTCTTTGGGGTACATCTGATCGCCGTCGGTTTCCAGGTCCCACCACATCGTGCCGTAGTAAGTCATCAAAACGAGCGTGCCGGGGTGCATGTGGCAGGTGACGCACTGGCTCGACGGAATGGCCCGCGTGAACTGATGTTTTATGGGATGTCCCGGCTCGTCTTTCGGAATGGTCGGGTCGGCAGTCTTGCTGAGTCCCGTGTGGCCGAATTTGGCGAAAGGCCCCGCGTGATACGGATCGCGGTCGTTGGCATAGACAACGTGGCAGGCGGTGCAGCCCGATGAGCGATAATCGCCCGGCTGATCGTTTGTCCCCATAAAGGAGAGCATGGGATCGAGCAGTCGGGTCTTCTGCAAGCCGAGAAAAACCGGATCGGTCGTAAGCAGCGTGCCCAGCCCGCGAAAGCTCAGAAGGTTCTGCGTGGGTTTTCCGGGCACTTCTTCAGGGATGGGGTTTCCTATCTCAGCCGCTTTGCGCCCGCCGCGCTCGAAGGTGCGAAGGATGTTTCCCATCTGAGAAATCTCCCATCGCTGAAGCGGCTGGATGTAGGGCAGCCATCCTTTCTTCTGAGTTTCTTCCTGTGTGGGCTGCGGGACGGATTGCAACCTGCGCGGGTTTCCTTCGGGGTCATAGCTTTCGCCGAAGCGATAGTTCTTGAAGACGGTCGTGCCGTTGTTGTAGAGGGCCGCGCCCCAGAGCATCGCCCCGGTAGTCATCATGCTGGAGTTCACGTCATGCACATCGCCCGTGTGACATCCTGAAGTTCCGCAACTGAGGTGGGCCACACGCAGATCGCCTGGATTGACGAAGCGAATGAATTCCGGGCTTTCTTTTAGAATGAGAGGTCCGGTGCGCTCAGGGTTTGCCGAGTTCTTCCACGCATCGGGCCGTCGGGGTTGAACGTGCGATTTCTTTTTGGCGTCTTCGTAAGCCGACGATCCTTTTTCCAGCCCCTGCGCGCGCACGCCGGCGTCTCCCCCGTGGCAATCCGTGCAGCCGAGGTTGACCACTCCTCCATGCATGTCTTCTATGCCTGTGTGGCAGTCGTTGCACCCGAGGCTGCGGCGCGCGGCTTCTTCGGCGCTCAGTCCCCACATCTTGGTTTCCTGCGCGGATTCTTTAGCCGGTTGCTCAGTCTTCCTGGTGTCGGCCAGACTGACGAACCCATAGAAACAAACCGCTGCAACGATCAAAAAGAGCTTGAGCGCGCGTTTCTTTTTCATAACCATCTCTCGGTCAGAGAACAGGGGACAGGGAGCCGGGGAAGTAGTGTGCAAAATAAATCCTGATCGCCTCTCAACTGTTTCCTCCCGCCTGTTCCCTGTCACCTAATAAGTGAACTTCAACTTCACATAAGCCGAAAGGAGCGTTTTGGTATCGAACCCGCAGCCAACGCCCGAACAGTTGGAACTGAAAATGTCTTTGAATCCCGTCCCGGGCAGCAGAGAGTTGAACCCGCCGGCGATGATGATGTTTTCGTTCAGGTGCGGGCGATAGAGAAATCCAACGCCATAGTCCAGCCCTATGTCTTTTCGAATGCCCACCTGCCCGTAGATTTTTTCCAGCGACTCGGTGCGATGGAAATGCAGGTAATTCAGATTCAGTATTCCGCGCAGCTTGGGCGTGAGCTCAGCTTCGACCCCGGCGTTGTAAATGAATATGCCCGGATTGACGAAGTTGGCCTGGCCCTCGATCTTGCTGCTGCGCAGGTTCGGAAGCAGGCTTCCGGGAGTGGTCAGCAGCACCCCGGTCGAGACGAGCGGTATCGGCTGGCTGACCCAGAAGCTGTTCGGCCCGCCTGAAAACTCAGGGAAGTCGAGTATCGAATCGAATCCGGTGGCGGTCTTGTCGCTCGGCTTTCTGTCGCCAGAAGCGAAGAAGAGCGATCCCTTGAAGCGCAGCCAGTCGCGGTCTACGGAAAGTTCGGCGGCGGCCATCTGCGCGTTGATATCTACACGTCGTCCTGCTATCGGGTTTTCAGTGTCGTGGCCCAACGCCTGATAGAAAGCGTGGTTGATGTTCAATCGATTGATGTGTCCGTCACCGGTGAATCCCAGGTAGTAAGCCTTGATGCCGTGCGGTCGAGCGGTTCCTATGAGCGCGGGGCGCACGGGAAAATCGTTTTCATCGAAGTGACGACTCGGTCGGTCATTGTTGAAATGGAAACTGAACTGCGTGGTGTAGCCCTTCCACTTCGTGTCCTGTCGATAGAGGTTGGCTATGAAGATAGCCTGATCGCGGAACTCTCCGAGGTTGACTCTGGTGTTTAATTCGCTGTTGGTGTCCTTCTCCAGCATGTAGAAATAGGCGGCGTTAAAGTTGTAGCGATTGTTTGCGGCCTGGCCGAAGATTCTGGCTCCGAGGTTGAAGTCGTTGAAGATGAACCCGCGAAAATCGCTGTTGAACTGCTGGACGCCCGCGCGAAAGAAAGTCACATCATAAAAAGGACTCTTGCCGTCCTTGCTCCCATCGCCGCGAAGGAACGGAATCAATCTTGTGGTGTCGCCTATTCGGAATTCGCCGAAGAGTTCCTGAAACCCCACATAGCCGTCCAGACGATTCGCCCCGCGACGCGGATCGATGTTGACCAGCACGTTTTCCTGAGTGTTGAGATAGTTGATGTTGAAATTGGGCGTGAACCGGAAGCGATAATCGACGGGCTTGAACGATGTGTCTCCGTGAAAGTATTCGATGGAGGCGACGAAATTCTGGCGGGTGAACAGTTGCCCTCCGCGCCCGAAGAACTCGGCGGAATCGGGCCGCTGCGTCGGCACGGGAGCCCCGACGGGAATGCGACGCGCGACTACTAAAGATTCGCTTTCGAGAGTGACCACCAGGAAGTTGTGCTGCTTGTAAAAAGGATAATCGCCCTTGAGGAAATTCTGATTGTAAGGGTTATACCACTGACCCCGCTTGAAGCGCGGATGACGCGGAAAGCCTATGCGCCAGCGGTCGGTGACGGAGACATAATCGCCGGTCGTCTGGTCGGGTTGATGGATGCGCGAGGGGCCTTCGTAGCCAAGAGGATTATCGATAGGCACTTTGAATATCTCGCTCGACGCGGTTCTGATCCTGGGCGCGAGCAATCCGTCAGGCGAGTCCTGGGCAGGGGCGTGATCGTCCTTGCGCTCGGCCACCGGCCCCGTCTCGCCTTTTCTTTCCAGTATGTGACACTGGCCGCACTTGTCGAAGCGGACGTTTTGCAATCGCTCGTTGGAAGTGGTGTCGGGTTGCGAGCGATGGCAGCTTATGCAGAGGCGATGAAACACCTCGCGGGAATTGAGATCATAGCCTTCGCCGTCATCAGGGTTGCGCGGATTGGCATCTTCTTTGTGACAGTCGGAGCATTTTTGAAACTGCGCCAGGTCGGTCACTTCAGTGACGGTGTGATGGCATCCGATGCAGGCGACGCCTTCCGGCGCTTTGTGCTTGAAGTCCGGGTAAGGGTTGATCAGAGCTTCGTGCTTTTTATGATCGAACAGCACCAGCCCGCGTCTTCCTGTGACATCGAAGCGGATAGCGACCCGCTGCGCCTCCTGGCTCTCATCCGAAAATGAAAACGCTCTGGCTGACCAGACGGCTGACGCAAGAAGCGCCACCCCATAAAAAGCAACGATTGCGAGTTTGAGTCTCATTCGATCCCCCACCAACCGAGGCGACTGCTCAGGGCAATGTAAAGAGCGAAATGATGGAATAGGCTGTGAAGCGGCCCGGAAGCGGAGGAACGAATCAACTGCTGGCCAGACCCCGCTCCCTGATTATCCTGCGACTTGTGATCGGCGTGGGTATAACACAGCGAAAAGATCAAAGTCAAGGAATCGTGTCTGCCGTCACAGCCCGCGCGAAATCAGCGCGCGGCCATTTCGAGTTCGACCACCGTGTCATATTCATCGACGACGCTTTTGGGTATGCGAATCAAAAAAGAAAAATCATTCTCGATGAATGTGGCGCGGCTGCCGTCCTTGAGGAATCTCGCCGATTTGACCCGCCGGTCGAAACGCGGCAGGGCCAGCGCCTCGTCGGGCCAGTCGAGTATGTGCAGATAAATCTTGTTGCCCTTTTGCGTCATCGCTCCCCACGGGCGCGGCTCAAGCGGCCCTCCTCGCGTGCCGTAGACGCTCTCTCCATAGCGCGACAGCCAGCCGCCCATCTCGCGGAGCCGCTCGACGAACTCAGGCTGGATTTTGCCGTTGGGCATCGGGCCGACGTTGAGCAGGAAGTTGGCGTTGTAACCGGCGGCGCGCGCCAGATAGTGAATCAATGCGCGCGTGCTTTTGAATCTCTTATCTGAGGCGTTGTAGCCCCACGAATTGTTCATCGTCTCGCAGGTTTCAACCGGCAGATCGCCTATCTCCTGCTCCTGATTGAACCCCTGAGTTTTTTTGCCCGGCAGGTCTTTTTCGAACATCTGAAAATCCTCGCCGGCAAACGGGCGCAGATGATGATTCGATCCTACGAGCGCCTGCGGCTGGAGATCGTGTATGAGTTTGTAGGTGCGCTCGATCCGCCAGTCAGCGCCTTTTTTGTCCCACATCCCGTCGAACCATATACCGCCTATCGGCCCGTAGCCGGTCAGCAACTCTTTGAGTTGAGCATCCATGTAATCGAGATATGCCTGCCAGTTGCCGCTTTCGGGGCGGCCCGTGTAACCGACTCCGGTGTTCCCGCGCGGAAAATAATCAGGATGATGCCAGTCGAGTTGCGAGTGATAGAAAAACAGCTTGACGCCCTGCCGGTGACATTCGTCGGCCAGCATCTTGAGAACATCCTTTTTATAAGGCGTGCGGTCGACTATGTCGTAGTCGGACACTTTCGAATCGTACATGGCGAAGCCGTCGTGATGCTTCGATGTTATGGTGATGTATTTCATCCCGGCGGCTTTCACCAGAGCGACCCACTCGGCGGCGTCGAACTCTGTGGGGTTGAATCGAGCAGTCAGTTTCTCATATTCGCTGATGGGGATTTTTTTGTTGTTCATCACCCACTCGCCGTCGCTCATCACACTGTAGATGCCCCAGTGAATGAACAATCCGAACTTCGCATCCTGAAACCAGCGCCGCGATTCCAGATTGGCCGCCGTCGGCTGATAAGAAGATTGCGCGCTCGTCGAAAAACTCAGCGAGCAGACAAAAACCGCAATGACGATGATCGAAGAGCAGTGTCTCCATTTCATGACTAGAATCCTCCGTCCGGGTTGGATTGTTTTGCGAGTAGCAATAATGCTTCAGATGGCTATAATCATCAAGCCGAGGCTGAAGAGATGACAACACAGCAAACAGTGGCTATAGAAGTCTGCTGCGACTCGGTCGAATCCGTCCTCGCGGCAGAAGGCGGCGGAGCCGACCGCGTCGAATTGTGCGACAACCTCTTCGAGGGCGGGACGACTCCGAGCGCCGGCGCGATAGAGATAGCCCGCCGCAGCACGGACGTAAAACTCCACGTCATCATCCGCCCGCGCGGAGGAGATTTCTGCTATTCAGAGATCGAGATGGAAGTGATGAAACGCGACATCCGCATAGCCGGAGAAAGCGGCGCCGACGGAATCGTCACAGGCATACTCACCCCGGAAGGCGACATCGATATTGAGAGGACGCGAGAGTTGATCGAAATAGCGCGTCCGATGAGCGTGACCTTTCATCGCGCGTTCGATCTTGTGCGCGACCCCTGTCAATCGCTCGAAGACTTGATCGCTCTCGGCATAGATCGCGTGCTTACTTCAGGTCAGGAGGCTTCGGCCCTCGAAGGAATCGATCTGATAGCCGAGCTCGTCCGACGCGCTGACGGGAGAACGATCATACTTCCGGGCGGCGGGATCAACGAAAGAAATATCCGGCGCGTCGTTACCGAAAGCGGCGCGCGCGAAGTTCATGTCACAGGGTTTGTCAGTGTCGAAAGCCCTGCGCGCTATCGCAACGAGCGGGTTTTTATGGGCCGCGCGCTGCGCCCGTCGGAATACCTGCGCATGACAACCGATTCGGAAAAGATCAGCCGGATCAAAAGTGAAGCGCAGTTTGTCTCTTCATAAATTTTTCCCGTGAGCTTTTATATGGTCAGTGTCAGATACCAGTACCCGGAATTCACCGAGCAGGACGCCTTGCGTCTCGCGCTCCAGTACTACGGACTTCAGGGCGAAGCGCGCGCTCTGCCCAGCGAGCGCGATCAGAATTTTCACCTCAAAACCGACGACGGGCACGAGTTGGTGCTCAAGATAGCCAACCACACCGAGCAGCGAGACCTGCTCGATCTGCAAAACCGCGTGATGAAGCATCTCTCTGCGCGCGCGACGGAGATCAAGCTGCCGCGCGTGTGCAACGATCTTTCAGGCAACTCGATCAGCGCGATCCGAGGCAAAGACGGCGC
>CAZPQE010000050.1:0-20641 GCA_964588615.1 uncultured Clostridia bacterium | reverse complement strand
TATAACCAGGTGGACGCTCGACGAACTGGAACTGGATGCGGGTGAAATCCGGCGGGGAAATTCTTATTACGAAGTCGCAGACCTGTTCATACCGGCAGGAGAAACGCAGTGCGAATTCGTCAGCGGCGATACGGTCGAAGAGAAGGTCGATGAACTGGCCCGCCGCATAGCCGAAGTGACCCGCCGGGTGTGAAAGGGAGCAGGGGAGCAGGGAAAATGCTGAATGCGGAATGTAGAATGCGGAATAGATTCGAGCCGGATTTTCATTTTATTCCGCACTCCGCATTCTTCTTCTGACCACTGACTACGAACATAATGGGCAATGTTATCGCAATAATATTTGGAGCCAATGGGTTTGATCGCTCGGCTCAGGGTTTGTTGGGCGAAGGGCGGCGACTGGCTGACTCGCGCGGGTCTCATCTGCGCGCCATCATAATCGGCCCTGTCGCCGATGATGCTCTCTCGCCGGTCGCCCAAGTCTCCGATGAAGTGCTTCTCGCCGATCAGTCTGAACTCGAAAACTATCAACCCGAAACTTATCTCGACGCGCTCGTCTCGCTGTGTCGGGAAGGTTCAGCCGATGTCATACTTCTGGGAAACGACACCTACAGCCAGGAGCTTGCCCCTAGGCTTGCCCACAGGCTGGGCGGAAGTTGCGTCGGCGATGTCGTGGAGATAAGTTTCAGCGGCGAGAGGATCAAAGCCGCGCGCAGCGTTTACGGAGGGAAAGCCACAGCCGCTATAGAACTCAAGCGGTCTCCTGCCATATTGTGGCTCAGAGCGCGCGCCTTCTCAGTTGCCGTTGGCGCAGGTGAAAATCCCTGTCAGACTCAAAAGGTTTCGCTCCATCTGAGAGCCGATGTTTCGACAAAGCTCGTCGAGCGCAAAGCGGAATCATCAGGCGAAGTCAGATTAGAAGACGCGCAGATAATCATCTCAGGCGGACGAGGGCTCGGAGGACCGGAGCCTTTCAAGGAACTGCAATTGCTGGCCGACGCTCTGGGCGCGCAGATGGCGGCGTCGCGGGCCGCCTGCGATGCCGGATGGGTTCCTCCTTCGTGGCAGGTCGGGCAGACGGGCAAGAAAGTGGCTCCGGGGCTTTACATCGCCATCGCCATTTCGGGCGCCAGCCAGCACCTTGCCGGAATCTCTGACGCGAAGGTCGTCGCCGCGATCAATATCGATCCGGACGCGCCTATCTTCAAACGATGTCGGTTCGGGATAGTCGAGGACTACGCGCGGGTCGTCCCTCTGCTGCGCGCGCGTCTGGCCGCCCTTCAAAAATGAACAACTCCGAAGCGACAAGAGAGGTTTTCTGGAACATCGCTCACGTCTGGGCGCTCTACACTCTCTTCGCCCTCTCAGTCGTCATCGCCACCTACGGACTTTACCGCCGCGTTAGAGTCTGGCGTCGGGGGCTTCCGATTGACCGATTCGATCGCCCTGCTGAGAGAATAAAACTGCTCATCAAGTATGCTCTCGCCCAACGTCGCACCAACCGCGACACCAGCGCAGGGATTTTTCACACGCTCATCTACACAGGCTTCATCATCCTGACGCTTGCGACCACCATAGTTTTCATCCATGAAGATTTCAACCTGCCAGTAATGCGCGGCAGGTTTTACCTCTACTTTCAATCCTTCATCGTCGATGTATTCGGCGCGCTCACTTTAGTCGGCATCGCCATCGCCGCTTTTCGCCGCTTCGTTCAAAGGCCGCGAATACTGGTCTACACCGATGAGGCATCACTGATCCTCGCAGCCCTCTTTTTGATGGCGCTGACCGGATTTCTTGTCGAAGGCTGGCGCATAGCCGCAACCAATGATCCCTGGGGCGCGTGGTCGCCGTTCGGTTCTCTCATCGCCCTCGCCTCGGCTGGCATGAGCGATTCTGCTCTTCGAACTTCTCACGCCATTGCGTGGTGGACTCACTCAATCCTCGTTCTCGGTTTCATCGCCTGGTCGCCTTACACCAAGATGGCGCACGTCGCTCTCTCTCCGTTCAATATCTACACGTCGTCGCTTACGCCTGTCGGAGCCTCGCTCAGGAAGATAGATTTCGAGCGGGCGGAAACGCTCGGCGTCAACTCGCTTGCCGCCTTCACATGGAAAGACCTGGCCGACTTCGATGCCTGCACAGAATGCGGTCGCTGCACTTCAGTCTGCCCGGCAAACACGACAGGCAAGTCGCTCTCGCCGCGCGATATCATTCTCGACCTTCAGCGATTTATGCATTCGAATGAAGTCGCGGCCTTCGGCAATGGCTCGTCAGCCGAAACGAAACCCCCGGCCATCATCGGCGCCCTCGCTTCGACAAGCCCCGAAGCTCTTTGGGCCTGCACGACCTGCGCCGCCTGCATGGAAGCCTGCCCTGTGTTCATCGAGCAGATGCCCAAGATAGTCGATATGCGTCGCTTTCTGGTGATGGAAGAAGCCGACTTCCCGGACACGATGGCCGAGGCCGTGACTTCCATCGAGACTCGCGGCCATCCGTTCCGGGGTACATCCCTGACGCGAATGGACTGGGCCGAAGGACTCGATGTCAAAACACCGGATGAGGCGCGCGACGCCGAGGTGTTGTTGTGGGTAGGGTGTGGCGGCGCGTTGATAGAACGCAATACACGGGTAACTCGGGCGACGGCGCAACTGCTTCAGAAGGCCGATGTGAAGTTCGCCGTCCTGGGCAGAGAAGAGAAATGCACCGGCGACCCGGCCCGGCGCATAGGCAACGAGTTTCTGTTTCAATCTCTGGCTGAAGAGAACACCGCGAAGCTCAAGCGCGCGGGCGTCAAAAAAATCGTCACTGCCTGCCCACATTGTTTCAACACTTTCAAAAACGAATATCCCCAGTTCGGCGGCGACTTCGAGGTCTATCATCACAGCCAGTTCCTCTCCCGTCTGGTTGACGAAGGAAGACTCAAGCCGCAGTCGAAGTCGGATAAGAGAGTTGCCTTTCACGATCCGTGTTATCTTGGTCGACATAACGGAGTGTACGACGCGCCTCGCCGGCTTGTGCAAATCTCCTCGACGTCGCAGGTCGAAGCCGGTCAGAGCCGCGAGAACAGTTTTTGCTGCGGCGGCGGCGGCGGAATGAGCTTCATCGAAGAGCCTGCTGACAAGCGGGTCAACAGTGTGCGCGCAGGCCAGTTGCTCGAAACCAATGCCGAAAGAGTGGCCGTAGGATGCCCGTTCTGTATGACGATGCTCGAAGACGGCATCAATGCCCGCCGGGGCGACCGCGATGTCAAGGTGATGGATGTCGCTGAACTTCTATGGGAAGCGGTGAGCGATGAAGTAGTGAAGAGGTGATGAGGTGCAGGGGAGCAGGGGAGCAAGGGAGCAGGGGGGCAAGGGTGAAGAGGTGATCGATATACTGACCACTGACCACTGACCACTGACCACTGACCACCGACGACGGACAACTGACTATGGAGAGAATTTATGGACTTGAATCTTACACCTGAAGAGAAAGAGTTCCGCGATGAGCTAAGGGCGTGGCTTGTGCCCAACGTGCCTCGGCTCTGGGAAGGGAAGTCTGAGAGCGAAGAGGAATCGCGCGCTTATTTCGACTACCTGCGTGACTGGCAGAAAAAAGTTTTCGAGGCCGGATGGGCTGGCATTTCATGGCCCAGGGAATTCGGCGGGCGCGGAGCCTCTGTCATTCAGCAGGCGATCTTTCAGGAAGAGTGGGCGCGCGCCTCAGCTCCGATGCTGGTCAACGGTCTGGGTCTCGCGCTCATCGGGCCGACGATCATCCATCACGGGACTGAAGAGCAGAAGAAGCGATTCCTCCCCCGCATTCTTTCAGCCGATGAAATCTGGTGTCAGGGCTTTTCCGAACCCAACGCCGGGAGCGATGTCGCCGCCCTCGGCACGAAGGCCATACTCGACGGAGATGATTTCATAATCAACGGCCAGAAAATCTGGACCAGCCTCGCGCACTTTTCCGACTGGATACTGCTGCTGGTTCGCACAGACCCCGGCGCCGCGAAGCACAAAGGCATAACCGCGCTGCTCGTCGATATGCACAGCGAGGGAGTGTCGGTTCGGCCGCTCAGACAGATGACCGGCGAGTCGGGATTTAATGAGGTCTTCTTCACCAACGTCCGCGTGCCTGTCGCCAACGTGCTCGGAAAAGTGAATGAAGGATGGACGACGGCCATCACCACTCTGATGAACGAGCGCGCCAACCTGGGATCGGCCATCTACGTCGCCTACAAGCGCAACTTCGAAGCTCTGATCGCGCGAGCCAAACAGGTTACGCGCTTCAGCCGTCCGGCGACTGAAGACCCGGTGATCCGTCAGAAGCTCGCTCAGGCTTATCTCGAACTGGAAATCTTCAAGCTCAACACCAACCGCGCGTTGAGCAAGCTGGCAAAGACGCATGTGCCAGGCCCGGAAGGGTCGATATCGAAGATTTACTGGAGCGAGTTCAACCAGCGATTCCAGCAGATCGCAATGGAAACGCTCGGCCCCTGGGGCCAGCTTACTTCGCTTGACGACAACCGCTGGGTCTACGGATATCTGCGCACGCGCGGAAACACGATAGAAGCGGGCACGAGCGAAATACAACGCAACATCCTGGCCGAGCGCGTGCTCGGTCTCCCAAAGAGTTATTGATTTCGTCAGTTGTCAGTCGTTCGTTGCTATCGGACTGACAACTGACAACTGACAACGGACAACTTATGGATTTTGATCTGACAAAAGCGCAAAGAATGTTGCAGGAATCGGCGCGCACGCTGCTCGGGCGCGCTTGCCCGGCTCAAAAGGTGCGGGCGTTGATGGAAACCGAAACGGCTTTCGACGACGGACTATGGAAAACCATCGCCGATCAGGGTTGGACGGGTTTGATGGCCCCGGAAGAATTCGGCGGACTTGCGTTGAGCCTCGTCGATCTGGCCGTCGTGTGTGAAGAGATGGGAAGAGCCTGCCTGCCTGGACCATTCATCTCGACGCTGTGGGCCTCGGCCTTGATCGAAGCGGCAGGGAGCGAGGAGCAGAAAGCCAGATACCTCGAACGGATTTCATCTGGCGAGATGAAAGCGACCGTAGCCCTTCTCGAATCCTCCGCCGACTGGGACGCGCTGGCCGTCGGCTTGCGCGCCGAAAGGGAAGGGAACGGCTATCGATTGACTGGCCGCAAGGAGTTGGTCACTGACGCGGCAGTCGCCGATGTGATTTTGTGCGTGGCGCGCGCGGGGTCGGATCTGGTCGTCCTTCCCGTCAAGCAGGGCGCGCAGGGGTTGAGCGTCAGCCCGTCTTCGGGGATCGATCCGACGCGAAAACTTTACTCTGTAGAATTCGAAGGCGTACTCGTTCCCGCCTCTGAAGCTCTCGATGCCTCCGGTCGCCTGCTCGAAGCAATCGATCATGCCACAGCCATCGCAACAGTGGCTCTGGCTGCCGAAATGGTCGGCGGAATGCAGTGGACTCTGGACACCGCTGTCGAATACGCCAAGACTCGACAGCAGTTCGGTCGTCCGATAGGTTCATACCAGGCGGTTCAGCATCAGTGCGCCGACATGCTGGTGATGACTGAAAGCGCGCGGTCTGCGGTTTACTACGCGGCGTGGTGCGTATCGGAGGGCGACGCGCATGCGAGACACGCGGTTTCGATAGCGAAGGCTTACTGCTCGGACGCCGCGCGCGAAGTGGGCAATCGAGGGATTCAGGTTCATGGCGGAATAGGATTTACGTGGGAGCACGATCTTCATTTGTACTACAAGCGCGCGAAGGCTTCAGAGATCATGCTGGGAGACTCGAATTTTCATCGAGAGCAACTGGCGAAACTCGTCGTCGATGAATCTGTGGACTGAGCGCGCAGTGGCAACGCAGGCTGTTCACTCAGACTGGATAGGCAGGCGGGATGGCGCGGATGGAAACTTGATCTGGCCAAAGACCTCTGCTAAAGGGACTCGACAATTGATCGAGGCGATAACCACTTCGCTGGTTGTGTTCGTCTCGCTTGTGTATCGCCTGGAACCGTCGCTATCAAGGGCGTAATGTTCGATCTGCGCGCGGTGTTGCGCTACCAGCACATAATCCGTCAGGGAGGGGATGAGTTGATAATATGTCCACTTGTCTCCGCGATCATAAGCTTCAGCCGAAGGTGAAAGAACTTCGATAAGCACGCGAGGGTTGAGCAGCACTGTTTTGTGCTTTTCGTGAAAGCGCGGCTCGCCGCACACGAGAGTTACATCGGCATAAGTGCCAAGCTGGGCCGCCTCGATCCATATTTTCTGATCGGAAGAATACCCTCGACAGTCCGTCCCCAGTATCCGCTACCCAATACAGGATGACAGGTTGAAACAAATCTGATTATGAGCCGGACTGCCGCCAGCCATCGCGTAAACCTGACCGGCCAGATATTCGAGTTTTTCCTCGCCGCTCTCTTCCAGCGCCAGGTATTCGGCCAGTGTGTATATAGTCTGCGATTGTGGCAAACCCATTATGGTTTCCTCCGTACGCGCCTGATTCTACCTTAGCTGTTCTTCGATGTCAGCAGACGCTTGCGGGGGTCGCTTACTTCATTCTCTTCTTCGTCTCCGCTATTGAATAATCGAGCCAGCCGCGCTCGTTGCTGTTGCGGCATCGGTCGCGCAACAGTTCGAGGGCTTTCAATCGAGCTTCCAAAGCCGCGCGATTACTGGCGTCTGCTGCAAGAGCGATGCTCGCCAGATGCAGAGCTTCGACAGGCTGCGATTGCGCGCGCTCGATTGCGAGTTTCGCAACCGCTTCCGCGCCGCCTGCCATCTTCACAAGGTCGGGGTAGACGGAAGAGGCGGGCGTTTCATACATCGTCGCCGGGTTGAGATCGAACCATCCGACATAGCCCTCATAAATGCCTCTGATCGACCACGACAGCTTGCCATAGCTTTCGCCCACATCGAGCGAAGGCGGCAGCTTGATTTCGCGCATCAGCGTCCAGACGTCTTTGCCCGCGTTCATTCCTTTCACCACTTCATCGTGAACGTAGAGTATGGCGTCTCGATAGCGCGTGACTTGTCGGGTTATTTCAGCGTTGCCGTAGACCGGCTCGCCGTGGCTCGGCAGAAGTATCTCGGGCTTGAGCGCGAGGACTTTGTTCAAAGAGTTGACGTAATCGAGCGCCCAGCGCGGCTGTGTTCCCCGCAGAGTGTAGATGTTTGGAAACGAAGTATAGAAGTTATCGCCCACGAAAGCGGCTTTGTATTTCGGAATCCAGACCGTCAGATGATCGTAGGTTTCGCCCGGCGTGTGAAGAATCTCGAATGTCAGATCGCCCAGCTTGAACTCGAATTTATCGTCGAAGAGTCTGGTCGCAGAAATCGATGCGCCGTAGTTTCCTGCCCACTCGCGGACGGGAGGGACCGGAAGCGAAAACTGCGCGGCGTTTCTCAAAGCGTAGAAACCGGCGAGCCGCGCCTGGTAATGCATGAACTCCGAGTGGTTCTGTTGCGCGATGATCTCGGTTCCTGTCTCTTTCCACGACGAAACGCCTCCCGTATGGTCTCCGTGCGCGTGAGTGAGAATGATGTATTTTATAGGCCCGGCGTTTTCGGCTTTGAGCAATTGTTTGTGTCGAGCGGCATTAAACGGCATTGAGGTATCGATTATGACGTTGCCCTCGGAGGTGACGACCATGAAAGTATTGCTGAAGCCTACGGCCTGAAAGATGGCTTCGTTGACCTTCAGAGCTTTCGTGCGATCCTGCCCCACGCGAAGCAGCGCAGTGGGATTATCCTGAGTCATCTGCGGCTGAGACTGCGCGCGAGTTGAAAAGGCAAAGCCCGCCAGAGCGACGCACGCTGACCCGACCAGCGAAAGCGCATGTCTGGTGAAGAGGTTTTTCATAACGCCCTCGTCGAAATGGTTGGAGTTAAAAAGCCTTTGAGCGAGACATAACCTTATGCCTGCTGGGGATTATCTTCAAGCCAGAAGGTCTCATCATGAGGCGAGGGATATCGAGCGATTCCTTATGCCGGAATTTTTCCAGATCACCGGGCAATATGTCTGGCGACGGGGTATGAACATCGCATCCTTCGAGCCAACTTTGAATATAAATATCCATATTCAAAATTCATTGGCCAACTTTACATAAGTCAAACGCATAAAAAGCGATTCATCGCCCGGCTCGGGTAGTCAAACCGGGCGGGATTGGGTAAAGTTTTCGCTCAACCATCGAAGTTTTCGACCTCGATTCTTGGGAGAGGGAATGGAATTCATCCATTATGAAGCGACCGATCAGACGGCCGTCCTGACGCTGGCGCGCGGCAAGGCCAATGCCATCAACTCTGATATGCTCGATGAACTCACCCGCGCTGTCGCGCGCGCCGAAGAGGACGAAAGCATTCGCGGGCTGGTGATTGCCAGCGACCGCCCCCGGTTTTTTTCTACCGGCTTCGATGTCAACGAAGTCTTCGAGTACGACCGCCAGAGGATGGGAGAGTTCTTCGGACGGTTCATCGATCTCTACGAAAAAATCATTCGACTGCCCAAGCCGGTCATCGCCGCCGTCGCGGGGCATGCTTTTGCCGGAGGCGCGATACTGGCCCTCGTGTGCGACGCGCGCGTGTTTGCCGAAGGCGATTTCGTCTACGCGCTCAACGAAATCAACCTCGGCTTCGTGCTTCCTTCAGGACTCATTCGTGCAGCAATCGACGCCGTCGGCGTCGGCCACGCCCGCCAGCTTTTGCTGGGAGGAGAGACCATTTCTCCGACCGAAGCCGCAAGGATCGGCCTTGCAAGGGAAGTGGTCGCGGCAGAATCCGTGCTTGATCGCGCAAAAGAATACGCGCGCAGACTCGGCGAAAAACCGGCCTCGGCCTTTTCTGCAATCAAGCGATCGTTCGTCGAAGCCACAGGCCGCACTGCAAGCGACCGCCTTCGGCTCGAAGAGTTTCTCGATCATTGGTTCTCAAAAGAAGCCGAGGAAGGAAAACGCGCGTTGATCGAATCGCTGAAAAAATGATGCGGCTCATAGACTGTGAAATCGAAAACGGGTTGCTCATCGTCACGCTGGCGCGCGGCAAGGCCAACGCCATCAACTCTGAAATGATCGATCAACTAAACGCCGCGCTCGATGAAGCCCGGCGAAATGAAGCCGTTCGCGGAATGGTTATCGCAAGCCGCAGCCCCGGATTCTTTTCTACAGGGTTCGATGTGAAGGAAGTTTTTCATTATTCTCGCGACCTGCTGCCGGGTTTCTTTTCGCGCTTCCTGGATTTCTTCGACGGCCTGCGCCAGATGCCAAAGCCCGTAGTCGCAGCCGTCGCGGGACACGCTTACGCAGGCGGGGCGATGATGTCGCTCGCCTGCGATGAGCGAGTGATGGCTGATGGGAAATACGGTTTCGCGGTAAACGGCATAAACATCGGCATAGTTTTCTCGCCCGCTCTCCTCCGTCTGGGAATCGATGGACTCGGCCTTCGTCACGCGAAGGAACTGCTGATGGAAGCCAGGACATTTTCTCCGCGCGAAGCCTTCGAAATCGGCATCGCTCACGAACTCACCGCTCCCGAAGATGTTCTTCCGAGAGCTAAGCAAAGGGCCGCGCGTCTCTGCTCGAAACCCGCCACGGCCTTCGGCGCGATGAAGCGAAGTTTCTTCGAAATCACCGCTGGGGAAGCGAGCCGCAGAGAGAGAGAAACTCTCCATCACTTCGTCGAGCGATGGTTTAGGCCCGAATCCGTAAAGCTCAGGCAAACACTCATCGATTCGCTCACTCGCCAGTGAGCAGAGGCTCGGGTATGAAAATAAAAATCGAAAAGAACGGTTCCATAACGACGGTGATAATCAATCGCCCGGAATGCCGCAACGCAGTCGACGCAGAGACGGCGCAGTTGCTCAAACATGCGTTTGAAGAATTCGAAGCCGACACGGATCAAACGGCAGCAGTGCTTTGCGGCGAGGGAGAGCATTTCTGCGCGGGCTTCGATCTCAAAACAGTAGGCCGCGCCGAATCGAATTACGACCCTCAAGGAGACGGCCCTTTAGGCCCAACGCGCATGCTGCTTTCAAAGCCGGTCATCTGCGCTGTCGAGGGCTATGCCGTAGCAGGCGGGCTTGAGTTGACTCTGTGGTGCGATATCCGCATCGCTTCCGAGACGGCTCGGTTCGGCGTCTTCTGTCGTCGCTGGGGGGTGCCTTTGGTCGATGGCGGAACTGTGCGATTGCCGCGACTCATAGGCCACAGCCGCGCGCTCGATATGATACTGACGGGCAGAGCCGTCGATGCGCGGGAGGCTCTGAGTTTCGGCCTTGCAAATCGAGTGGTGGCAGCGGGGCAGGCGCGCCTTGAAGCTGAAAATTATGCCCGCGAGATATCGCGTTTCCCGCAACTCTGTCTGAGAACGGATCGCATGTCTTCATACTGCCAGTGGGGGATGAGCATCGATGACGCGCTGCACAACGAAGCGAGCGAAGGACGAAGGCCGCTCGAAGAAGAATCGCGCGAGGGCGCGGCCCGGTTTGCGGAGGGCAGGGGGCGCGGCGGCGACTTTTCGAATATCTGAGCGAGGGTGAATCTTTATGGCTTTTACTCAAAACGAAGGGGCGCAGATTTACTGGGAAGAGCAGGGAAGCGGAGACCCGTTGCTGCTCATCATGGGGCTTGGCTACACTTCGCGGTTCTGGCATCGCACTGCGCCCGTGCTGGCTGAGCACTATCGAGTGATATTGTTCGATAATCGCGGCGTGGGCCTCAGCGATGTGCCTGACGGCCCATATCCGATTTCGCTTATGGCATCAGACGCGGCAGCGGTGCTCGACGCCGCTTCGATCGAGAGGGCTCACATTTTCGGCATCTCGATGGGCGGGATGATCGCTCAGGAATTCGCTCTCAACTACCCTCATCGCGTCAACGATCTGATACTGGGCTGCACGGCTTTTGGAGGGAAGAACGCCGTTCGCGCAGAGCCGGAAGTCGTGCAACTGATCTGGGATCGCGCACGGATGACCGCAGAAGAAGCCTTCTGGGCAATGGCTCCTTATGTGTACGATCCATCGACGCCGCGCGAGCGGATAGAAGAAGATTTCGAAATCCGCAAACAGACCTATCCGACCGACAAGGGTTATCTGGCGCAGGTCAACGGCATCTTCGCGTGGGAGTCCTACGACCGGCTGCCACTGATTGTGGCGCCCACGCTCGTCCTTCACGGGTTGAGCGACCGGCTCGTCCCTCCCGGCAACGGCGAGTTGATCTCAGAGAGGATCGCAGGGGCGAAACTCGTGATGCTCCCGCGCGCCAGTCACATGTTTTTCACCGATCAGCCCATAGCGTCGAACCTGGCCGTGCTGGATTTTCTCAAAGGCCGCGCCGACTGATTCAAATAGCCTATCGATAGTCTGGAGTCCGTTCGTTACAGGCCCAAACGTGCCATCGAAAAGCGAACCTCCTGACTTCAGACTCCAGACTATCCCTGCCAGGTTTCGCCCTCGCCTCCCGGCCTGTTATTATTCCAGCTTCGCCGGAGCACGGGGTTCCGGCGCGCGCCAGTGGCTCACAGAGAGAGAGTCTAAAAACCAATGAGGGGTCGCAGTGAAAACGAAATCTTTTCTTGTATCGCTGATTGTCTGTCTGCTCATACATCCCGCCTTAGCGCAAACCCATCGCGCGGTGATTCGAGGAACCGTCTCTGACACAAATCATGGGCGAATCGAAGGAGCCTCGGTAACGGTCATTCACATCGGAACCGATCAGGCAAGGACGGCGAAAACGTCCAACGAGGGAGCTTTCATCATCTCGTCGCTTCCGCCAGGCGAGTACCGCGTCGAAACCGAAGCGACTAATTTCGCAAGGCGCGTCGAGACGATCACACTCAGCGTCAATCAGGAAGTCCGACTCGACCTGACGCTGGAAGCAGGCGGGAAGGGCGCAGACCTCGAAGTACCGGCAGGCTCATCATCGCTGAGGAAGGATTCAGCGGCAGTGGGAACGGTCATCGAGAATCGCTCGATCACCGGACTTCCGCTCGACGGGCGCAACTTCTTCGAACTTTCTCTGCTCGTCCCCGGAGTCTCGCCATCGGCTCAGGGGTCTGCTTCATCGGTTCGCGGCGAGGTGGCCATCAACGTCAACGGCGCGCGCGAAGACTCCAACAATTTTCTGCTCGATGGAGTCTACAACCTCGACCCCAAGCTTAACACCATAGGCGTCAAACCGCCCGTCGATGCCGTCCGCGAATTCGAGCTTGCCACGAGCAGCTATGACGCTTCGTTCGGCAGAAACGCCGGGGCGCAGGTCAACGTAGTTTTGAACTCAGGCTCGAACGGCTTTCACGGAACCGCTTACGAGTTCTTCCGCAACGCCGCTTTAGACGCGCGCAATTTCTTTGCGCCTCGCAACGAAGGCGACCCCGAATATCAGAGGAATCAGTTCGGCTTTTCGCTTGGAGGGCCGATAATCAAACAGCACACTTTCTTTTTTGCGGACTACGAGGGAACGCGCGTCCGCGAAGGAATCACTCGAATCACCAACGTGCCTACGGTTGCTGAAAGACAGGGTGACTTCTCGCGCAGTTTCTTCCGCGCGCCCATCAATCCGTTCACACAACAACCGTTCCCCGGCAATACCATTCCATCCTTTTTCATCAACCCTGTGGGCCTCAACATAGCCGCGCTTTATCCCGCGCCTAATAGAAACGCCCCGTTTGCAAATTTCGTATCATCGCCCACACTCCGCGACCGTGACGATCATTTCGACGCGAGAGTCGATCATCAACTCTCGGAAAATTCTCAACTGGCCATTCGATACAGCTTCGCCGACCGCACTTTGTTCGAGCCTTTCAGCGGGCCTTCGTTTTCGGCAATACCAGGTTACGGCGATGACGTGCTGCGGCGGGGACAAAACGCGATGGTCTCAGAGACGCATGTTTTTTCGCCTTCGCTGGTCAACTCCGTAAGCGTCGCTTTCAGCCGGGTGGCGTCGGCTGTGCTTCAGGAGAATTTCGGAACCAGCGTCAATCATCGGGTCGGACTGCCTGAGCTTTCTTCCAATCCGCGCGACTTCGGGCTCAGCTTCATCACCATCACTGGTTTTTCTCCGCTGGGAGACGAGTTCAACAATCCGCAGGACAGCGTGACCAACGTATATCAAATACTCGACACGGTGGCCTGGTCGCGAGGCAATCATCTGTTGAAGTTCGGCTTCGATTTCAGAGCGACTCAGCAGAACGCTTTCCGGGATGTTCAATCGCGCGGCTTTCTGACTTTCTCGGATCAGTTCCCGCTCACCGGCAACGCGCTTGCTGACCTGCTGCTGGGATTTCCCGCGCTCACCGGCGGCGCGCGACTCGACAACCATCAGCATCTTCGAACTGAAAGCTACAATTTCTATGTCAACGACAGCTTTCGCATAAGACCCGATTTGACCATCAATGCGGGGCTGCGCTACGAGTACAACTCGCCAGCCGTAGACCCTGATGACCGGGCCAATGTCTATGACCCGCAGACGCGCTCGATAGTTCGCGTAGGCGCTGGAGTTCCGCGCGCGGGTTACGAATCGGACGGCAACAACTTCGCTCCCCGACTCGGCCTTGCGTGGACTCTGCGCGAGACGACGGTGCTTAGAGCAGGCTATGGGATTTACTACGACCAGTCGGCGCTGGCCCCTGGCGAAGGGCTATACTTCAACGCGCCGTTTTTCGATTTCAATCTCTACTTCTCGCTTCAGGGTTTGCCGCTGACTCTCAACGATCCGTTTCCTGCGCAGTTCCCGGTTCAATCGCCGGATTCGGCGGTCGCTTTTCAGCGCGACCTGCGCACGGCCTACATGCAGCACTGGAGTCTTGGGATTCAACATCAGTTAGGCCGCGGTCGCGTTCTCGAAGTCAACTATGTCGGATCGAAAGGGACGAAGCTCATTGCGGCGCGAGACATCAACCAGCCTCAACCGTCTTCGGCTCCGTTCAATCCGCGACCGGTGATTCAATTCGACGACATCACGAGTCTCGAATCGCGCGCCAACTCGGTTTACAACAGCCTGCAGGCGCGGCTTCAACAGAATCTGGATTTCGGATTGAGCTTTCTGGCTTCCTATACGTGGTCCAAATCGATTGACAACGCATCGGGTTTCTTCACCAGCGCGGGCGATCCCAATTTTCCGCAGGACTCGAACAACGTGAGAGCCGAGCGTGGAAGATCGAATTTCGACATAGCCCATCGCTTTTCCTTGAGCTACACCTACGATCTGCCGATAGGCAAAGGCCGCGCGTTTTTGTCCGATAAAGGATGGCTTACGACGTTGCTGACGGGATGGCAGAGTTACGGCATAGTCAGTTTGCAGACGGGCCGCCCGTTTACAGTCGCCTTGCTTCCTGAAGTCGACAACAGCAACACTGGAAGATCGAGTCTCGGATTCGGGGCGAATGATCGCCCGAACATAGTCGGCAATCCGAATGTTTCAGACCGAAGCCCTGATGAGTGGTTTGACACGGCAGCTTTCGCGTTCGCGCCTCGCGGGAGTTTCGGCAACGCGGGACGAAACATCCTTGAAGGGCCGGGTTCTCAGAACGTGAACGCTTCGATAGTCAAGAACACTCACATCAAAGAAAGCGTCAATCTTCAATTCCGCCTGGAGGCATTCAATCTGTTCAACCATCCCAACTTCGATTTGCCGGATAATTTCCTCGGCTCGCCCACTTTCGGAAGGATTCTCTCGGCGCAGAGTCCGCGAAGGATTCAAATGGGGTTGAAACTGATCTATTGAAGCGAATGCGCGGCGGAGATTCATTCCCCGCCGCGCATCGAACCTTCTTGCAATGAGATTTCGCTCTTACCCTTTGCGTTCTTCCTCGATGGCCTCGATCCAGAGGCGAAGCGTGAGGTCCTCTCTTTGCGGGTTTCCCAGGTATGGCCTGAGTTCTTTTTCATATCGCGTTTTCAGCGCGTTGAGATCGAGAGGCACGACCCGCGCGAGATATTTCACATCATCCCTGTCGCGCTGAATGTTGCGTTCGAGTTTCGAGAGCGCAATGTCATAAGGATCGAGAGCGAGGAGGCGGAGTCGTTTGAACGCCCAGGAAACATTTCCACGAGCCGCCTATCGTAATCTTCAGGAATCGTAGCGACCTGAACGAGGTCGAGATAGATTCCAAGCCGCCTGTGCAATTCCGAATTCTTTCCGGCCTTACGGAGCAACTCGGCGGTTTGGGTCGCAGGAGCGATCACCGCCACATCGACATCGGCAGTCGGTCGCTCCAGCCCATAAAACATTGTCACTGCGAATCCGCCGAGGCAGTGTAGCTCCAGGTTCCCCTTGATGCATGAATCGATCTCTGAGAGGAAAGCCCGCCATGGCTGTGAGATCTGATCAGGCCGCATATTCGAGATGTTCCGGGGACAGATCGGTCAGGAGGTTCCATCGCTTCGCTTCTTTTGAGCGATGCTTCCTAAGCCACTGCTTTTCCGCGCGAGTCAGAGAGTCGTGGCACAAAGTATCTTCGCGCGCGAGCCGGGAAAACAGAAGCTCTGCTTCCTGCCGTCCGAGCAAAGCAGCCTTCTCGCTCTCGCCGAGCTTCTCGGCCAGACGGAGCGCGACACTGATGACGAAACCCAGCCTGTTTTGAAGGTCGTTGAGTTTCGCTGCGCTCTTGAGCCAGCCCCAGTCCATATCGGGAAACTTCAACACCACCCAGGGCAAAGCTTCCACGAGGCGGCTGTCGAGATTCGAGGCGTTCAGGGCTGAGAGCAGCACCTCTGCGGGGTTTTTGCGCCTGCGCCGCTGTTTGAGATAAGAAAGAGGCGGATAACCGAGGGATGCAAGGTCGGAAGCGAGTTGCTGCTGGTCACTCCCACCGAGGTTTTGCCATGTGGCGCGGATCGGAATCGCGGACTGTGAGAGGGCGTAGAGTTTTGCGGCCCTGTGAGCCAGGTTTTCGGTCACTGGGCGCTCGCCTTTTTCGATCAAAGACAGGTAAGGCTGCGACAGGCCGAGCCTCATGGCTGCCTGCTGCTGGCTCCAGCCTTTTCGTTCTCTCGCTGATCTCAATTCTTCCCCTGACATGACTCTCACCTTCAAGCCGGACAGGATATTATTACAAATCCTGAAATATAACAATCCCGACTATCGGGAAACCCCCAACGCCCATCCATGAAGGTTTGACTCGAATGCTTACAGGGCGGCTGCATTCGGAAAAGAGGTTTGTTAAGAGAAACTAATGGGGAGAGCGGATGAGAGGTTCTGCGCTCCCCCCGATGCCCTGGGCGTGAAAGCCCAGGTCGCCGGCAATTTCAGCGAGGTATTATTTGGCGCTCACTGCCTGCGGTTCGAGCGAAGGCTCTTTGTCTTCGGCGCGGTCTTTGAACGTAAGCGCGAAGAACAGGGCGACGACTGCCGCAAATGCGCAGGGTATCCACCAGATGGTCGCCCACTGTTTTACAGTGTCTACAGTAAAGGCATCGACTACTATGCCTGAAAGAACCGAGCCGAGCCCTATGCCCACGCCGTAGGTGATGAGCGCGATGAACCCCTGCGCGCTTGCGCGAATCTCGCCCGGCGCTTTCTTGTCGACATAGATTTGGCCGGTGACGAAGAAGAAATCGAAACAGACGCCGTGAAGGAGAATGCCGACATAGAGCATCCACTCAAACGAACCCAGATTGCCGTTGGCAAACAGGGCGTAGCGCACGACCCAGGCCAGCATGCCTGCCAGAAGCATTTTCTTCACTCCCAGCCGAGCGAAAAAGAAAGGCATCAGAACCATGAAAATCACTTCTGACATCTGCCCGAAGGTCTGCTTGCCAGCCACTCCCTGCATGCCGAGTTCGTTGAGGAACAGGTTGGTGAAGTTGTAATAGAAAGCCAGAGGGATTGAGATGAGCAGAGAACAGAGCACGAAGATGAAGAACGATCTTTCCTTGAGCAGGCGCAGCGTCTTGAGTCCGAGCACTTCGCCTGCCGTTACCTTTTTGCCTACGTTCTGCGGCGGCGTGTGCGGGAGCGTGAACGAGTACAACCCCATCAGAAGGGAAGCGATGGCTGCCATCTTCATCGGCACGGAGCTCTTTTCAATATCCGCGTAATAATTTGACTGGATGAACGAGATGACCAGACCGGCGACTATCCAGCCTATGGTTCCCCACACCCGGACTTTCGGGAACTGAGCGTCAGGTTTTTCCATCTGACGGAACGAGACGGCATTGACCAGAGCCAGCGTAGGCATATAAGCCAGGTTGTAAAGCAACAGCCCGAGGATGAGCAGGCCGGTCGTGGTGATGTCGCTTGAGAAATAAAGTATGGCTGCGCCTGCCAGATGCAGCAGCCCCATGACTTTCTGTGAGGCGAAGTACCGGTCAGCGATCATGCCGACGAAGAAAGGGGAGATTACGGCGGCGATGTTGTTCATCAGGTAAGTGTAGCCGATCTCGCTGCCGCTGAATTTGATCTCGCCCAGGTGCGTTCCCAGAGTGACGAACCACGCTCCCCATACGAAAAACTGGAGAAACATCATAACGCTCAACCGAAAATAGATTTTTCCGTCCATCGTTCTTCCTTCCCAGTTTGGATTGATGAGATTGCCGCGAGGACTTCTGTTTATACATCAACTGCCGGAAATATTAAAGCACGCCATCTCGGTCGCGTTTCTCACGAGGAGTTTGCCCGCAACTATCGCCGGATAATTCCAGGTCTTGCCCTCAAGCGCGGAGAACTTCGCAACCTCGGCGTATCCTTCAGGCGTGGCTTTGATGAGCGCAAGCTCGCCCTGATCCGAAAGCACTATCAGATGGCCGTCGGCAAGCAACAACTGCCCATAGCCGAACCTGCCCTCTTTCCATTTCCTGGCTCCCGTCTCCGCCTCCAGGCAGGTGAGAATGCCTTCGTCGAGTCCGTAAATATGGCCTTCGTGGAAGACCGAACTGTTGAACTTGTTCTTCATCGAGGTGTTCTCCCAGAGCGCGCGGGCTGTCAGTCCGCCATTGGTCTGAGTGACTTCTATCAGCGCCGCGCCCTTGCCGTAGCCCGACGAGATGAAAAAACGATTCGGCCCCACAATGACCGGCTGAGAGCAGTTGATTCCCATGCTGGTATTCCATGCCTGCTCGAAGAGGAGCGATCCGCTTTCGACTGCCAGACCTGCGACGCGGGTGCTGGTGACGACCAATATCTGCCTTACGCCGGCCAAAGTGACCAGCATGGGCGAGACATAAGCCTGACGGTCATCGAGCGCGCTCCACACTCTCTGGCCGGTGAGCTTGTTGTAAGCGACTACGGATTTGCCGCCGCGTCCTCCCGGCTGGACTATAACCTTGTCATCAACGATGAGAGGCGAAGCGGCCATGCCCCAGTCGAGGTTCTGCGCGCCGTTGTCTGAGAGGATATTTTTAGACCAGATCAATCTGCCGATTTTTGCGTCGAGGCATCGAAGCTCGCCCGTAGCTCCGAGCGAATAGATTTTGCCTTCGTGCCAGGTGGGAGTAGCGCGCGGGCCGTCTCCTCCCATCGATTCCCGGAACTCAGCATCGTAAGCGTGTATCCAAATCTCGCGCCCGGTCGAGATGTCGTAAGCCGCGACGACTTCCCTGGTGCGCCGCTGCTCGATCGTAAATATCCGGCCTTCAGAAGAGACGAAAGAAGCGTAGCCGCCGCCTACAGGGATTTTCCACAGCGGAGAGAGACCGCCTGCGGGCCAGTTGCTCGAAATTCGGGTTTCTTCATAACGCCCGTCGCGGTTCGATCCTCGATAATCCGTCCAGTATGAGCGAGCAGAAGTTGCCGCCGCTGGCGTCGCGCTCGGCGTCGAGACATTGGCATTTGCTGTCGCAGAGGTCGCTGCGGGTTGAGCTTCTGTCTGTGGCGAGGACTCGCGCTGGGCGGCGCGATGGCGTTCAAGCTCGTCGTAATGAGCTTCTGTGGCCGGGTCTTTAGGCTCGACGAAAATGCGCGGCAGCACACCCATACGTGAGAGCGCGACCCAGTAGCCGATCATCAGGGCGATGATAGCGACCGATCCCATCGCTTTTTTCTGCGAGTCGGTTCCGGGCGAGGTCAGAAGCAGTAACAATCCGAGGGGCGGAAAGATGATTGTTGAGGCTATGATGAAAGCAGTAGACCGATACCAGGGCGTTGAATTCATTATGACTGCAACTCCTGAACTGATGTTTGAGCAACCGCTGGCCTGATAAAAATTACCTTAGAGCTAACTGAGAAACAACCCTGAGAAGACTGGAGTCTGAAGTCGAGAGTCTGGAGTCCGTGTTATTTGGTCGCGCCATCGGCTATGCAGTAGAGGTGCTTGTCTCCGCGAATGAAGATTCGCCCGCCGGCTATCGCCGGTGACGCATAGATCGGCTCGCCTATGGAATTAGTCCGCAGCACCTCGAACTGAGGCCCGGCTTTGATGAAAAAAGCGTCGCCGTCTTCGCTCAACAACAGAAGCTTGTCATCGAAGGCGACTATCGAAGCCGTGAAGGTTGCAGGCACGGGAGGCCGCCCGCCTTCATAAACCACCTTGCCTGTCCTGGCCTCGATGCAGGTGATGATGCCTGCGTCGGTCATCAGGTAGAAGTAATCATCGTAGAGGATCGGCGAAGGGACATAAGCCGCGCCTTTTTCGTGTCGCCATGCGATGCGATTATTTTCGGCCACCTCGCCCAGTCTCAATCCAAACGCGCGTTTCTCCTGACTTCCCGCGCTGAGGAAAACCATGTCGTGGCCGGCGACCGGACTCGGAATCGGATTGCTCACGACGCCTTCGCATCGCCAGAGTTCTTTGCCCGTAGCCGGGTCGTAGGAGATAATCGATTCGGCGCCGCTCGTTATGATTTCGTATCTCGATCCTGCGCGGACTATGAGCGGAGTGGCCCACGTCCTGCGATGCTTTCGCGCGACTTTCCATGCCTCTTTGCCTGACACTTTATCGAGCGCGGTGATGAAAGAGCCTTCGCCATACTCCTGATCGCATTGAAGTATGACGAGGTTTTGAAAAAGCACCGGCGAAGTGCCCGGCCCCATTCCGCCTTTGGCTATGTTGCCGACAGATTTCTTCCACAATCGCTTTCCGTTGAAGTCGTAACAATACAATCCTTCGGCATCGAAGAAAGCATAGACATTCACTCCATCGGTCGCGCAGGTAGGCGAAGCGTAGGTGTTTTTTCTGTGGCGATTGTCGTAGACCGTGCCGGTGTAAAGAACGCGATCCCACACCATCTTTCCGGTGTCGGCATCGATGCACAGGAGCTTGAGCGTGTACTCGTGGTCTGCGCCGACGCTGTCGGGGTGTTTGTACTCCTGTCCGTTGCGGACGTGGCGGACAGCCTGCGCGCCTTCGACGATTGGCCCTTCGATTGAGGTCGTGAGAAAAACGCGATTGCCCCAGACAACGGGCGACGAGTGGCCGCGCCCTGAAATGCGCGTCTTCCACCTGACATTCCTGGTCGCGCTCCACTCAAGAGGCAGGTTCTTCTCTTTCGAAATGCCGCTGCCGTCGGCCCCGCGCCACTGAGGCCAGTTCGAAGACGGCTCTGTCGGACTTTGAGCCAGTGCGGGAACGACTGAAAGCAGAATGACCGCGAAGGGAATTTTGAGATGGATCAAAAGCTTCATCGCTGGAAAATCTGGAATCGAGAGTCAGAAGTCGAAAGTCCGACTCCAGACTCTCGACTCCAGGCTATTTAACCTGCTTTGCCTGCGCCGTTGCTGATGCAGTAGAGATTTTTCTCTCCTC
>CAZPQE010000049.1:0-20652 GCA_964588615.1 uncultured Clostridia bacterium | reverse complement strand
GGAGTCAACCGCGACACGTTTGTGGTCGTGCGAAGGATGGAAAAAGTGAATTGGTGAAGAGGTCTGGAGTCTGGAGTCGAGAGTCTGGAGTCAAGTCGGACTCTCGACTCCAGACTCCAGACTCCAGACTTAGGAGAAAAAATGGACGTTCGTCTTCAACTTTCGATGGTGTTTCACCTGGACAAGTGCATCGGCTGTCATACCTGCTCGATAGCCTGCAAGAACATCTGGACTGACCGCAAGGGCGCGGAATACATGTGGTGGAACAATGTTGAGACCAAGCCCGGCACGGGCTACCCGACCGCGTGGGAAGACCAGAGCAAATACATGGGGGGGTGGGAACAGAAAAACGGCGAGCCGCAACTCAAGATGGGCGGTCGCGTGCTCCGTGTGCTCAACGTATTTCACAATCCTTACCTGCCCCGGATAGACGATTACTACGAGCCGTGGACTTATAAATACGAAGACCTGTTCAACGCGCCCGAAGGCGCCGATCAGCCAACAGCGCGGCCTGTTTCGATGATTACCGGAAAGCCAATCGAGATAGAAGCCGGGCCTAACTGGGATGATGATCTGAGCGGCTCGCCCATCTATGCCGCAAACGATCCGAACCTCGACGCGCTCACAGCAGCACAGCGCCAGGAGTTGTTCGACATCGAGCGACTGGTCTTCTTCTATCTTCCGCGCATCTGCAATCACTGCGTCAACGCCGCCTGCGTCGCCGCCTGCCCGTCGGGGGCGATCTACAAACGCGGCGAAGACGGCGTGGTGCTCATCAATCAGGAAGTATGTCGAGGCTGGCGAATGTGCGTGACCGCCTGCCCGTACAAGAAAACTTTTTATAACTGGTCTACAGGAAAATCTGAAAAGTGCATCCTGTGCTTCCCGCGACTCGAAACCGGACAGGCCCCGGCCTGTTTTCATTCCTGCGTGGGAAGGATTCGCTATCTCGGCGCGGTGCTCTACGACGCCGACCAACTGCTCGACGCTCTCAGCGTGCCCAATGACAAGCTGGTAGAAGCGCAACGCGAGATGATACTCGATCCGTTCGACGAAAAGGTTCAGGAAGCGGCGCTCAGAAACGGGATCGATGAAAAAGCGATAGAAGCCGCGCAACGCTCGCCTGTTTACAGATATGTGAAAGAGTGGAAGCTCGCGCTTCCTTTGCACGTGGAGTTTCGAACTATACCGATGCTCTTCTACGTGCCGCCTCTGCTGCCGGTGATGGCAAAGAACGAAGACGGACTCTACGACGCATCGAACAAGGAACTCTTCTCGCCAATCGATAAAGCGCGACTGCCGATGGAGTACATGGCGAAACTGTTTTCAGGAGGCAACGTCGAGCAGGTTCGCTACGCGCTCCGCAAGCAGTATGCAGTCCGGCTGATGAAGCGGATGGAAGCCGTAGGCGATATCGATCACGCAACCGTCAAACGCGCTCTGGAGCAGGTGGGGGCGAGCGAGCAGGAAGCTGAAGAGATTTACCGGCTGACTTCTCTTCCGACCATGGATGAGCGGGTGGTCATTCCGCCTTCGCACAGGGAAGAAGCGATGCAGATGCTCAATGACGATATGTGGTCTGAAAAAGGCGGAGCCGGTTTCGGGTTCCGCGACGCGCCGGTGAGAGGAGCGTAAGCCACCGAAGCCGTGTGTCAGTAGCCTGACCGTGAGGGAGGGCTGGCTGAAGCCATTGCTGACGTGCGGGCTACTGACACCTTGCCGCCGATTGTCTCGGTCGCTCGATCACTGAAAGGTTTAATGATGACAAGTATCAGTTCACAACTCTATGAAGCCTTCGCCGATCTGCTCGAATACCCCGACCGCAGTTGGGGCGCGAGGCTCGAAGCGGCCAGACGAGCAGTGACTGCTGAGACCGCCGACGGCGCGGTCGAGTTCTTCAGGTTCTACAGAAGCGCGCTGCCACTTTCTATGAGCGAGCTTGAAGAACTCTACACCCGCACCTTCGATCTCAATCCCGCCTGCGCGCTCGAAATCGGCTATCACCTGTTCGGCGAAAACTACAAGCGCGGGGAACTGCTGGCTAGTTTGAGAGAAACCGAAGCGCCTTACTCCATAGGCCAGCATAATCAGTTGCCTGATTACCTTCCCGTTCTGCTTCGCCTCATCGGAAAGCTTGAGGATGAGCAGTTGAGAACGTCTCTCATCGGCGAGTGCATCCTTCCGGCGCTCGAAAAGATGAACGAAGAACTGAGCAAGGCCGCAAACCCCTACGGCGATCTTCTCCTGTCTGTCCAAAGCGCGTTGAAGGTAGAAGCGCCTGAAAGTCGATCAGCGCCGCTGCCCTCAGGGTGGGAGAACGCGGGCCGTTACCAGGAGCTTTATCGGATTTCATCGAGGGATGTTTTGAAAGTGTGAGGTGATTATGTGGGATCAAATACTGTTCGTCATTTTTCCTTATGCGGCTGCGCTGCTTGCGGTCGTCGTCACCGTTCAGCGGTTTCGCAAAGACGGCTTTTCATACTCAAGTCTTTCATCGCAGTTTCTCGAAAGCCGTGAACTTTTTTATGGCTCCCTGGCCTGGCACATCGGAATACTCGGCGCGCTGGCGGGCCATCTCATCGGCCTTCTGTTTCCCAAAAGCGTGCTGTGGTTCAACGGCGTCCCCTTGAGGCTCTACATACTCGAAGGCACGGGGTTGTTGTTCGGTCTGCTTGCGCTTGTCGGAATAGTGAGCCTCATCATCCGTCGCATCAGCGTCGGGCGAATACGCGCTGTCACCTCGGTGATGGATATCGTAGTCGTGCTGCTGCTGCTCACGCAGGTCGGGCTGGGAGTCTACACGGCGATCTTTTATCGCTGGGGTTCGTCGTGGTTCGTTTCATCGGCAACGCCTTATCTCCGGTCGCTTTTCACCTTTCAACCCAGCGTCGAGATGATCGCGCCTCTGCCGATGGTCGTAAAAGCGCACATACTCAACGCATATCTGATATTGACCGTCTTCGGGTTCTCGCGGCTGGTTCACATGCTGGTCGTGCCGGTTCATTACCTGTGGCGGCCTTATCAGCTCGTGATGTGGAACTGGAACCGCCGTCGTTTGAGAGGTCAGGCTCCGTCTCACAGACCAAAGCCTGTCGAAGAAACCGTTCCCGCGTCCGAGCCTGCCGGGAAGCCTGCGTTCACGAGGTGAAAGGATGAGTCTCAAAACGGCAAAAATCATCTCGCTGCTTTTGACCGTAACCGGCGCGGTAGTGATCTATCAGGGCGCGACTTTTCGTTGGCTCGGCGACCAGCAGGGCTATGAGCCGCAGCAGCCAATCGCCTTCTCGCACAAACTGCACGCCGGCGATAACCAGATCGCTTGTCTCTATTGTCACTCGGCTGCCGAGAAATCCAGAGTCGCGGGCATACCCGCCGCTTCGACCTGTATGAACTGTCACTCGCAGATAAAGAAGGATTCGCCTGAAATTCAGATGGTGGCTCGATCCATTTCGGAGAATCGGCCCATCGAGTGGGTGCGCGTTCACGACCTGCCTGACCATGCCGTGTTCAATCACAGCCGACACGTGACGGCGGGGGTGAAGTGCCAGCAGTGTCACGGGCCGGTCGAGACGATGGAGCGGGTATCACAGGCCGACTCGCTTTTCATGGGCGCGTGCGTGACCTGCCATCGCACCCACAGAGAAGTGACGCTCGATGAAGAGGGCAAGCCCTTCATCAGCCAGGAGGCGGGAACGAAGAAGCTGATGGCTTCGACCGATTGCTCGGTTTGTCATCATTGATGTCGAGGTCTTATGAACGGCGAAAAGATTTGGAAAATTTTTCAACAAAAAGACAGCGACGTCGGAATGTCGCGCAGGACGTTTATCGAGATGATAGGCTTTTCAGCCGCCGCGCTCGCTTTCTCCAGTTGCCGACCGCCTCAGCAGAAGATCATCCCGTTCGTCAATCAACCCGTAGAACTCACGCCGGGGCTTGCAAACTGGTATGCCTCCGCGTGCGGAGGGTGCGCAGAAAAATGCGGCGCGCTTGTCAAAGTGCGCGAAGGTCGCCCTATCAAACTCGAAGGCAACCCGCAACATCCTCTCACGGGCGGAGGACTCTGCGCCGTAGCTCACGCGATGGTCTTCGGCCTCTATGACGCGGAGCGATTGCAGCAGCCGTTGATAGGCTCTAAATCGGCAACGTGGGAAGAAATCGATAAACAGATCAAGGACAAATTCGAAGCGATCAAAAAATCAGGCGGCAAAGTTCGCCTGCTGACTTCGCCTCTTTCAAGCCCGACTTCGAGAGAGACCATAGCAAAATTCCTCAGCCAGTTCGCCGATGGCCGTCACATTGTTTATGAAGCGGTCTCGACGGCGGCCATCCCCGAATCGCATCTTCGAACTCACAAGACGGCGGCGATGCCTGTCTATGATTTCGAAAAGGCGAAGCTTGTTGTGAGTTTCAGCGCGGATTTTCTTGGAACTTGGGTCTCTCCCGTTCAATTCACCAGAGCTTATTCCCGCGCTCGCAATGTGCAGGATGGACAGCGCGAGATGCTGCGCCACGTCCAGATGGAATCGCGCATGTCGCTTACCGGCAGCAACGCCGACATCCGCATTCGCGTTTCGCCGTCCGAAGAAATCAGCGCGCTGCTCCTTCTCGCCAGGCTGGTCGCCGAAAAAACGGGCGGAGGAGCGCCCAAAGAGATAGAGTCTGCGGACACATCCTCGCTCAAACCTAAGATCAGAGAAGAAGTGGAAAAAATCGCGGTGGAAATCGCCCGCGAGCGCGGCAGATCGCTCGTCGTGAGCGGCTCGAACGACGCGGACGCGCAATCGATAGTCAATTTCATCAACCACCGCGCGGGAAATTATGGCAGCACGATTCATCTCCAACTAACTTCTTCTCCTTTGCAGAGCGGAGACCTGGAAATGGTTCGTCTCGTCGAAGAGATGAAACAGGGCCAGGTCTCCGCTCTGCTCTTTTTCGACGCCAACCCCGCTTACGATTATTTCGCATCCGACGAATTCCTGAGCGCGATGTCGAAAGTTCCGCTCAAGGTTTCCTTCAATCCGACTGTTGATGAAACGACCGCGCTGGCGGATTTCACCTGCCCGCATCCGCATTTCCTCGAAGCGTGGGACGATGTCGCGCCCGCCCCTCGCGTTTACAGTTTGAATCAACCGACCATCGCCCCTCTCTTTCAAACTCGCCCTTATCAGGAAAGCCTGCTCAGATGGAGCGGCGACCAGCGCGCTTACTACGACGTGTTGAGAGAAAGCTGGAAAACGAAGCTGTTTCCTCAGCAGAAAAAACATGCCACGTTCGATGAGTTCTGGGACACGTCTCTGCACGATGGCGTGTTCGCTTTTGATTCTCAACCAGCCGTCGAGCCTGCGTTTGCTGTCGAAGAAGCAGGGCGGGCGGCTGATGCGCTGCGACCTCGCGCCATTCCTGCCGGACTCAATCTCGCGCTCTACGAAAAGGTCGCCCTGCGCGACGGACGATATGCGAACAACCCCTGGCTTCACGAACTGCCCGACCCCGTGACGAAAGTGACCTGGGACAACTACGCGGCGGTCTCTCCGCGCCTGGCCGAAGAGTTGGGACTCGAAGAAGGCCGGATGGTTCGCGTCACTTCCGGTTCGGCTTCCGTCGAAATACCCGTTTACATTCAGACCGGGCAGGATGATTCGACCATCGCAATCGCGCTCGGCTACGGAAGGACGAAAGCCGGACGGGGCGGATCGAACGTGGGAGTCAACGCTTTCCCGCTGGTCTCTTTTGAAAACGGCGCGTTCCAGTACACCGCTCGCGGAGTGCGGATAGAAAAGACCGACGCAAAGCATGAGCTTGCCGTCACCCAGCGACACAACACGCTCGATGGCCGCCCCATCTTTCACGAAGTCGCGCTTGCGGATTATCTCGAAGGACGGATGGGCGAGGAACTACATCACGAAGAGCCGCACAGCATTTGGAAAGACCATCCTTATGGCGAGCACAAGTGGGCGATGGTCGTCGATCTGAACGCCTGCACGGGATGTTCGGCCTGTTTGCTCAGTTGTCAGGCGGAAAACAACGTGCCGGTGGTCGGGCGCGAAGAGGTGCTGCGCCAGCGCGAGATGCACTGGATAAGGCTCGACCGTTATTACCGGGGCGATGATGAAAACACATCGGTAGCGCATCAGCCGGTGATGTGCTCGCAGTGCGACAACGCATCGTGCGAGAGCGTCTGCCCGGTGCTTGCCACAGTCCACAGCAGCGAAGGGCTCAACATGCAGGTCTACAACCGCTGCGTCGGCACGCGCTACTGCGCAAACAACTGCGCCTACAAGGTGCGCCGCTTCAACTGGTTCGAGTACCCGCACGAAGACCCTCTGGCCAACCTCGCGCTCAACCCCGACGTGACCGTCCGCACTCGCGGGGTGATGGAGAAATGCACCTTCTGCATTCAGCGCATAGAGGAAGTGAAAATCAGAGCGCGCAACGAAGGGCGCGATATCGGCGACAGCGAAATCCAGGTGGCCTGTCAGCAATCCTGCCCTGCCAACGCGATCTCCTTCGGCGATATGACCAGCGCCGAAAGCCGGGTGAATCGACTCAAGCACGACCGGCGCGATTATATCCTTCTTGAAGAACTCAACCTGCGGCCACAGATAAGCTATCTGGCCAAAGTGAGAAACAGCCCGGCGGAGGAGGCGTAGATGTACAACAGGCTGCCAGCCTGTTGATGACCTGGAAGAAAGATAATTCGAGATACAGCAGGCTGCCAGCCTGTTGCACTTTTGAGGAGACCTGAAGTATGTCTGTTGCTCTCAAACACACAACCGAACACGAAGGTCAGCATCAGGAGCATTCGCAACTGCGAAGGCCGCTCATCGAAGGGCGCAAAACCTATGGCGATGTCACGGCGGACATAACCGCGCTGATGGAGAGGAAGCCCGGCGCGGGATGGTGGGCGGCTTTTTCGATATCGCTTGCCGTGTTCATCGCCGGGATGATAGCGACTGCTCACACCGTCAACACCGGCATCGGAACGTGGGGGCTGAACAAGACCATCGGCTGGGCATTCGATATTACAAACTTCGTTTTCTGGATCGGCATAGGCCACGCGGGGACTTTCATCTCGGCGATACTTTTTCTGTTCAATCAGAAGTGGCGCACGTCGGTCAACCGCTCGGCTGAGGCGATGACCATCTTCGCCGTGATGTGCGCCGGGATTTTTCCGATAATTCACATGGGAAGGCCCTGGCTCTTTTACTGGGTGCTGCCTTATCCGAATCAGCGCGGCTCGCTGTGGGTCAACTTCCGCTCTCCGCTGCTGTGGGACTTCTTCGCCATCTCGACTTACTTCATCATCTCAGCGGTCTTCTGGTATCTCGGACTCGTCCCCGACCTTGCGACAGCGCGCGACCGGGTGGCGTCGAAATGGCGTCACTGGCTCTATCGCGTTCTGAGCCTCGGATGGAACGGGTCGAACCGCACGTGGTCGCGTTATGAAACCGTTTATCTGGTGCTGGCCGCGCTTGCCACCCCGCTGGTGCTTTCAGTTCACTCGATAGTGAGTTTCGATTTCGCCACGTCAGTCATTCCGGGATGGCACTCGACGATCTTTCCGCCCTACTTCGTCGCGGGCGCGGTCTTCTCCGGGTTCGCGATGGTGATGACGCTGATGATACTCGTGCGCAAGCTGATGAAGCTGGAAAACTACATCACGCCTCAGCACCTCGAAAACATGTGCAAGGTCACTCTGCTGACAGGCTCGATAGTCACCATCGCATATCTCACCGAGGCGTTCATAGGTTTTTACAGCGGCAATCCGAATGAGATGTTCGTCATCATCAACCGCGCGATGGGGCCATACAGTTGGGCTTACTGGACTATGGTAACGTGCAACGCGATAGTGCCACAATTCTTCTGGTCGAAGCGCATACGCACTTCCATCCCGGCCATATTCGTCCTCTCGATCCTTGTGAACGTCGGCATGTGGTTCGAGCGATTCGTCATCATCGTGACTTCGCTGCATCGAGACTACCTGCCCTCAAGCTGGGCGATGTACATGCCTACGGTTACGGAAGTGGTCATCATGCTGGGAAGCTTCGGGATGTTTTTCACTTTCTTCCTGCTGTTTTTGAGGATATTCCCAGTCATCTCGATGAACGAAGTAAAGGGGGTACTCCGCTATGCGAGGGACTGAAAACATCCGCTACACGGCGGCATTCTTCAAGCACGAGGACGAACTGCTGGCGGCTGCCGCAGAAGCGCGCGATTCCGGCTTCGAAATCTTCGATGTGTACACGCCGTTTCCCGTGCATGGGCTGGATCAGGCCGTGGGTCTCAGGCGGTCTCATCTGACCTGGATAGCTTTCTTTGCGGGCGCACTGGGACTGGTGCTCGGCCTCGGACTTCAGGTGTGGACATCGGTCTATGACTGGCCGTTGAACGTTGGAGGAAAACCGTTCAACTCGTTCCCGCTCTTCATACCCGTCGCATTCGAGTTGACCGTTCTGTTTTCGGGATTGATAGCCATCGGGGTGCTTCTGGCGCGCAATCGATTGTGGCTCTTCAGCCGCAGAAGAGTGTTCGAGCGAGTGACCGATGATCGCTTCGTGATCGTGCTCAAACAGCGCGACGCTTCGTTCGATGTCAGACGCGCTCACAAGCTGTTTGAAAAACACGGCGCGGTCAGCGTCATCGAAGGAGACCGATTCGTATGAAGACGAAAATTCAATGGGCGCTGGTCGTATTGCTGCCATTCGTCGTGCTCGGAGGAATGTGGATTTTGAGGCGCGACACTGCGGAGCGAAACCGTGAGTGGCCCACGCAGATGCAGTATTCGCCCGCTTACCTCACGCAGACATCAAACCCTGTGTTGCCCGATGGAATGACCAGTCAGCCGCCCGTGCCGGGAACCATCCCGCGAGGCTTCATGCCTTTTCACTACCGTCCGGGTCCTGAAGAGATAGCGCGGGCGGGACGCGAATTGAAAAATCCTCTGCAACCGATTGAAGCGAACCTCGCGCGCGGAGCGCAGGTCTACGTCAACCAGTGTGCCGTTTGTCACGGCGCAACGGGGGCGGGCGATGGGCCTATCATACCCAAATATCCCAACCCGCCCTCTTACAAAACCGAGCAGTCGCGCACGCTTGCCGACGGCGCGATGTTTCACATCATCACCCTGGGGCGAGGCAACATGCCGCCGCACGCTTCGCTCGTCTCTGCGGAAGATCGGTGGAGGGTGATTCTCTACATCCGCAGGTTGCAGAGTCAGTAGGTCAACGGAGATTTCATACTATGCCGCAAAGAGCGATCATAACCATCAATGAGCGGAAGGCGCTCCTTACGCTGGTTTCGGCGGGCGCGGCGGCCTTCATCCTGGGGCTGGTCTTCGCTGCCGGTCGAGTGTGGCCCGCGCTTCTGCACAACTCGTTTTTCGCGCTCTCTCTTGCGCTCGGCGCGATAGTCTTCGTCTCCATCCATCATGTATCGAACGCCGGATGGAGCGCCGGTCTTCGCCGCGTGCCCGAAGCGATGATGATGTACCTGCCTCTGGGCGCGCTCACTTTGCTTCTTACTTTCTTCGGCAGAGGCGCGATCTATCCCTGGTCGCACGGGCTTGAGCACACATCCCAGGCGATGAAGGTCAAAGCCGCGTTCCTCAACGCGCCTTTCTTCTACGGGCGAATGGCCGTCGTGCTCGCATTGTGGACGGCGTTGGGGTTTCTGATCTGGCGCGAATCTCGCAGACAGGATGAAGACGGATCGCTTGCGCACACCGCGCGAAGCAAGAAACTCGGAGCGATCTTTCTTGCGGTGTTCGCTATTACGTTTTCGCTTGCCAGCTTCGACTGGCTGATGTCGGTCGAGCCTGAGTTCTACAGCACTATCTATGCCTTCTACAATTTTTCGGGACTGTTCCTGAGCGGCATAGCGGCGATAACGCTGATGGTGATCTTCCTTCGTCGACGCGGCTTCCTGCCCAATGTGAACGAAGAGCACCTGCACAACCTGGGCAAGCTGATATTCGGGTTTTCGACCTTCTGGGCTTATATGTGGCTGTCGCAATACCTGCTGATCTATTACGCCAACATACCCGAAGAGATTGTCTACTACCTCCATCGCACCGCGACTCCGGGTTGGCAGGCGATATTTTATCTGAACCTGCTGTTGAACTGGATAGTCCCGTTCGTGATATTGCTGCCTCGAAGCGCCAAGCGCAATGAAAGCCCGTTGATAGTGGTTTCGATCATCGTGCTTGCGGGTCGCTGGCTCGATCTCTACCAGATGATTTTTCCCGCCACAGGCGCATCAGCCTTACCCACACTGATCGACCTTGCGCTTGTGGCGGGATTCATCTCGCTGCTCTTTCTTGCGACCATCAACCGACTGCGACACGTATCGCTCGTGCCGGCGAACGATCCTTACCTGGTCGAAAGCCTGTCGCTTCACTCCTCAGAAGCCCGCGAAGGCCCGCACTGGGATCGCCGCGCGAGCCGGGCGTTGATTCTTTCTACTGTGGCCTTTGCCATCTCATTCGCTTTGATGGGACTCATCAGCGCCATGGCCCCGCGCTTCCGCCAGATGTACCAGCTTTCGGCCTGGCAGACTTCGCTTATGATCGCCGTGCCTGTGCTCCTCGGCTCGCTTGGCCGGGTTCCGATGGGCATTCTCGCCGACAGGTTCGGCGGGCGAGTTGTTATGGGAACGCTGCTCATCCTGTGTCTGATTCCTGCCCTGGGAGTCACCTTCGCGCGCTCCTACGAGTCGCTCCTCGCCTGGGGATTTCTGATAGGAATTGCGGGAGCCAGTTTTTCAGTAGGCGCGGCGTTCACCTCGAAATGGTTTCCAGTCAACCAGCAGGGAATCGCGCTCGGCATATTCGGCATGGGAAACATAGGCCAGTCAATAGCCGTCTTAGGCGCTCCATCGCTCGTCGCGCTGACCTCGGACTGGCGAGTCCCGTTCTGGGGCTTCGGCGCAGCAGCGGCAATATTCGGGGTGTTGTTTCTGCTGCTGGCCCGAGATGTTCCGACAAAGGCCAGTCCTAAAAAATTCAACGAATACTTCACTCTGCTGAGGCGCGATCCTGTTACCTGGGCGCTGTTGCTGTTTTATTTTCTGACCCTGGGAGGCTTCCTCGCTCTGGCGATTTATCTGCCGACGCTGCTGGCCGATATCTTCGCCCTCGCGCCTACTGACGCCGGCGCGCGAGTCGCCGGT
Source organism: uncultured Clostridia bacterium (assembly GCA_964588615.1). Lineage (GTDB taxonomy): Bacteria > Acidobacteriota > Blastocatellia > UBA7656 > UBA7656 > UBA7656. Next base: position 9,486 of record CAZPQE010000049.1, on the reverse strand, counting down.
TTTGTGATCATAGCCGTCGGAATGCGTCCGGTCGGAGGCACTCTTGCAGACCGCTTCGGCGGCGCGGTGGTGCTTCTCTTCGCCTTTGCGCTGGTTTCTCTTCTGGCGCTGGGCCTCACATCGACGAGCATCGAGCTATTCACAGTAAGCGCGCTGGGCACGGCGGCGATGCTCGGCGCAGGAAACGGAGCGATTCTGAAACTGGTGGTCGATCATTACCCGCGCGAAACAGGCGCGATGACCGGACTGGTTGGCGCTGCCGGGGGACTGGGCGCGTTCTTCCCGCCGCTCGTCCTCGGTTTGATTCGCAGTCAAACCGGATCATATACTCTCGGCTTCATCCTTCTGTCGTGCTTTGCGCTCATCTGTCTGGCCACTGATTACGCGATCTTTCTGCGGAGGGAAGGAAGGGAGCACGAAACTGCGGTGACAGGATGAATCAAACTTCAATCTTCTGATGTTTCAACTTTCCGTGGCGGATTTCGAATGAGCATGAGGAATGATGTTTTGATGATCGTTCCCTCCATAAAACGCAGAGACGCGCGAGGGAGCAGTGTTTTAGCGGCGAATCATTTCTCCGCGCCGGGTTCTCATCTGAATGAAACCCCCTCTGAGGGCAACCAGCCATCTAACCTTTTCCTCAACGGCGTGAAAGGAGCAGTAAAGGGATTGTCTCCGGCCTATTTCGCGCTGGTGATGGCTACAGGCATCGTTTCGATCTCGGCTCACCTGCTGGGAATGTCGTTTATCGCCGTTGCTCTGTTCTGGCTCAACATCGTCGCCTGCCTGATACTGTGGGCGCTCAGTGTGCTGCGGGTCATCCTGTTCACCAGCCATCTCTTCCGCGACATGGTGGATCATCAGCGCGGGCCGGGTTTCTTCACATCGGTTGCCGGTTCCTGCCTTCTCGGCAGCCAGTTCGTGTTGATAGCGGGCAACTATGGCGTGGCGATATTCCTGTGGGGGGTTGGGATCGTCCTGTGGACAGGTCTGAGCCACACGATTTTCACCAGCTTTACGATCAAGGAAAACAAGCCGACTCTCGACAATGGCATAACCGGGGCGTGGCTTCTTGCAGTCGTATCGACCCAGTCGATAACCGTTCTGAGCGCGCTCATCGCCCCGCACTGGGAGCAGCCCTACAGGCTTATGGTGAATTTCTTCGGCCTCTCGATGTGGCTGTGGGGCGGGATGCTGTATATCTGGATGATCTCTCTCATTTTTTATCGCTACACTTTCTTCGGATTTTCTCCTGGCGACCTCAGCCCGCCCTACCGGATCAACATGGGAGCGATGGCTATCTCCACGCTCGCAGGTTCTCTGCTCATAATCAATTCCCCTGATGCCCCTTTTCTCACCTTGCTGCTTCCTTTCCTCAAGGGCTTCACGGTGTTCTACTGGGCGACTGGAACGTGGTGGGTTCCCATGCTTTTTATCCTCGCTGCCTGGAGGTATGGCTACAAGCGATTTCCATTGAAATACGATCCCTTGTACTGGGGAGCGGTCTTCCCGCTGGGAATGTACACCGCCTGCACTTTTCAGATGGCGCGCTCCATGGGCCTGACGTTTCTTCAGGGCATCCCGCGGTTTTTCGCGTACATCGCGCTGTCAGCCTGGCTGACCGCATTCTCCGGCCTGGTCTATACGATTGCAAAATGGCTGATGGCCTTCACCATCTCTCAAGGGCGCGCTGAGGGTCGAAGGCCGACAATGGAGGATGAATTGTAAGAACGCTTCGGCGTGACGGCCGTCACTGTCCGCACGTGACTGCACTCATAGCTTTTCATCTCCGATAGCGTTTAGGGTGTTCTGAGAGGGAATAGCGAGATGTCTGAAAAAATCAAAGCCATAGATTTCATGTACTACGTCGCCACGCGCGAGTTCATGCAGCAATGGGATCGCGCCAAAGAAGGCGAACTCATATGCCGCATGGAACGCGCTATCGGCGGATTGCCGCGCTACGACTCGATCGAAGAGATGATCGCGCTGATGGACGAAGCGAACGTCGAAAAGGTTTTCATCACTCAATGCAAGATGTGGTCATACTGGCGCAAGTGGATGTACATGGACACCCGCCTCGAAGACGTGCTCCAGTACACCGAAAAATACCCGAAACGATTCGTCGGCCTTGCCGGTTACAACCCGTTTCGCATACGCGAAAGTTTGCAGGAGATAGAAACCGCCGTGCGGCAGCACGGGTTCAAGGGAGTCTACGTTCACATTTACGGCTTCGACATCCCGCTCAACGACCGCAAGATGTATCCGCTTTATGCCAAGTGCGTCGAACTCGACGTGCCGGTTTCTATTCAGGTCGGCCATGTGCTTGAAGCGATGCCCAGCGATGTCGGTCGCCCGATGCTGCTTGATCGCATAGCGTGCGACTTTCCTGATTTGAGGATCGTGGGCGCGCACACTGGCTGGCCCTGGGTCGATGAACTCATTTCAGTCTGTTACAAGTGGGAAAACGTATGGTTCGGCGTCGATGCCTGGTCGCCGAAATATCTATCGCCGCAGGTGGTTCAATTCATCAACTCTCGATTGGGGCGCGACCGCGCCGTGTGGGGAACGAACGGTCTGCCGTGGAAAGAAAACCTCAGCCAGCTTGAAGAGCTTGGCCTGAAAGAAGACGTGAAGAGAAAACTGCTGCGCGACAACGCAGTGGAGTTGTTCAAGCTGTAATTGTCATTTGTCTGTTGTCCGTTGTTTTGTGTTTGAAGACGTGTTGCTCCCTTCAAACAAATAACCACTGACCACTGACCACTGACCACTGACAAATATGAACCTCATCAACCTTGAAAACAAAACCGCGCTCATAACCGGAGGCGCACGCGGAATCGGTCGCGCAATTGCCGAAACCTTAGCCCGCTGTGGCGCGGATGTGATGATCGGAGATTTCCGAATAGAGGACGCTCAAAAAACAGCCGCCGAAATAGCCGAAGCGACGGGCCGAAGAGTCGCCGCTTTCCGCGCTGATGTCACAAGCCTCGAAGAGGTTCGACATCTTACAGATGAAACCATTCGGCAGTTTGGAAAAATAGACGCGCTCGTAAACAGCGCCGGGTGGGATCGGTTGATGCCATTCGTCAAAACCACTCCCGATATGTGGAATCGAATCATCGCCATAAACTTTCGCGGAGTGATTCACACCTGCTACTCGGCGCTGCCGCACATGCAGGAGCGAAAGCAGGGAAGCATCGTCAACATCAGTTCCGACACAGCCCGCGTGGGATCGTTCGGCGAAGCCATCTATGCTTCTTCGAAGGCCGCAGTCATCGCTTTTTCCAAAACGCTTGCCCGCGAGCACGCGCGAGACAACATCCGGGTCAATGCCGTCTGTCCGGGACTCGTGGAAACCCCGCTCATCGAAGAGATGCGCGCTGATGATGATTTCACGGCCAGGATTCTGCAATCGATAGTCAACTACATCCCATTCAAGCGGCTCGGTCGGCCCCAGGAGATCGCGCCGCTTGCAGCCTTCCTCGCTTCCGACGCTGCAAGCTACATCACCGGCCAGGTCATAAGCATCAACGGCGGTTTGAACATGGTCGGGTAGAGGACAGAGGTGAGGAGGTGAAGAGATGATGAGGAGCAGAGGAGCAGGGGAGCAGGGGTGCAGGGGTGCAGAGGAGCAGGGGTGCAGGGGAGCAGGAGTGCAGGGGTGCAGAGGTGAAGAGGTGATCGATATACCGACCACCGACCACCGACCACTGACCACTGACCACCGACCACTGCCGGAAGAAATCATCTACGACCTGAACTTTTCGACCGTGCGCGAGTGGAAAGAGCGACATCCCGGCTCGAAGGCCATCGCATATTTTCCGGTCTATGCGCCGGTCGAGATCATTGATGCCTGCGGGATGCTCCCCGTCGGACTCAACGGCGCGGGAGACCGGCTCGACATTCAGCACGCCGACGCGCGCTTCGGCTCGTTTATCTGCTCGATAGTCAAGACCACGCTCGAACTCGGATTGACCGATCACCTTGAGCCGTTCGACGGGTTCATCTACTCATCGATTTGCGATTCGGCCCGCAATCTCTGCTTCGTCGTCAAGCGCAATTTCCCTCAGATGTACACCGATTTTATTCATCTGCCGCACAATCCTTCGTCTGCGGCAAGCGCCGTTTTTTTGAGAAGCGAATACCTGCGGCTCAAATCTCATCTGGAAGAGATGGGCGGGCGGCACGCCGACGACGATGCGCTTCGTCATTCGATCACACTCTACAACGAGAACCGCGCTCTGATTCGTCAGCTTTATGACTTCAGAGATGAGAACCCGCACCTGTTGCGAACATCGGAGTTGTACTCGCTCGTCCGAGCAGGAAATTTCCTCCCCGTCGAAGAGCACACCGGGATGCTCCGGCGGGTGATCGAGGATTTGCCTTCGCGCGCGGGCAAGCCGAGGGATTCGATTCGAGTCATCGTCGAGGGATCGTTTTGCGAGCAGCCGCCGCTGGATTTGATAAGGCTGATGGAAGAGGCCGGATGCTACATAGTCGATGACGATTTCGGACTGGGCCGAAGGTGGTTTTATGAAGACGTGCCTGTCGATGACGACCCGCTCACCGCGCTTTCGGAAAGTTACCTGGATCGCTCGGTCTATTCTTCGGTGAGGCACGATTTCAGAAAGCCGAGGTTCAAGGGGTTGATCGAAAAAGCGCGATTGCGGCGGGCCGAGGCGGTCGTGTTTCTGATAGCGAAATTCTGCGAGCCTGCCGAATTCGATTACGTGCTCTTCAAACAGGAACTCGAAGGAGAGGGCATACCGCATCTGCTGCTGGAATTCGAGGAGAAATCCTTCACCTTCGAGCGACTGCGAACCGAAGTGGAGACGTTCGTCGAATCTCTGCTGTTTGATTGAGCGAAGAGTTTTCCCGCCGTGGGGGGCACGAGGTTCTAATAAAACACTCTCCTCCGACTCTCTGCCCCCTGCGGCTTCTAAGGGCGTGCCTGCAAACCGGGAAAGCGTGTCAGTAGATAGCGCGTAAGCAGGGGCCATACTGGCGCGAGGCAAGTCCTACCTCACGGTCGGACTACTGACACGTTTTGCAGACACTCGGTAAGCGAGGACAGACATGCAACAGGCAACGAAATCGGAATATCGCGGACAGATTCATCAGCGGCAGAAGGAACTCATGTTTCACTGGTACGAGCGACTTGATCAAGCCGTCCGCACCGGGTCTCCCCCTTCGGTCTCGATGATGATATCGGGCAACCCTGTGGAACTGCTCGAAGGTATGGGCGCAGTTCCGCTCTACCCGGAAATCAACGCGCTTCAACTCGCAATCCGTCACGAATCGCTCGAACCCATCCTGCTGGCCGAAGAGATGGGCTATGCCGCTGAAAACTGCGCTTATGTGAAAGCCGATATCGGAGCTTACCTCAAAGGCATCACCCCGACAGGCGGAAAACTTCCCGTGCCGACTCTCGCGCTGTGCAATTTCGTCGGCTGCAACACCTACCTCAAATGGTACGAGCACATTTCGGTTATGACCGGAGCGCCGCTCTACACAATCGATGTCCCGTTCATGCGCGGCGACCATCCATCGAAAGAAGATATCAACTATGTCGTCCGTCAACTCAGGGAATTAGTAAGCAGGCTCGAAGAACTGACCGGGTTGAAATTCGACTATGACCGGTTCAAGGAAGCTGTGCGATATTCGAGCCGCGTCGAAGAACTCTGGTCGCACATAAAACATCTGGCGCAGATCGCGCCTTCGCCTTTCGACGCTTACTTCGACGCCATCACTCTGATGGGGCCGCTCTACGTTTATCGAGGCACAGGCCAAGGAGTCGAGTTCTTCGAGATCGCGCTCCGCGAGATGGAAGAAAAAGTCGATGGCGGCGAGGGCATCTACGATCAGGAAAGATTCCGGGTGGTGATCGAAGGCCCGCCGCCTTATCCGTTCTTTCGCGCCTTCCGCGATATGTTCGCCAAGTGGAAGGCCACAGCCGTGGCTTCGACTTATTCGACCGTAGGCGGGCTGTGGGAGTTCGGATTCCGGCACGATGCCAAAGACCCTATGGAATCGGTCGCGCTTCACATGATCGAGCACAACGTGACGAACCGGAATTACCTTCAGCGATACGATCAGATCGAACGGTACATCGAGGACTGGAGCGCCGACGGTTTGATAATTCATTTCGTCAAAAGCTGCCGCCTGTTTTCAGCCGGGCAGGGCGATATGCGCGATTACTTCACTAAAAAGATGGGCATCCCCACTCTCTACATCGAATCTGATCTCGAAGACCCGCGCTATTTTTCTGAAGCGCAACTGAGGAACCGCATAGACGCTTACTTCGAATCGCTCGACCGTCATAAGAGTCAGAGGAGCGTTTGACGCGCAACAGGCTGCCAGCCTGTTGACATCCTGAAGGCATGAAAACTTGGGGAATCCGCAGGCTGGAAGCCTGCTTCATCTTTTCGGAGAAACCTGTATGAGATTCGCAGCCGGAGTCGATGTCGGCTCGACGCAATCGAAAGCCGTGGTGATAGAAGAGCGGGCTGGCCTGGTCGGGCGCGCTATCCTGGATACGGGGGCCAACGTGACGCGGGCGGCGGAAAACGCTTTTCATCAATCGTGCCGCGACGCGCGCATCAGCCCGCATGAAATCGGCTACGTCGTGGGAACCGGCTATGGCCGTTACAAAATCACTTTCGGCAACGCGCAGATGACCGAGATAAGCTGTCACGCTCGCGGCGCGCATTACCTTTTTCCCAACACGCGGACGGTGATCGATATGGGAGGGCAGGATTCGAAGGCCATCAGCGTGGGAGCGGAGGGAGAGGTTCTCGATTTCGTCATGAACGACAAGTGCGCCGCCGGGACTGGCCGATTTCTGTCGAACGCCGCAGACGTGATGGGAATCCATCTGGACGAAGTGGGCCCGCTCTCGCTCGAAGGGACGCGCCCGGTGAAGATCGCAACCGTCTGCACGGTGTTCGTCGAATCCGACATACTCTCTTATCTCTCGATGGGCAAGAAGCCTGAAGACATACTGCGCGGAGTGCATCTGGCCATCGCCAAACGCACGGTCTCGCTTGCCCGAAGAGTCGCTATAGAACCGGCCATCACGATGACCGGAGGAGTGGCGCGAAACACGGGGATGGTTCGCGCGCTCGAAGAAGTTCTTTCGGCTCCGCTACAGGTCAGCCCCGACGCGCATTTCTGCGGGGCGATAGGGGCCGCGCTTTTTGCGCTCGATAAACTCGATCAGAGCTTCGAGTCTGGCGTATGGAGGACGCCGGTATGCGATACATTGCAGGAATAGACGCCGGGACGGGGCTGACCAAAGCCATCATCCTCGGCTGCGAAGAATCCGGGGCTCGGGCCGCAGTCGTCGGTCGCGGCACTGCCAGGTCGGGGGTGAAGATCGATGGCGCGGCTCAACAGGCTCTCGACATCGCGCTCGAAGACTCGCAACTCGATCTGCTCGATATTTCCTATGTCGCTTCGACCGGATTCGGACGATACGGAGTGAGCATACGCGACATTCAGATAACCGAAATCACCAGCGCAGCGCGAGGCGCGCATTTCCTCTTTCCCCAGGCGACGGCGGTACTCGACATCGGGAGCCAATCGACGCGGGCCATAAGCTTGAAGGAAGGCGGCAAGGTCGCTTCCTTCAGAACCAACGATAAGTGCGCCGCCGGGTCGGGCAGCTTCATCGTCCGCGCGGCCAAGTACCTTGAGATAAATATGGAGGAGGTCGGAGAGCTTGCGCTGAGGGCCGCAAACCCGCAGCCGATCAGTTCAGTGTGCGCGGTGCTGGCCGAAAGCGAGATCATCAACCACGTCTCGGCGGGCGTGGGAGTGGAAGACATTCTCAGAGGCATTTACGATTCTTTGGCCGAGCGCGCGGTGATGCTGCTGAGGCGAGCGGGGCACACCAGCGATCTGGCCTTCATCGGAGGAGTCGCCTCGCAGCGCGGAATGGTTCGCGCCCTTGAAGAAAGATTGAACCAGAAGGCGCTTGTGCCTGAGCATTGCGAGTATGTGTGCGCGCTCGGCGCGGCGCTGCTCGGATTGCGCAGGCTTTCGGCAAGTTCATAAGACCATGCATCAACCCGAATTTATCACCGTCGAAAGAGCCAACGGGGTGGCTACGCTCACACTGAACCGTCCGCCGTTGAACATACTCAACATCCGCATGATAGACGAAATCAACTCGGCGCTCGAAGAGTTGGCCTCAGACACCGCGCTGCGCGCTCTCGTGATAACGGGTCGGGGCAAGGCGTTTTCAGCAGGAGTAGATGTCGGCGAGCATCTGCCTGACAAAGCCCGCGAGATGCTCTCTTCGTTTCGCCGCGCGTTCGATCTGCTCGGCTCCATCCAGTCGCCGACCATAGCCGCAGTAAACGGCGCGGCGCTCGGCGGCGGGTGCGAGCTTGCAGTCTTCTGCGACATCGTTATCGCCGCTGAAAGCGCCCGTTTCGGCCAGCCCGAAATCAAACTCGCCACTCTGCCGCCGGTCGCCGCCGTCGTGTTTCCCCGGTTGTGCGGAGTGAAAAAAGCGATGGAACTTCTGCTCATCGGAGAGGCGATAAGCGCGCGAGAGGCTGAAAGGATCGGGCTTGCGAGCCGCGCGGTTGCCGACCAGCAGTTGGCGGATGAAGTCCGCTCTGTGACACAGAAGCTCTCCGCCCTGAGTCTCGCGGCGGTCAGGAGGACGAAGCGCGCTGTGCTTGAAAACATCGAAGATAGCTTTTTCGTCGGACTCGACGCTGCCGATGCCGCGTGCCTCGATATGCTTTTGAATCTCGAAGACTCGCAGGAGGGGCTGCGAGCCTTCATCGAAAAAAGACAACCCTCATGGAAGGATAGATGAAATGCCGACTGAAAATCTGAAACGCGATCACCGAATAATAGAAAAAACTCTGGCCGCGCTGACTGGAATCTGCCGAAGGCTGGAAGAAGGTAACAAGGTTCCTCCCCAGGCATTGACAGACGCCGCCGAATTCATAAGCGAGTTTGCCGACCGCCTTCATCACGGCAAGGAAGAAAAGCACCTCTTCCCTGCGCTCGTCGAGCGGGGGATTCCCATTGATGGCGGGCCTGTAGGGGTGATGCTCTACGAGCACGAAACGGGCCGCACGCTGGTGGCCGCTCTCGGAAGCGCAGCCCAAGCCTACAAAAACGATGAGGCGGGCGCAGCAGACATTTTCGTCCGGGCCGCTCGATCCTACATCGAACTTCTCAGCTTTCACATTCACAAGGAAGACAACATCCTGTTCAACATGGCCCGGCATGTGCTCGACGACTCGACCAGGCAATCGCTCCTGACTGCCTTCGAGGGCGAAGAAGCGGCCTTTGCCGAGCGCGACAAATACGAACGCCTCGCCGAGGCTCTGGCCGCTGAGTGGGCATCATAAACGCCTCTCATTGTTAAACCGTTTCAATAGACGTATCCTCGAAGCGAACGATTACAGACGGGGAGGTCGCGCTGATGGAAAACTTCAGCGACGAGCATGAATTATTTCGCAAGAC
>CAZPQE010000048.1:0-20902 GCA_964588615.1 uncultured Clostridia bacterium | reverse complement strand
AAGGTATTCGACATGAACTGGCAGCCGCCCGCCGACCAGATCGAACAGGGGCGAAAGCTCGCCAGTGAGTATCAGATTCAAAGCGCCGCTCAGTTGACAAGTTGCAGCACTTGCCATCGGTAATCAAAGGACACTTGGGATGTCTAATAAAGACTCGAATATCGACATCGAATCGATTCGCTCACAATTGAGCGCCACCAGCGGCAAGCAGTACTGGCGCAGCCTCGAAGAGCTGGCCCAAACCGAGGCTTTCGAAGAGTATCTTCACCGCGAATTCCCGTCTCAGGCTGCGGAATGGACTGACCCCGTGGGTCGAAGGAAATTCCTCAAACTGATGGGCGCGTCGCTGGCTCTCGCGGGGCTTACGGCCTGCACGCGCCAGCCGACCGAACAGATTGCCCCTTATGTTCGCCAGCCCGATGACATCACTCCTGGTCTTCCGCTCTTCTTCGCCACCGCTATGACGATGGGAGGCGCGGCCACAGGGCTTCTCGTGGAAAGCCACGAAGGCCGCCCCACGAAAGTCGAGGGCAACCCCGACCATCCGGCAAGCCTCGGAGCCGCCAGCCTCTTCGCTCAGGCTTCGATACTTTCGCTCTATGATCCAGACCGCTCACAGACTGTCTCCTACATCGGAGACGAGCGGCCCTACTCGGCATTGCTCGGAGCGATTCAGCGCGAGATGGTCGCACAGAAGGGAATAGGCGGCGCGGGCCTTCGCCTGCTCACCGAGACGGTGACATCGCCTACGCTTGCTGCGCAGATAAAGTCTCTGCTGGCCGAATACCCCAGAGCCAAATGGCATCAGTATGACCCGGCAGGCCGCGACAACGCGCGCGAAGGCGCGCGACTGGCTTTCGGCCAACCGGTCAACACTGTTTATCGCTTCGACAAGGCTGATGTGATTCTCGCGCTCGATGCAGATTTTCTTACTCAGGGCCACGCTTCAGTCCGCTATGCCCGCGATTTCGCGTCGAAGAGAAAGCTCACAAACGGCAACAACGAGATGAATCGCCTGTACGCGGTCGAATGCACTCCTTCCGCCACAGGCGCAAAAGCCGACCACAGATTGCCTCTCAAACCGAGCGATATGGCTGGCTTCGCTCGCGCTCTGGCCGCAGGACTCGGCCTTCAAACAGGCCAGAGCGCGCCGCCGACCTCGCATGCTAAATGGATCGAGGAAGCAGTCAGGGAACTCAAAGACGCTCGCGCAAAAAGCATCGTCATCGCGGGCGACTATCAGCCGCCCGCAGTTCACGCTCTCGCCCACGCGATCAACTCTGCTCTCGGCAACGTCGGCCAGACCGTTTTTTATACTGATCCGATAGAAGCAAACGCGGTCGATTCTGTCGCAAGCATCAAAGAGCTTGTCGATGATATGAAAAGCGGGGCCGTCGATGTGCTGTTGATACTCGGTGGAAACCCGGTCTACGACGCGCCTGCCGATCTGAATTTCAAGGACACGCTCAAAGAGCATGTTCGACTTCGCATTCATTCGAGCCTGCACTACGACGAGACATCGGAATGGTGTCAATGGCACGTCCCTGAAGCTCACTTCCTCGAATCCTGGAGCGATGCGCGAGCCTTCGACGGAACCGCTTCGATCGTTCAGCCTCTGATAGCCCCGCTCTACAACGGAAAGACTCAGCACGAAATCCTCGCCGCCTTTTCCGATCAGCCCGAACGCACGAGCTATCAGATAGTGCGCCAGCACTGGAGAGCGCAACTCGGAGGCTCGGATCAGGAATTCGAAAAGCGATGGCGACGCGCTCTTCACGATGGCATCATCGCAAACACTGCGCTTGCCGAAAAAACCATCGCGCTGAGACCTGACTGGTTCACAGGCGCGACTCCATCGCAGGCTTCGGAAAAATACGAAATAATCTTTCGCCCCGACCCGACCATCTTCGACGGGCGTTTTGCCAACAACGGATGGCTCCAGGAATTGCCGAAACCTTTCACCGCTCTGACCTGGGACAATGCCGCGCTCATAAGCCCCGCGACGGCTCGCGCCCTCGGAGTCGAAGCCAAACCGGGCGTCAAAGGCGGCGACTGGATAACGGATCAGATAGAAATTCAATATCAGGGCCGCGCCGTCATAGCCCCCGTGTTCATCTCTCCGGGTCAGGCCGATGATTGCATAACTCTTCATCTCGGCTACGGTCGAACGCGCGCAGGCCGTGTGGGCAACGGCGCAGGTTTCAATGCTTATGCCATTCGCGCGTCCGACGCTCAGTGGTCAGGAGCGGGCGCTCAGGTTCGCAAGACGAGCGAAACCTTCACGCTTGCCACAACTCAACTGCATCACCTGATGGAAGGCCGCGACATCGTTCGTTCCGGTTCGCTTGAGCATTATCACAAGCATCCAGACCTCGCGCCCGGAGAGCACAAAAATCACAAAGTTCTTCCGCTCTACGAGCCGCAAAAATACGAAGGCTATGCCTGGGGCATGGCAATCGATCTCAACTCCTGCACCGGGTGCAGCGCGTGCGTCATCGCCTGCCAGTCGGAAAACAACATTCCCGTCGTAGGCAAAGAGCAGGTCGAGCGCAGCCGCGAGATGCACTGGCTCCGCGTCGACACTTACTTCAAGGGCGATGAATCGAATCCCGAAACCTTTTTTCAACCCGTCCCCTGTCAGCAGTGCGAAGACGCGCCCTGCGAAGTCGTCTGCCCTGTGGCGGCGACCGTTCACAGCGCCGAGGGCCTCAACGATATGGTTTACAACCGCTGCGTCGGGACGCGGTACTGCTCGAACAACTGCCCGTACAAAGTGCGCAGGTTCAATTATCTGCTCTTTCAGGATTTCGAAACTCCGCATCTCAAGCTGGGCCGCAACCCGGAAGTCACAGTTCGAAGTCGCGGAGTGATGGAGAAATGCACCTACTGCGTGCAGCGAATCCAGATGGCCAAAATCACCGCCGAAAAAGAAGACCGCGAGGTGCGCGACGGCGAGATAAAAACCGCCTGCCAGCAGACCTGCCCGACAGAGGCGATTGTGTTCGGCAACATCAAGGACCCCGCGAGCCGCGTGGCGAAAATAAAACAGGAGCCGCGCAATTATTCTTTGCTCGCTGAACTCAACACCAACCCCCGCACGAGTTATCTGGGAGCGGTGCGAAACACCAACGACAAGTTGACGGAGAAAGCCTGAGCCTTATGGCGGAACACACTGAAGTATCGCCCGACATAGACACCACGATGAGACCTGCGCCGGTCATCATGCCGGGGCATACCTTCAAGTCGGTCACGGACAAGATAAGCTCCATCGCGCTGAGTCGCCGCACGCCCGTCGGATGGTTCGTAGGCTTTGGAATCTCTTTCGCCGTCTTCATGCTCTTGATGTACACCATCGGCCATCTGCTTTTGACCGGCGTCGGCATCTGGGGGAACAATCAGCCCGTCGGCTGGGCTTTCGACATCATCAACCTCGTCTGGTGGATCGGAATAGGTCACGCCGGAACGCTGATCTCCGCCATCCTCCTGCTTCTTCGCCAGGACTGGCGCACTTCGATAAATCGCTTCGCCGAAGCGATGACTCTTTTCGCCGTAGCCTGCGCCGGTCTTTTCCCGCTGCTTCACACGGGCCGCCCGTGGCTGGCCTACTGGCTCTTTCCGATTCCCAACACCATGGGCATGTGGCCGCAGTTTCGCAGCCCGCTGATGTGGGACGTGTTCGCTATCTCGACTTACGCAAGCGTCTCGGCAGTCTTCTGGTATGTCGGACTCATACCCGATTTCGCCACCCTGAGAGACAGGGCCGGAAAGCGCGGGGCGCAGATCATCTATGGAATGCTGGCTATGGGATGGCGAGGAAGCGCGCGCCACTGGCACAACTACGAAGTGGCTTATCTGCTGCTGGCGGGTCTTGCCACGCCGCTGGTCATCTCGGTTCACTCGGTCATCAGCTTCGACTTCACGATAGGAATAATTCCGGGCTGGCACGCGACTATCTTTCCTCCCTACTTCGTCGCAGGCGCGATCTATGCCGGATTCGCTATGGTGTTGATGCTGGCCATACCTATTCGCCGATGGTACGGGCTGGAAGATTTCATCACCATGCGCCATCTCAAGAATATGTCGAAGATCATGCTTGCCAGCGGGTTGATAGTCGCCTACGGCTATATGATGGAAACTTTCATGGCGTGGTATTCGGGCAGCGAGTATGAATCTTTCATGATAATGAATCGCTTCAAAGGGCCTTATGCCTTCTGGTACTGGATGCTGATAGCCTGCAACGTGGTGTTCCCGCAGTTGCTCTGGATCAAGCGCGTTCGAAACTCCATTGCCGCGCTCTTTATCGTCTCAGTCATCATCAGCGTAGGCATGTGGCTCGAACGATTCATCATCGTCGCCGTCAGCCTTCACCGGGATTTCATTCCGGGATCGTGGGGTATGTATTCGCCCACCTTCTGGGACTGGTCTATGTACATCGGAACGATAGGAATGTTCGTGATGCTGATGTTTTTGTTCGTCAGGTTCGTGCCGATGATTTCGATATTCGAGATGCGAACGATTCTGCCGCAGGCGGAGGTGAAAGAAGCGCAGTGAAAACGGAGGTCAGATGTCAGAGTCAAGGAAGTTGGTTCCACTAACATCTAACATCGAACCTCTGACATCTTCCGAGAAGAGCTTATGAAAAAGAAGGACGCCTTGTATGGACTAATGGCGGAGTTCGACACTCCGACCGAAATAGTCAACGCGGCTCACCGCGCGCGCGAGGAGGGCTATCGAAAGATGGACGCCTACACACCGTTTGCGGTCGAGGAGTTGACCGAGGCTCTGGCGTTGGGTCGCTCCCGGCTGCCGCTGATAGTGTTGATCGGCGGCATCGTCGGCGGCATAGGCGGATACCTGCTGCAATACTGGGCGCTCAACATCGCCTACCCGTTCAACATCGGCGGGCGGCCCATAAACAGTTGGCCGATGTTCATCGTGATTATGTTCGAATGCACCGTGCTGGTTGCGGCCTTTTCTGCGGTGCTCGGAATGTTCGCCCTCAACGGTCTTCCGCAGCCTTATCATCCGGTGTTCAACTCTCCCCGCTTCGAGCTTGCCTCGCGCACCAATTTCTTCCTGTGCATCGAATCGAGCGATCCGAAATTCGATCCGTCGGCCACGCGCGAGTTCCTCGAAAACTTATGCCCCGGAAAGGTCAGCGATGTCGAGTATTGAAAAGGCAAAAGTAGAAAGGCAAAAGGAAAATGTGATGGGGATCGAGGGCGTAAACATGAATATAAGAAGACCGACATCGAGGGCGCTGCTTTTTGCCTTTTTCCTTTTGCTTTTTTCCTTTCTCACCGCCTGTCGTCAGGACATGCACGATCAGCCGAAATACAGACCCCTGCGTGCGACGGACTTCTTCGAAGACGGTCGCTCGGCCCGACCTCAGGTCGAGGGGACGGTCGCGCGCGGACACCTGAAAGAAGACGAGTTGCTCTACACCGGCAAAGACGCGCAGAGTCTCGTCACCGCGCAGCCTGGTCAGTCGGTTCAGACAGGGCAGGGTTTTTCGAATGCGTTTCCGTTCGCTGTGACTAAGCAAATCGTGGATCGAGGGGAAGAGCGGTATAACATTTACTGCTCGATCTGCCATGACAAATCAGGCGCAGGACTTGGAATGGTCGTGCGACGCGGCTATCGACAGCCGCCGTCGTTTCACAGCGACCGTTTGCGTCAGGCTCCCGCCGGGTATTTCTTCGATGTCATCACCAACGGCTTCGGCGCGATGCCTGATTATTCGGCGCAGATTACGGCGCGCGACCGCTGGGCGATAGTCGCTTACATTCGCGCACTTCAACTCGCTCAACAGGGAACCATCAACGATGTGCCTGAAGAGGAACGCGGACGGCTCAGGCAGGGACAGACGAAGACAGAAGGACAGACTCAAGGACATGAAAAATGAGTGAGATTACCGCAGACGCGCCTCCGCTGCTCGACAGCTTTCGCCAAAGGGCGTTCTACATCGGCATCATCGCCCTTGTCGCAAGCGGCGTGGGCGCGGTGTTTAACCGCGATCAGTTTTTCAGATCATACCTGCTGGCATTCATATTCTGGATCGGCATCCCGACCGGCTGTCTTGCCATTCTTATGGTTCAGCACCTTTCGGGCGGCGCGTGGGGTCTGGTCATCCGTCGGGTGCTCGAAGCCGCCACCCGCACTTTTCCGCTTCTGCTCGTGCTGTTCATTCCGCTCATCTTCGATTTGAAAGGTCTCTACGAATGGGCGAGACCCGAAGCTGCCGAGAACCCCGTGCTCAAGCATAAGGCCGTTTATCTCAACGAGACTTTTTTCATCGCCCGCTTCGTTTTCTATTTCGCGGTGTGGGTGGGGGTGTCGTTCTTTCTCAACCGCTGGTCGAAGGAGCAGGACATAACGCGCAAGGAAACCATCACCCGGCGTATGCAGAACCTCAGCGGGCCGGGGCTTCTGCTCTATGGATTGACGGTGACATTCGCTTCCATTGACTGGGTGATGTCGCTTGAGCCGGAATGGTTCTCGACCATATTCGGAATGATCTTCATGGGCGGGCAGGCGATAGCGGCCATGTCGTTCGTCATAGCGACGATGGTTTTGCTAGCAAGCGCGAAGCCTATGTCCGAATACGTAGCTCCGCGACACCTGCACGATCTCGGAAAGCTGCTGCTGGCCTTCATAATGATCTGGGCTTATTTTTCATTCTCGCAATTCCTGATAATTTATTCGGGCAATCTTCCTGAAGAAACTCCCTGGTATGTTCATCGGCTGCACGGCCCCTGGCGATACATCGGGCTTGGGATAGTGATATTCCATTTCGCGCTGCCTTTCGCGCTGCTGCTTTCGCGCGATCTCAAGCGAAACGGGCGAAGGCTTGCGACGCTGGCTCTGCTGGTGCTGGCGATGCGGCTCGTCGATCTGTTCTGGCTCACAGTGCCTGAATTTCACGAAGGCGGATTCTTTTTGAACTGGATGGACATCGCGCTGCCTGTGGGGATGGGCGGCGTGTGGCTGTGGTTTTTCGCGGGGCAGTTGAAGAACCGCCCGCTGATCCCGCTGGGCGACCCGCAGCTTGAAGACGCCCTTGCCGCTCACGACAGCCACTGAAGCGAGGTTTTATGAGCGATAAACATGACTCGCATAACAGCGCCGATGATATCAAACACGAAGTTGAAAGCATACGACTCAAACCCATGGCGCTCTCCCTGCTCTACCTGGGACTTGCGACCGCAGGAGTATGTTTGTTGATGTTCGGTTTGTTTCGCTACTTCGAAAAGCGCGAAGCGGCGGCCGACCCTCCGCGCTCTCCTCTCGCCGACGAAAGACAAAACCTCCCGCCTGCTCCGAGATTGCAGCTTGCTCCGAGCAGGGAAGGCCAGCTAACGCCTGATCTGGATGAGCATCCGCTCGAAGAACTCAAAACGGTGCGTGCCGAAGAGGACGAGAGGATCAAGAACTATGGCTGGGTCGATGAAAAAAACGGAGTGGTGAGGCTGCCAATCAATCGCGCAAAAGAGTTGCTGATAGAGCGCGGCTCTCTGGCGGTGAGAGCCGCAAGCGACGAAACGAATAAGGAACCATCAGCAGCCGCAGGCCCGGCAAAGCAATCCGAAGCGCAGAAACCATCTGACAAAACTGCAACAGAAAAGAGTCCAGAGAAGCATCAATGAAGTTACGAGCAGCAAAACTGATCGCGTCGTTTTCGATTGTGTGCCTGATGGCTTTGAGCGCGCTTGCGCAGGGAGGTTTTTCAGGCAATCAACCTCCGCGACCTTCTCAACCTTCGGACGGCACGCCGAAAATTCTGCGCGACATCGGAATCGAGCAGAAGCTTGATGAACAGATTCCTCTCGACATCGCGTTCCGCGATGAAGAGGGACAGACAGTTCAACTGAGTCGCTACTTCAAAGACAAACCCGTAATCCTCGCGCTGGTTTATTATCAGTGCCCTCTGCTTTGTCATCAGGTGCTGGGCGGGCTTCAGTCGGGACTGCGCCCGATCTCTTTTACAGCCGGACAGGAATTCGAAGTGGTTGCCGTGAGCTTCGACGCGCGCGAAACTCCTGGGATGGCCCGCGAAAAGAAAACAGCTTACCTCGCCAAATACAATCGGGAAGGCGCAAGCGAGGGCTGGCATTTTCTCACTGGCGACCAGGCGTCAATCGACCGGCTGACTGAATCGGTCGGCTTCAAGTATGTGTTCGACGCCGAGACCAATCAGTTCGCCCATGCTGCCGGGGTGATGGTTGCGACTCCGCAGGGAAAACTCGCGCGGTATTTTTACGGCGTCGAGTAC
Source organism: uncultured Clostridia bacterium (assembly GCA_964588615.1). GTDB lineage: Bacteria > Acidobacteriota > Blastocatellia > UBA7656 > UBA7656 > UBA7656. Next base: position 12,630 of record CAZPQE010000048.1, on the reverse strand, counting down.
GCGCCAAAGGATTTGAAATTCGGGTTGATGGAAGCTTCACAGAACAGAATAGGCTCGCCCGTCGACAGAGTGGTTATGTACTGCTATCACTACGACCCGGCGACTGGCAAATACGGCCTCGTGGTTATGAACGTGATGCGGCTGGCGGGCGTGTTGACTGTGCTGGGGATCGTTGCGTTGTTTTTCATACTGCGCCGGAAGGAGCGAAGCCGCGCGCGCATTCATACAGAAGGGATGGCTTGACGCATGCAATCGGAAATACCCTTCATGCCTGAGCAGGCATCGACGTTTGCCGGAGAAGTCGATTCGCTCTACATATTCCTGGTCGCGCTGACGACGTTCTTTGCTTTGTTGATCGCAGGCGCGATAACTTATTTCGCGGTCAAGTACCGTCGCCACTCTCCGCAGGACATGCCTCGTCCGATGGAGGGCGCGATAAAACTGGAGATCGTCTGGTCTGTAATCCCGTTCATCATAGCCATGGGCATCTTCGGCTGGGGCGCATCGATTTACTTCAAGCAGTATCGCGTTCCCCCCGAATCACTCGAAATCTATGTCGTCGGCAAGCAGTGGATGTGGAAGTTCCAGCACACCGAGGGACAGAGAGAAATCAACGAGCTTCACGTACCCGCCGGGCGAAAAATCAGGCTGACGATGACCACCGAAGACGTGATCCACTCGATGTATATTCCGGCATTTCGAACCAAAGTGGACGTAGTGCCGGGCAAATACACCAGCCTGTGGTTCGAGGCCACAAAGCCGGGGCGCTATCACATGTTCTGCGCCGAGTACTGCGGGACTAATCATTCGGGGATGATAGGCTGGGTCGAGGTGATGGAGCCTCCCGACTATCAGGCGTGGCTTGCGGGCGGTAGAGAAGAAGGGTCTCTGGCGCAGTCGGGCGAAAAGGTCTTTCAGAGCCTCGCCTGCAATACGTGTCACAAGACGGATGCCGCCGGGCGCGGGCCTTCTCTCGAAGGATTGTTCGGAAGCGAAGTCGCGCTCGAAGGCGGAGCAGGCTTGAAAGCCGACGCCGCCTACATACGCGAATCGATACTCAACCCGCAGGCGAAAATAGTCGCGGGCTATCCAAAGCCTTCGATCATGCCCACCTTTCAGGGACTTGTGAGCGAAGAGCAGTTGCTGCAACTCATCGAGTACGTAAAATCGCTCAAGGTAAGACAGTCGGCAGCGCCTGCGGCGACGGCAAACAAAAACGAGGCGGGGAAGGCGCAGACAGGTGACAGGTGACAGGGAACAATGGTCAGAGACGCAGGGACGCGAAGACGCGGCGAAAAGGTGGATTTCTGCTCGCCGCGTCTCCGCGTCTCCCCTTCTCCGTGTCCCTGTTCCCTGAACTGAAAACTGAAAACTGAAAACTGAAAACTGTTATGAGCACAGAAATCAAAGTCGAGGAGCCTCGCACTCATTACATAAACAAAGAGTACGGCGTCAGGTCGTGGCTGCTTACGGTAGACCACAAACGCATAGCTCTGCTCTATCTCGCTTCGGTCACGATCTTCTTTTTGCTGGGAGGAGCCTTTGCCGTAGCTCTTCGTCTCGAACTTCTCACCCCGCAGGGCGATCTGATGCAGGCCGAGACCTACAACCGCATGTTCACCATGCACGGCGTGGTGATGGTCTTCTTCTTCCTCATCCCCGGCATACCTGCGGTGCTTGGAAACTTCCTGGTCCCGCTGATGGTTGGCGCGCGCGACCTGGCTTTTCCGCGCATCAACCTGCTGAGTTGGTACATCTACAATATCGGCGCTCTGTTTACGCTCTATGCAATCATCTCAGGCGGCGTCGATACCGGCTGGACTTTCTACACCCCCTATAGCACCAACTATTCTTCATCGAACGTGATGCTTACAGGCATAGGCATTTTTATCACCGGGTTCTCTTCTATACTCACCGGATTGAATTTCATCGTCACCATTCACACGATGCGAGCGCCCGGAATGACCTGGTTCCGATTGCCGCTCTTCATCTGGTCCAACTACGCCGCAAGCCTCATTATGATTCTCGGCACTCCGGTCGTGGCCGTGACCGTTCTGCTGCTTGCGCTCGAACGCACGGTGCATGTGGGCATATTCGATCCGGCGCTGGGCGGCGACCCCGTGCTCTTTCAGCACCTCTTCTGGTTCTACTCGCATCCGGCAGTTTACATCATGGTGCTTCCTGCGATGGGAGTAGTCAGCGAGCTTATCGCCAACTTCGCGCGCAAAAATATCTTCGGCTACAAATTCGTGGCCTTCGCTTCGATAGCCATAGCAGTCTTCGGCTTTCTGGTCTGGGGCCATCACATGTTCACCTCAAGCCAGTCGGTTTATGCCGGGATGATCTTTTCTTTTTTGAGCTTCGCCGTAGCGATTCCTTCAGCAGTGAAGGTCTTCAACTGGACAGCGACGCTTTATAAAGGCTCAGTCTCTTACGCCACGCCCCTGCTCTACGGCCTGGGATTCATAGGGCTGTTCACCATAGGCGGAATGACCGGCATGTTTCTGGCTGCCATCGGTCTCGACATTCACGTGCATGACACTTACTTCGTCGTGGCGCACTTTCATTACGTGATGGTAGGCGGGACGCTGATGGCATATATGGGGGGACTGCATTACTGGTGGCCCAAGATAACGGGACGCATGTACCCTGAAGGGTGGGCGAAGTTTTCGGCGTTGATAATTTTCGTAGGGTTCAACCTGACATTCTTTCCGCAGTTCATCGTCGGCTATCAGGGAATGCCGCGCCGTTACTATGCCTATCCGCCTGAATTTCAGGTGCTTAACGTGATGTCTACGGCTGGCGCATCGATACTGGGATTCGGCGTGTTGTTCCCGATGATCTACTTTTTGTGGTCGATGCGCTATGGGAAGGTGCCGGCTGACAACCCGTGGGGCGCGTTCGGGCTTGAGTGGCAAACATCATCGCCTCCGCCTACGGAGAACTTCAAAGAAACGCCCGTTGTCACATGGGAAGCTTATGAGTTCTCGCCCCGAGACAGGATGGAGATTCTCGGACTCAGAGGCGTCGGAAACGAAGGTTTGATTATTGGCCATTGGTCATTTGTCACTTGTCATTTGTTCGTCGAATACAAATGACGAATGACAACTGACAACGGAGAGAAGAGAATTGGAAGACACGCATTCAGTGACAGGGCTTGCTCATCATTTCGACGACATGGAGCAGCAGCGCGAAGCGGGAACGCTCGGAATGTGGGCGTTCCTGATAACTGAAATAATGTTCTTCGGCGGATTGTTCATGGCCTACATACTTTACCGCTGGAAGTTTCAACCGGCGTTTGCCGAAGCCAGCAGCCATCTCAACTGGAAGATAGGCGCGGCAAACACCATCGTCCTGATCGTGAGCAGTTTGACGATGGCTCTTTCGGTTTACTACTCGCAGACGGGCAACAAAAAGCTGTTGCTGACGATGCTCGTGCTGACGATGGGGCTGGGAGCGACCTTTCTTGTGGTGAAGGGCTTCGAGTATTACGAGAAGTGGGATCACCATCTGATTCCGGGCCTGAACTTTCACTGGACGGGAGCGGAGCCGTCGAGTCAGGCGCAGATGTTCTTCTTCATTTATTTCGCTATGACCGGCATACACGCGCTGCACATGGTAGTGGGGCTTGGCATCATGAGCGTGATTTTGCGGATGGCCGTAAAGGATCGCTTTTCGCCCCAGTACCACGCGCCGGTCGAGATTTCCGGGTTGTACTGGCACTTCGTCGACATCGTGTGGATATTCCTCTTCCCTCTGCTTTATCTGCTCGGAGCGCACCTGACGCAAGGACACTGATATGAGCGAGCACATAGTATCGAAAAAAGTTTACTTCGTGATTTTCGGCGCGTTGATGATTCTTACGATCATCACCGTCGCGGTGGCCACGCTCGATCTCGGCCCTTTCAACGCGATAGTGGCGTTGATCATAGCGGCGTTCAAGGCGCTGCTGGTAGTGCTGTACTTCATGCACGTGCGCTACAGTTCGCGCCTGACGTGGGCGTTCGTGGGCGCGGGATTTTTCTGGCTGGCTCTTTTATTCGCTCTGACCCTGAGCGATTATTTCAGTCGCCTGTGGCTCGGTCAGCAGTAGGCAGATAGAGACCCACAGAGAAAGGGCAGCAGGAATAAGCCGGAGGCCCGCAGCCGGGAGCGATCCTGGCCCTCATCGGTTCTTGATGAGTCTCTCCTTCGCTCTTCGCCTCGCTTTCATCCAATCCAAACTCGCTGGATACTTCGTATTATGAAGGGACGTAAAGTCCGTCTGTAAACCAATCACCATCTGAAAGAGTCGAACAGGAGAAGGGGACATTATGACCAAAAGCATACTGTGCGCAGCCATTATCTCTCTCGCTGCGACGATAGTTTCGGCCGCAGCCGAGAAAGGGCGTGCCGTAGTGATCTACGATGGGCGGGCTTCGGAAATTGCTGAGGCTTCCGTTCAGGCATCTGACCTGTGGGTGACGACCGCAGACCTCAAGCGGACTACGGGATTCGTCATCAAGCCGCAGGGGATATGCCGCGACGAGCTTTGTTTTCCGATCCCCAAAAACCGAAAGGACGAATTCGTTTCCAGACAGGGCCGCGCGATCTGGTTCAACCTCACCGCTTTCGCAAGGCTCACGAATCAGGCTGTGGCACGGGATGAAAAGAATCGCGTGTGGTACTTCGGCCCCCGCGCCGACGCGCAGAAAGAGTATCTCTCAACGCTCGAAGCGCCCGAGTTCACTCTGCCCGATATGGATGGCAGGATGCATTCGCTGAAGGATTTTCGAGGCAAAAAGGTTCTGCTAGTCACCTGGGCGTCGTGGTGAGGATGCCGCTTCGATCTGCCAGGATGGCAGACTCTTTATCAGGAACTCAAAAGCCGCAACTTCGAAATCATCTCCGTCGCCGAGGACACCGGCGGGGTAAAGATGGCTGGCGAGTGGATAACGAAAGCCAATGCCCAATACACTGTGCTGATCGATGAAAAACATCTGGTCACGCAACTCTACGGCATGGTCAACGTGCCGACCGCTGTTTGGATAAACGAGCAGGGCCGCATAGTCCGCCCGCCCGAAGTCGCTTACGTCGATAATCGCTACAAGCCGCTTCACAATATTGACGCTGCGCCCTACCTTGAGGCACTGAGGGACTGGGCAGCAAACGGCAGCAGCAGCCGCTTCTTGATGAAAGAGGATGAATTGAAAAAGCTGCTCACGCCTCCAAGCCAGGACCGAGCGAAAGCTGACGTCGAGTTCGCTCTTGCAGAATACCTCTACGCCGCAGGCCAGGGCGCAGACGCGATCCCGCACTTCAAGGAAGCGCAGCGCCTCGACCCTGACAACTGGAATTACAAACGACAGGCATGGCAGTTGTCGGATGCCGACAAAGAATACGGCACGAACTTCGGAAAAGAAGTTCAGAAACTCGGCGGCAAACCTTATTACAAGCCGCGCCAACTGCCGCAGGAGAAAAAGCCATAGCCTCGCTGGGTTGAATCAGGCACGGATCGGGTTTGATCCGTGCCTGATTCCGGCTGCATAATCGTCAGCATGAAAAAGCTGAACAGTCACTCAAATCGATTCGCATCTCTCGCACTCTTTATTATTTGCTTCTCCACCGCTGATGCTTTTCAGACGCGCACGCCAAAGCCGGGAACCCCGGAGCGAAAAGCGATCATGGACGCTCTGCGCCAGCCGGTGATGAAAGTCGTCAAACAGAAAGTCATCTTCAACGTCGGACATCTCAAGGTAGAAGACGGATGGGCTTTTATGATGGGCAACGCCGTCAAAGAAGATGGATCGAGCCTCGGCGATGAATTCCTCTGGGGAGAAGTATCCGCTCTGCTCAGACTGAAATCAGGCAAATGGGAAGTGCTGCAATGGAGTTTCGCTACAGACACAAGCGGCATGGAGGAAGCGATGAGCAAATACCCTGCGGCTCCGCGCTCGATCTTCCCCTGATTATTTTCGCGCGTCTTCTCTGATCATCTCCGCAGCTTTTTCGGCGATCATAATAACCGCCGCATTAGGATGCCCGCCTATGATCGTCGGCATCACTGAAGCATCGACGACGCGCAATGCCTCAATACCTCGCACTCGCAATCGCGCATCGACTACGGCCATTCGGTCGTTGCCCATTTTGCACGTGCCGACGGGGTGATAAATCGTCTCGACGGTGTTGCGGATGAATTGTGTGATAGCGTCATCGCTCTTCGCCTCCTTGCCCGGCCATACTTCTTCGCCCGTAAATTCCGATAGGGCCCGCGAGTGCGCAAGGTCGCGCGACAGCTTGACTCCCTCGATGAGAACTTCGAGATCGGATTCGCTTGCAAGGTAATTCGGCTCGATGACCGGAGATGTGAGAGGATCGCTCGACCTCAGTCTGATGCTGCCCCGGCTCTCAGGTCTAATCATCACAGGGCCAACCGAGAACCCGTGACCTTCGGGATTGTTGAACCCATGATTCATGAAATAGACCGGAGCGAATATCGCTTCCAAATCCGGCGCGCTTTTTTCAGAACTTGTTTTGATGAAGCCGGCAGCTTCGCCGATGTTGGAAGTGAGCGGGCCTTTGCGCAGGAGCAGATAACGAAGCAGGTTTCCGAGGGTTTCTGCGCCCGCCAGCGTGATGGGCTTCTTGCACTTGTAGGTGAGCGCCAGAAGAAGATGATCCTGCAGGTTTTCTCCTACCCCCGGAAGATCGACTGCGACCTCCACGCCGATAGAGCGGAGATGATCTGCCGGGCCTATGCCTGAGAGCATGAGCAGTTGAGGGGAATTGATCGCCCCGCCCGAAAGCAGCACTTCTCTTTCAGCCCGCGCTTCTGCCCTTTTGCCGTCACGGAGATAAGAGATGCCCGCGACGCGATTGTTTTCGATTATGAGGCGCGTAGCCTGCGCGAAGGTTTCGACTTTGAGGTTGGGCCTGTGAAGAGCGGGTTTGAGAAATGCTGCGGCTGCGCTCGCGCGCTGGCCGCGTTTCTGTGTGACCTGAACCGGGCCGAAGCCTTCCTGAGTCGCGCCATTGAAATCGGGGTTGGCTCTGAGGCCGAGTTCCGAAGCGGCATCGAGGAACGCTTTCGACATCGGATTTGGAGACCGCAGATCGCTCACCGCGAGCAGCCCGCCCGCGCCGTGATACTCAGACGGCCCTCGCTCGTTGTCTTCCGACCTTTTGAAGTGTGCGAGCGCATCATCGAATCCCCAGCCTTCGTTTCCGAGGTCGCGCCAGTGATCGAAGTCCCGTCGGTCGCCTCGAATGTACATCATCGCGTTTGTCGAACTCGACCCGCCCAGCACCTTTCCGCGAGGCCAGAAAAGACTCCGGTTGTTGAGATTGGGCTGCGGCTCTGTTTCGTAGGCCCAGTCGCAGACACCCTTGAAGAGTTTCGGGAAAGCCGCCGGAATGTGGATTTCCTTCTGTTTGTCAGGCCCGCCCGCTTCCAGCAGCAGAACTTTGACTGAAGGGTCTTCGGTCAATCTGTGCGCGAGCGCGCAGCCCGCCGAGCCTGCGCCGACTATGATGTAATCATAAGCCATCTGGTACAGTCCTCTCCTGTTGAGCCGTTCTCAGTTCGTCAACCATAGAGGAAAAAGGATACATCCGCAATCAGAAATCACCTTGAGAGTTTCAGAAAATCGCCGCGATCATTTTTCGAACACCCGTTCAAATCCGGCTGGGAAATGATCTGGTTTTGAGGTAATCTGCTAATTTGAAAATCGGCTCTCGGAGCCGCCCCGATCATCATTCAACAACCGAGACAGGCATTATGAGCGAAAAAGTGCTCCTGAAATTGGAAGTAAATGGAGAAGCGATGGAAGTGGCGTTCGCTCCTCACAAGACGCTGCTCGAAGTCCTGCGCGAAGACCTGAACCTGACCGGGACCAAGCACGGATGCGAACTCGGAGAGTGCGGAACCTGCGCAGTGCTCATCGACGGGCGGGCCGTGCTTTCGTGCCTCGTGCTTGGGCTTGAGTGCGAAGGCCGGGAAATCATGACCATCGAGGGGATGGCCGAAGGTGTTGAGCTTCATCCGCTTCAAACAGCGTTTGCTGATCTGGGAGCGGCGCAATGCGGCTACTGCACGCCGGGATTTCTGCTGACTGCCAAAGAACTGCTTGAGAAAAAACCGACTCCCGCGAGAGAAGAAATCAAAGAAGCTCTTGCAGGGAATATCTGCCGCTGCACCGGCTACATAAAAATATATGAAGCGGTCGAACTTGCCGCCGCCCGCATGCGCGGAGAAAAAGCCGAACCCGCGAGAGAAACCATCTACGGCTGCCCCTGATGGTGGCCACACCTGAGAATTGAATGCATGGCTATTAAAACCCATCCAAACGACAAAAAAGTCATCGGCCATCCTTTTCGCAAAGTCGATGCGCGGGCCAAATGCGCAGGCCAGACCCTTTTTGCCGACGACATCGTTCTGCCGCGAATGCTCTTCGCAAAACTCCTGCGCAGCCACCTGCCGCACGCGCTCATAAAAAACATCGATGCCAGCGAAGCCCTCAAGCTCCCCGGAGTCGTCGCCGTCATCACCGGCAAAGACCTGCCTGTGCCTTACGGCATACTTCCCGTCAGTCAGGACGAGCACGCGCTGTGCATCGATAAGGTTCGCTTCATCGGCGACCCTGTTGCAGCCATCGCCGCTCTGGACGAAGACACTGCATTCGAGGCGATGAACCTCATCCGAGTAGAGTACGAGCCGCTCGAAACCATCTCTTCAATCGAAGAAGCTATCAACACCGAAGAGCCGAGAATTCAGGACTACGGCGATGGGGGCAACATTCACAAGAAAGTCTCGCTGGAATTTGGCGACATGGAAGAAGGCTTCAGGGAGGCCGATCTCATCAGCGAAGACATTCTCTTCTTCGAAGGCAACACCCATCTGCCGATGGAACAGCACTGCGCGATCTCGCGGTTCGACTCTGATGAAAAGCTTACTTTGTGGAGTTCGACTCAGACGCCGCACTACGTTCATCGCGCTCTGGCAAAAACTCTCGGCCTTGCACCAAGTCACATCCGGGTGATCGCCACGCCCAACGGCGGAGGATTCGGCGGCAAGTCGGATCCGTTCAATCACGAAATCGCCGTCTCGAAACTGGCGATGATTACCGGTCGTCCGGTCAAGATCACCCTCACGCGCGAAGAAGTTTTCTACTGCCATCGCGGTCGCCATCCGGTTCTGATGTGGATCAGGACGGGAGTGAAAAAAGACGGAGTGATTACCGCGATGCACTTCCGCTCTCTTCTCGACGGCGGAGCTTATGGCAGCTACGGCGTAGCTTCAACTTTTTATACCGGCGCGCTTCAGACCGTCACTTACGAAGTGCCTCGATACAAATTCGAAGGGCTTCGCGCTTTCACAAACAAGCCTCCGTGCGGCCCCAAGCGAGGGCATGGAACTCCGCAGCCGCGCTTCGCGCTCGAAGTCCATCTCGATAAGGTTGCAGAAAAACTGCAACTCGACCCGGCAGAGATGCGAAAGAAGATTCTACAGCCGCCGTTTTCTGTTACCGCAAATTATCTGCGCATCGGGACGATGGGATTGGGCAAGTGCATCGATAAGGTGGTCGACGGATCGGACTGGAAAAACAAATTCAGAAAACTCCCCTATGGCCGAGGCGTAGGCATAGCCTGTAGTTCATACCTGTCAGGCGCGGGTCTGCCGATTTACTGGAACAACATGCCGCATTCGGGCGTGCAGCTTCGACTGGATCGACAAGGCGGCGTGTGCGTGATGTGCGGCTCGACCGATATCGGGCAGGGGTCTGATTCCATACTCGCCTACATAGTCGCTGAAGTATTGGGAATCGATCCTTTCGACATTCGGGTGTTGACGGCGGACACTGATCTCACGCCTGTGGATTTGGGGAGCTATTCAAGCCGCGTGACGCTGATGAGCGGCAACGCTGCGCTTCAGGCAGCGGAACGAGCCAGGGAACTGCTCACGCTCGCTGTCGCCGAAAAGCTCGACGTGCCGATTGAAAATCTGGCGCTGGCTGACCGCCGCGTCTTCGATGTTGAAAACCCGGAAAGGGGAGTGGGCTTTGCCGAAGCAGTTCAGATGGCCGAAGCGAAGTTCGGCGTTATCGGCACGGTCGGGTCATACACTCCGCCGCGAAGCCCCGGAAAATTCAAAGGCGCAGGCGTCGGCCCTTCACCGGCTTATTCTTATTCGGCGGCAGTAGCCCAGGTCGATGTAGACCCGGAGACAGGAATCGTCGTGGTCGAAAAGATATGGGTCGCGCACGACATCGGCCAATCGATCAACCCGGCGCTCGTTATGGGACAGGTCGAGGGCGGAGTTTACATGGCGCTGGGCGAGGCGCTGATGGAAGAGATGACTTATCGCGCCAATCGAAACGTCGTGCATAAATTTCCATCGATGCTCGAATACAAAAGCCCGACCACACTTGAGATGTGCGACGTGGTGACATACCTGATAGAAGACCCGGACCCGAACGGGCCTTTCGGCGCGAAGGAAGTCGGACAGGGGCCGCTGCTTCCTGTACCGCCTGCCGTCGTCAACGCGATCTATGATGCGGTCGGAGTGCGAATCGATGAAGTTCCGGCGACGCCTGAAAAAGTCCTGGCCGCGTTGCGCGCAAAAGAAAAGGGAAGAGAAGGCCGATTCGGCCCCGGATCGATTCCTCAAATCGAGTGGCCCGCGCCGCTCAAAGTCCTGACGCCTGCCGAAGGAGGCGACGGAAGAGAGATGCCCCGCGAAGCCATACACGCGCGGGATTAGCAGAGCGCGCAAACCAGAGATCATCAAATGAAAAAAATAATCCTGATTCTTTTTGCATTGCTTGCGCCCGCAAGCGCATCGCTTTCCATCGCTCAATCAAACATCGAATCAAAACCATCAACTCAACGCGAGATCGCCATCACCTTCGATGATTTGCCCGTTATTTCCACGCGACAGGATATCCGGGCCTGGCGCGATGTGACGACGAAGCTTATAAGAACTATAACCGCCAATAAAATTCCGGCCATCGGATTCGTAAATGAAAACAAGTTATTCGTTGATGGAAAGCGCGATGATCTGCGCGTCGAGTTGCTGCGGGCCTGGACAAGCGCAGGTCTGGAGCTTGGCAATCACACTTTCTCTCATCGCTCGCTCAATCAGATTCCTCTCGAAGAATTTCAGCAGGATGTCATTCGCGGCGAAGAGACGATCCGTCGCCTTCTGGCCGAGAAGAATAAGCCGATTCGCTTCTTCCGTCATCCGTTCCTTCAAACGGGCAGAAGCCTCGAAACGAAGCAGAAGTTCGAAGCTTTCCTCGCCGCATGCGGCTACACCATCGCTCCGGTGACTATCGATAACGCAGACTGGATTTTCGCCCGCGCTTACGACAACGCCCGCGACAAAAAAGACCTCGCAGCGCAGCGTCGCGTCGCCGAGGCTTACACGCCATACATGGAGCAGAAACTCGAATACTTCGAGCGGCAGTCTTCAGCCCTGTTCGGACGCGAAATAAAACAGGTGCTTCTGGTTCACGCCAACACGATCAACGCCGATCACTTCGGCAAACTGGTTCAAATGATGAAGCGTCGCGGGTATAAGTTCATCGCTCTCGAAGAAGCGATCAAAGACGCAGCCTACACCTCTTCGGATACGTTTACCGGCGCAGGCGGCATATCGTGGCTGCATCGCTGGGCAATAACGAAAGGCGTTGCGAAGGACTTTTTCAAGGGTGAACCGGCAACACCCGATTTCGTCATGAAGCTGGCCGGAGTGACTTCGGAATAATTTGGAGATCCGCAGTTATGATGAGACTTCCGAAATTCAAATACCTCGCGCCGAAAGAAATCAAAGACGCGACCAGAATGATAGCCGATCACGCGACAGATGCGATGTTCGTGGCCGGAGGAACTGACCTCTACCCGAATATGAAGCGAAGGCAGCAGACTCCCCAGACAGTCATCTCGGTAAGTCGCAACGCTTCTCTTCAGGAAATTCAAGGCGACGGCGCAAGCGGCATGAAGATCGGGGCCGGGGTCACTCTCACCGATCTGCACGATCATCCGATCATCGAGCGCGATTATCCGGTCGTGGCTCAGGCGGCGCGATTGATATCGACTCCGCTGCTTCGCAACATGGGGACGATAGGCGGAAACCTGCTGCTGGACACGCGCTGCAACTATTACGATCAGAATTACGAATGGCGGCGCGGGATAAATTTCTGCATGAAAAAAGACGGCGACACCTGCTGGGTGGCTCCGGGCAGCAACGTGTGCTGGGCGGTTCAATCAAGCGATCTCGCGCCAGTGATGGTGGCTCTCGGCGCGAAGTTGAAACTTGTCTCGACACTCGGAGAGCGTGTCATCGACGCTGCCGGAATCTACAACCACGACGGCATCAATTATCTTCACAAGCGGCCTGATGAGCTTCTGACTGAAATTCTTCTGCCGCCTGTCGGCGGAGTCCGAGCAGTTTACAAAAAGCTGCGTCGTAGAGGATCGTTCGACTTCCCGGTGCTGGGAGTCGCCGCCGCCATCGAATTCTCTGAAGACCGCAGCGTTCGAAATGCGCGTTTGATACTCGGCGGGGTAGCGCCGTCTCCTGTCGAAGTGAAAGAAGCTCAAGACCTGCTCGAAGGCCAGCCGCTCGACTCCGAGCGCATAGAATCGGCGACC
>CAZPQE010000047.1:0-21235 GCA_964588615.1 uncultured Clostridia bacterium | reverse complement strand
TATAAACTCAAAGTCGCAGCCACAGGGTTCAAGGAAGAAGAAAGCCGCGAGTTGACCGTTGTGCTTGGCCGCTCCTTGTCGCTGGATTTCGCGCTCGCTCCGGCAGGCGTGAGCGAACAGGTCACGATTGAATCATCAAGTGCGCCGCTCGTCGATACCACGCGCACGGTGACGGGCGACACCATCAGCAGAATAGAAATCGATGAACTGCCCATTCTCAATCGCAACGCTCTTCAACTTGTCTTCCTGCTCGCGGGCGTGACCGAAGCGCCGCTTTCGACCGTCGATCTTGCCGACGAAGGAAAAGGCGTTTTTCTGCGCAGCGCGCCCGAAGAAGCCGGAATTTTTTCTCTCACCGGAGCGCCCGCCACATCGAACAATCTCACAATCGATGGACTGGATAACAACGATGATCGCGCGGCACGAGAGCGAATACTTCTAAACCCCGAAGCGATAGCCGAAGTGCAGATCATAACGAATCAATATGCGGCAGAATATGGCCGCGCTTCAGGAGGAAGGATCAATCTTCGCACCCGCAGCGGCAGCAGTGATATTCGCGGAGACGCTTATATTTATTTCGGCGACGAGTCTCTAAACGCGAACACTTTCAACCGCAACGCCAGAGGTTTGAAGCGCGTGCCTCAGCAGGAGCGACGCGAAGGCTTCGTCATCTCAGGGCCGATCAGAAAGAAAAAAGATTTCTTCCTCGTTTCCTACGAACGATTGGACGTGACAGATTCGGACGAGATAATCGCACTCGTGCCTGTCGAGACCAACCCGCTTTTCCCATTGCCGAAACCTAATCGACCCGTTGACGCGGGAAGCGCAACGGGGCTGTTGTTTGAATCGATCTCGACACCTGAGAGCAGAAACATCTTCAACCTCCGCGCCGACTTCAATTTCACTGACCGCCATAACGCGACCGCACGCTTCGATGCTGCGCGCGGAGAAAATCGCCGGGGCTTTCCCGGAGGCGCGCGACTGCTCGATACGCTGCTTATCGAAGGGCGCAATTCGGATTCCGTGAGCCTAACGGATAATTTCATGATTTCCCTGAAGCTTATAAATCAGGCCCGCTTTCAATACTCGCGCCTTCTGCCTCGCAACAGCGCGGCGTCCGATTCCGTAGGCGTCATCATCGATGATCCGCGAGTCATCGCCGGATCGTTCACGGGCTCTCAGTCTTCGCCCGCCTTTGCGCGCGAGGAACGCCGCGCGCAGTTTCAGAACAACATACTGCTGCTTGCAGGCGCCCATCAGATCAAAGGCGGAATCGACACGCAACTCGTTCGCTCCGTCTTCACTGATTTGTTTGCCACAGGCGGACAGTTTACTTTCGACACCGTAGATGATTTTCTCTCCAACCGTCCTTCGAGATTCGTTCAGCGATTCGACACCACGAGTCGACGCACGAATGAAGTGTGGGGAGTGTTCGCTCAGGACGACTGGCGCATACGCCCGCATCTGACTTTTTCGTTCGGCGTTCGGTGGGACAGCGAATCGATTCTCGATGATCGAGATAATTTCAGCCCGCGCCTCGCCATTGCGTGGGACCCTTTCGGCGGAAGCAAAAAGCAGGAAGGGCTGGCTCAACCGGGAAAGACAGTCGTGCGCGCAGGGTTCGGTATTTTTTATAACCGCGCGCTGCTTCGCACGATCGATGATTTTTCTCTGGGGGCGACGACCGTCATTCTCGATTCGCGTATAACGCCCGCGCTTCTCGATTCGATTCGATTTCCTCGCCCAGTCAGTGATCGATCTTTGATCGGGAGGTTCGGACTTTCCGAAAAAGAATTTCTGCGGCGCGTTGATGCGAGTCTCGAAATCCCTTACACCGTTCAAACCGGACTCGGCATCGAGTGCGAAATCACGAAACGTCTCGTGGTAAGCGCGGATTATATTTTCACGCGCGGGTCGCATCTGTGGCGCGAGAGCAACGTCAACGCGCCCGTATTACCGGAAGGATTCACGGATTTCACGGAGTATCTTGTGAGCCGCGATTTCGACAATCGCCCCGACCAATCAGGTCGCCGCCCGGTGACTTCTACCAGTGCCGATGTGGTGCGATTCGATCTCGGCGCGAATTCTTCTTCGACCGCCGGGGCTATCCGCATAGAAAACGGAATTCGAATACTCACACTCGGACTCAACGCGCCGCGTTCGACGAACATCGCCGCCGCGCTCAACGCGGTTCGACACCTGAGACCCGATCCGTCGCTGACGCAGGTCGAGTTGCTGGAATCGACGGGCAACTCGTTTTATCACGGCGGCGCATTCACTGCGCGATATTCTTTCGGCAGTCGCGTCCACCTGCGAGGCGTCTACACTTTGTCGAAGTTCATCGATGAAGGAACCACCAACACCGCTTCGCCGCAGGACTTGCGGAATCGGCGGGCGGAGCGCGCGCTCTCGCTTCAGGATCAGCGACATCGCTTCACTGTGAGCGGGACGTTCCGCGAACCGGTTTTAGAGATCGAATTCGCTCCGATCGTTTCGATCGGCTCGTCAAGACCTTTCAACATCGGAGCGGGGTTTGATCGCAATTTGAATGATATTGAAAATGATCGCCCTGATTTCATACGCCCTCTTGGTCGCCCGGTGTGGCGAAGACCGGGCAGGCAGCCAGCAACAGGTGTTAGAGATGCGTTGCGACTCGCGCCGATAGGGAGGAGCGGCAACCTGCCGCGAAATTACGGGCGCGGTCCGGGGACTATGAATGTGAGCGTGAGGGTCGCGCGGACGTTTGCGGTCAGAGAGCGTATTCGCATACGACCGGCGATAGATGTGTTCAATGTGTTCAATCAGACGGTGTTCAGCTTCGGGGCTGAATTCATTGATCGCGACGACGCGGATTTTCTCACTCCGCGACGGGCGCAGCGACCGCGCTCGATCCAGTTGAGTTTGAAAGTATCTTTCTGAGCCTATACCGGCAGCTTTTGCTTGGGAGGCTCTTTGGCCCACTTGGGACGATTGTCCAGTCTCTTTTTGACTTTCTCTATGCCCGTTTCAATGCGGGAAGAAAAGGCTGCGGGCGGATTGAGCGACTTTGCTTTTTCGAAGAGCCACATAGCGCGCTGAAGTTCGTTGGCCATAAAAGCGGCTTCTCCGCCCTGTATGCATGGGCGGATTATCGATGGGTCTTGAGGGTATGCGTAGGCCATGCGTTCGACTTCGACAGCCGCCTCGCGGGTCATGTTGAGTTCGACCAGGTATTCGCAGATGGCCGTCCAGTCGCGCACCGGGATGCGAGGGTTGACCTGGTTGTCGGGGAAAGATGAAAGCAGGTTGTCGTAGGCGATGAGCGCCGCCTCCCTGTCCATCTTCGAGAGGTGGTGATGAATGAGGCGGCTGTAGAGCATATTCAACTGATCATAGTTTTCAGTGCGCTGATAAACCTGTATCAGGGCCAGAATCACATCGACGTCCGAGGGAGATTTGACGAGTTGAGCCTTGAGCATCCGCTCTGCAGATACCGCATCGCCTTTTGCAAGCATGTCGAGGGCCTGGGTGATGGCGGGCGAAGCCTCGAAAGAGACCATAGCTTCGATCTTGGGATGGATGTGAGTCTCCTCGAATCTCGTGGCTTTCATCGCCAAGGCGAACAGCACACCGAACGCAAAGCCCGCGAAGTGCGCCGAAAAGCCCGTCGTATAGGGAATGCCCATCCTCGTGTAATACCAGACTTCTATTATCTGGTAGATTATGTAATAAGGGATGTAGAGGTAAGCGGCGACCATGATTCTGCCCCAGGGCTTCTTGCCGACCAGAAGGAAGAAAAGAGCCAGAGGCAGCGTAAACCATCGAATGATTATCCTGGTTCGATAAAGCCGGACGAGGAAGGCTCCTATGACTGCTGAAATAGCGCCCGATGCTCCTATGGACGGAACATTGTCGGGGGAAATGATCGAGGGCAGGCAGGCGGCAGCGCCCCCGAGCAGGTAGAACCCCAGGAAAACGCCTCGCCCCCACAGGTCTTCGAGCGTGAATCCTACGGCGAAAAAGAAAATGAGATTGCCGAACAGGTGGAAAATTCCTCCGTGCAGAAAGGCTGCGCTTATAAGCTGATATACTTTCCAGTTGCCGTTGGGCGCGAATCCGTACTTGAAGTACAGGTGGTTGTCTCTTGTCTCCTTCACCTTTTTCAACAAGCTGTTGAACTCTTCGCGCAACTGAGGCGTTATGGTTACGCCCATCAGGGAAGAGTACTGATCGCCCTTCTGTTTGATCTGGTTCCTGAGTTCCTCGTCTTCCTCCTCGCTTATGATCCCCTCCTCTCTCAGGCTCCTGCGCACCTGGTCGTCGAGCAGGAGTTGCTGATTGGTCATCAGAAATGATCCCAGCTTTTCAGCGGCATTAGACAGTTCGCGTTCCTGAGTTGCCAGTCCGGGAAGAGTGAGAAAGTAGATCAGCACATTGAGTCCCATTATGGCGAAGGTGATCAAAGGCAATCTGCGGACGGTCGAATGCTCGTTGCCTATGGGGATGAGCAGGAACGATCCGAATATAGAAAGAAGTATGGTGAGAATTATAGTTATTAACATTTCAAGACCCTCTGAGGGAGGTCCGGGATAAAGGGAGGGGCAGGCTTTAATCCTTCGAGCATCGATTTCCGGCCAGGGGTAGGCCCAGCATAGCAGTCGATAAATTGAGGGGCAACAGTTTTTTCAGCGCGTTTCGTCTGGGGTTTGAGGCTTGCTCAAAAGGGCAGCCGGAATGCGGATTATGTGCTTGCCCGGAGGAGTCACCCCGCGCTGGAGTTCGGGGTTCATTTCAAGCAGCGCGCCGTAGGAAACCTTGAGCTTCTTCGAGAGGGGACGAAGATCGGTCTGCGCGGCTATGGCGCGGGTCTCGTAGCGGTAAGGGTGAGCAGGCGGCATATCGAAGCCGTATTTTTTGGGGTTCTTGGCTATCGTCACTACGGCCAGAATAGCAGGGACGTAGTTGCGCGTCTCCTGGGCCAGAAACCCCGCGCGGTGCATGCGCCAGAAATCCCGCGTCCCCGAACGGGCTATCGATGCATCGACGTTTCCTTCGCCCGTGTTGTAAGCCGCAAGCGCCAGAGTCCAGTCTCCGTTGTAGCGGTTCGAGAGCCACTTGAGATAGCGGGCCGCCGCGCGTGTGGATTTTTCAGGATGAGACCGCTCATCGATCCAGTAGTTCTGTTGCAGCCCGTAGCGGGAGCCCGTCGATGAAATGAACTGCCACATGCCCTTAGCTCCGGCCCACGACATCGCGTAAGGGTTCCATCCCGATTCGATCTGCGCAAGCCAGACAAGATCGGTGGGCACGCCTTCTTCCTTGAATATCCGCTCGGCCATCTCGCGGTAGCGCGAGGAGCGAAGCATGCCAGCTTCGATAGTCGCTCGACCGCGACCGCGCGTGAAATAACTTATGAACTGAAGCACCGCTGGAGCCGACGCGAAATTGAAATTGAATCGGGTCGAAGAGACATCTTCTTCTGCCGCCATTTCTTCGAGGTCGGCCTGCGAAAGCGACGCGATGCGGTCTAAGGGAGAAGGCTCGTAACGCTGCTCGTTGAATCCGCCGTCCTTGAGTTCGAGCGCGGCAATCTGATAGCGGTTGATCTTTTCGACCAACTCCCGGTAGTAAACGCGCAACTGCTCGTCGCTGCGGACATCGATTGACGCGATCAGGATTATATCGACCGCCCGGTCGAATTCCTTGCGGGCCAGATCGTATTCTCCCTCCTGATAGGACTGCTGGCCGCGCTGATAATGGCGCTCGGCCTGATTGATAATTTCGGTTATGTGAGACTGTTTGGATTCGACAGCCTGTTGCAGGTTGTCAGCAAATAGGGAGCGCGGCGCGATTGACATCAGCGCGAGTATGAAAATATATGTCAGCGTCCGCTTCACCTTATGTTTCTCTCCTCGGTCACAGGCGTCACTTCCTCAAAACGCCGCCCGCCGCCGATTGGTTCGATTATTATATCCTTTCCTGCGCCGAAAGCGGCAAGGCTTTTTTGCGCCGATGTTGCTCCATTTCAATCGGGGCGGTTAATATGGCGTCTATGCGAGAGACAACGGCGGCCATAATCGTCATCGGCAACGAAATACTCAATGGCAAATCTGAAGACAAGAACGCCGTCTTTCTCATCGCGGAGTTGCGCCGCCTCGGAGTCGCGCTCCATCGCATCACGGTAATTCCTGACGACCTCGACGACATAGCCCGGACGGTTCGAGAATGCGCCGATCGATTCGATCACGTCTTCACGTCGGGAGGCGTGGGGCCGACGCACGACGATCTGACCATCGAAGGTATAGCCCGCGCCTTCGGTCGCCGGGTGGTGCGCAACCCGGAGCTTGAAGAAATGCTGAGAGGATATTTCGGGCAGGACATAGATGAAGCGCGACTGCGAATGGCCGATATGCCCGAAGGGGCGGCGTTGATACGCGAAGGCGGCATGCGATGGCCGGTGCTGGCGACCGAAAATGTCTACGCGCTTCCGGGTGTGCCTGAACTATTCCGCAGCAAGTTCGAAGCCATCAGCCACAGGTTCCGCGCTTCTCCCTTTCACGCCTGCGCCGTCTACACCCGCGAAGACGAATTCGACATCGCCCCGCGACTCGATCAACTGGCCGCCGCGCACTCCGACGTGGAGATAGGCTCTTATCCGGTTTTCACCGAGCCGGAATATCGAGTGAAGATCACCATAGAATCGAAAGAAGCTCAGGCCGTAGAGCGCGCCCGCCAATCGCTGCTCAATATGCTCGACCCGTCTTCGGTCGTCAGGACCGAATAGCTGATTATGATTTTGACTCATCAACCCCACATCCGAGGAATCGCTCGATGAAAAAAGCTTCGCTGCTCTTATGCCTTCTTCTGCTTTCATCCGTTCCCGTTCGCACGGATCAGGCCGCGCCGCTGAGATTCGAAATCACTGTCGCGCAGGGCCTCTCGCCCGATGCGCCGAATGGTCGATTATTCATTCTGCTCGGTCGCCGTCAGTCGCCTGAACCGCGAATGAGCGCGGGCGATACCGGGCTTGATGCCAATCCGATCTTTGCCCGCGATGTCAATGGCTTCGCTCCGGGCGCGGCTGTAATCGATGACCGCGCTGCGAGCTTTCCTCTCGAAAACCTCTCGCGCCTTCCATCGGGCGAGTACTTCCTTCAGGCGTTGTTTGATACGAACATCGATCTCAAATCGATAAACTCGCCGGGCAATCTCTACAGCAGGGTTCAGAAACTCCATCTCGACCCGGCGCGCGGCGGAACAGTGAAGATAGAACTCACCGAAAAGATTCCGCCTGAAGAGTTGCCCGCCGACACTGAACTGGTCAAATACGTCCGCATTCAATCGGAGTTGCTCACCCGGTTTCATAAGCGACCGATCTATCTGCGCGCGGGAGTGATTCTGCCGCGCGACTTCGAGCGTGAACCGCAGCGGCGTTATCCTCTGCGCGTGCATATCGGCGGCTATGGGTCGAGATTCACCAACGTCCGGTTCATGATGGCTCAAGGGTCGCAGTTTCACAGGGCTTGGATGGCCGACGACGCGCCGCGAATGATACTGCTTCACCTCGATGGCGACGGGCCTTTCGGGGATAGTTATCAGGTCAACTCCGCAAACAACGGCCCTTTCGGAGACGCCATAACTCAGGAATTGATTCCTTATGTCGAGAAAAAATTTCGCGGCGCGGGCCAGCCCCAGGCGCGAGTAGTCGATGGAGGCTCGACCGGCGGATGGGTGTCGCTGGCGCTTCAGGTTTTTTATCCCGACTTCTTCAACGGGGTCTGGTCGTACTGTCCAGACGGAGTCGATTTTCGAGGATTTCAACTCATCAACATCTATCAGGATCGCAACGCCTACATCAATCGATACGGATTCGAGCGACCCTCGGCGCGTGATCTCAACGGCGATGTGCAATTCACCATCCGCCACGAATGCCAGATGGAAAACGTGCTGGGCGCGGGTGACAGTTGGACGATGTCGGGTCAGCAGTGGGGCGCGTGGAATGCGACCTACGGGCCTCGCGGCGCAGACGGACGGCCTCGCCCGCTGTGGGACCCCAGGACAGGCGAGATAGATCGCTCAGTCGTCGAGCAGTGGAAGAAGTATGATCTGCGACTCGTGCTCGAAGAGAACTGGAAAACTCTGGGTTCCAGGCTTCGCGGCAAGATTCACATCTGGATAGGCGAAGCGGATAATTATTTTCTCAACAACGCCGTCCATCTGCTGGACGCTTTTTTATCGAAAGCTGATCCGCCATATCAGGGAAAGATCGTTTACGGGCCGGGCAAGGGGCATTGCTGGCTGGGGCTGACCGAGATGGAGCTTATGCGCGAGATGGCCGCGCGCATCGAAACGTCGCCGCGTTGAATCGACCGCAGATTGAATGCCTGAACATCAGCTTTCATCAGGTACAACGCTTCTTTCAGTCCGCGAAGCGGACGCAAGAATAAAGCCCAGGGTGCAACCCTGGGAATGAGAGCAGTCACACCGACAAGCCCGTGCAACGGGCGATAGAACTCTTTATGTCTGTCGCCTGTTCCACAGGCTCATTCTCGTTTTGTCGCCTCTACCCAGGGCTAATCGCCCTGGGCTTTATTCTACCGCCTGCTCCGCAGGCTGAATCGCGCATCCGTGTTTGTGTAGAAACTGATGAGACAAGCTCGTGGCATCTCAAAACAGAGTCCCAATCCCGTGTGTTTCGATCCCGCATTATCGCCTTCCGAAATTATACGAGGCAGGTGTGAAAAGTTGTAAAAAGCGTGAGGAACTTTTGCGCCCCGGCGCGTTGATAACTTAAAATGGTCTGGCAAGGAGTCCATAAACCAACCGACAGCCCAGTGGAGATGGGGAGCCAGTATTGGAACAGGTAGTAATTTTCCTCTTCAAATACCGTCCGTCTCTTTTCGAAAAGAGCCAGTTCGGGTTTGGCGCGCGGCCTTCGACGCTGTGGATCGTTCTGATCGCGGCGCTCGTCGCCTTGCTCATTTACTTCCTTTATATAAGACCCGGCGCGCGGCTCGCTCCCCTCTGGCGCGCAGCCCTCATGCTCACCCGCACTCTGCTGCTCGCGCTCATTTTGATTGTGTTGATGCGCCCGATCATCGTGGCCCCGTCAGTCGTGCCCGGCTCTTCTTATGTCGCTGTCTTAATCGATGATTCATCGAGCATGAAACTTGCCGACGAGGGCGCGACCACCCGCCTCGAAGCCGTCCGACAGGCGATGTCTCCTATCAGCCGCTTTCACGCTCAACTCGCCGACAAATTCAAAATCCGACTTTACAGATTTTCATCCAGAACCGAGCGCATCAGCGACTCGAACGAACTTACAGGCGAAGGCGAGCGAACCGATCTCGCCTCCGCGCTCGAACACGTCGCCCGCGACAGCGCCGGACTTCCCATGTCGGGAATCATCCTCTTGAGCGATGGCGCAAGCAACGCTGAAGATACCTCGCGCCTCGACAGTGCCCTGGCCTCTCTGCGCGGACGCAGCCTGCCTGTGTTTTCCGTAGGAGTCGGCAGCCCTCGGCTCGAAGGCGATGTGGAACTTGTCCGCGCAACCGCGCCGCGACGTTCGCTCTCCGGCTCTCCCGTCAGCGCCGAAGTTCTGCTGCGCGCAAACCAGGCTGACCGCAAGACCGTTCGAATCGATATTACGGAAGACAATCTCCCGCTACGCTCTCAGGATGTCCCGGTCACTTCGGACTCGACAGCCGTCGCGCGCGTGACATTCACTCCTTCGACTCCCGGCATCCATCGATACCGCCTCGCGGCTGCGCCCTCTTCGGATGATCCGGTCGCGGATAACAACTCTCAGGAAGTGGTCATCGAAGTCGAGGACTCTCACCCGCGCATTCTTTACCTGGAAGGCGAGCCGCGATGGGAATACGGCAAGATGCGCGAGGCAGTGGCCGAAGAAAAAAATGTAGTGCTGGTCTCTCTGCTTCGCTCGGCTGACGGCAAGTACTATCGCCAGGGGGTCGAAAACGCCGAAGACCTCGCGCAGGGCTTCCCTAAATCGGAAGAAGAACTCTTCCGCTACGACGCGTTAATGATCGGCTCGGTCGAGGCCACCTTTTTTTCATTCGATCAACTCCGCGCAATCGAGCAGTTCGTCCTCCGACGCGGGGGCGCGCTCATCGCTCTCGGAGGATCGAAATCCTTCAGCGCAGGCGGATACCTCAACACCCCTTTCGCCGACCTGCTGCCCGTCTATCTCCAGAGCCAGAACTTTTCGCCGTGAGAGCTTCAAACCTTCAAGGTTTATCCTTCTGAAAGAGGGCGCGAGCACCCCGCAGCGCGACTGGTCGAAGCGGCGGACGCCAACCTCAAAGCCTGGGAGCAGATGCCCGCCATCACCCTGCCCGAAGTGATATCGGACACAAAGCCCGGCGCGACCGTCATACTTCAGGCGCGTTCTGTGCGCGATCAGCGCGCTGTTCCGCTTCTTGTGGAAGAGCGGTACGGGCGCGGGCGGACGCTGGCTCTGATGGCCTCAGACACCTGGCGATGGCGGATGATGCTGGAATCGAAAAACAAATCGTTCGATATCTTCTGGCGAGCTCTGCTTCGCTACCTGGTCGAAAGCCCGCGCCGCAGGGTCGAAGCTGCGACTGACCGCGCTTCCTACGGTCGAACCGACAAGGTGAAAATCAGGGTCGAAGCGGCGGATGAAAAATATATCAGCGTCGCCGACGCGCAGACTACTGCCCGCGTCCTTGCGCCATCGGGCAAATCGACAGATGTTCAACTCAAGTACATCGTCGAGGGCGGCTTCGAGGGCTACAGCGCCGAGTTCGTTCCTGACGAAGAGGGACTTTACAAGATCGAGGTCACCGCACGTCGCGGCAAGTCTGCCAAAGATGCGACACCGCTTGGGTCGGCGCAGACGAGTTTCCTCGTCGGTCAGGTGAATTACGAAGCGCGCAATCCCGCGCTCAACCGCGAACTGCTCGCGCGGGCGGCTTCGGACACCGACGGCAAATACTACACACTGAAGGACACGGACAGTCTGGTCGAAGAACTCTCGCACACTGAGAGCGCGTCATCTCAGCGAGTGGCTTACGATCTGTGGGATATGCCGATAAACTTTCTGCTGGCAGTCGCGCTGGCCTCGGCTGAGTGGCTGATACGCAAACGCAAAGGGCTTGCATAGCGACGCAAGCCTTCACAACCGACACGTTCGGATAAACAGTGATGAGACCATCGAAACTCATATCGCTATTTTTGCTCTTCTGCTTCGCGCTTTGCTCCTGTCAGGCAAACGCCGAGCTTGAATCACAAAACGCCAACCACGCCGCGCCGCCGCAGGAAGCGAAGCGTCGCGCCCCGGCAGACCGGAAGAAATTCGCCCTCATCATCGCGGGCGTCGGCGGCGAAGAGTCTTATACCCGCAAGTTCACCTCGCAGGCATTGCAACTGCGCGAGGCTTTGACCTCTGAACTGGGATTCGATGAGAAGCAGGTCTATATTCTGGCCGAGACTGCTGCCGCAGGCCCCGAAGACGGGCCGCGCGAAAACCTTCTGCGCTCGACCGCCGAAGAAACCCGCAGGGCATTCGAGGCTATCCGATCCGCTTCTTCAGCAGACAGTTTCGTTTTAGTGGTTCTCATAGGTCACGGCACTTTCGACGGACAGCAGGCCAAGTTCAATCTCATCGGCCCCGACCTTACGGCGAAGGATTACGCCTCGCTCATCTCTTCGCTCTCCGCCCGCCGCACCATTTTTGTCAACTGTGCGAGCTCTTCAGGAGAATTCGTCAAGCCTCTTTCGGGCAAAGACCGCATCATCATCACCGCGACTCGAAGCGGCAACGAGCAGAACGCCACCATCTTCGCCGAGCACTTCATCGCCGGACTGACCGCCCCGGCAGCCGACGCCGACAAGAGCGGGCGAACATCGACGATGGAAGTTTTCAACTACGCCATCAAACTGACCGCCGACTGGTACAAACAGAAAGGAAGGCTTGCGACCGAGCACCCTCTGATCGATGACAACGGAGACGGCGCGGGCCACGAAGAAGCAACGGGCGGAGACGGCGCGCTGGCGAAGACGACTTACATCGATTCGAAATCAGTGGAGCAGGCCGACGCCGACGCCGAGGTGATGAGGCTGCTTGATCGCAAACAGGAGCTTGAAGAAGAGATCGAGAAACTGAAAGCGCGCAAAGAGCAGATGAAGACGGAAGAATACGAAGCCGAGCTTGAGCGATTGCTCGTCGAGCTCGCTACGGCCAATCAGAAAATCAAAGCGAGGAAGAAACCATAATACAACTGTAGGGGCGGCCCTCTGTGGCCGCCCCTGTCTGGCGTAAAAGGGCAACTCAAGATGCCTACAACAACAGGATTGCCATTTCCCCGTCGGTATAACAGCCTCCGACTGCTGGGATTTGATTATTCATCTCCTAACGCTCTTTACTTGATAACGATTTGCACTGACTCCTCGCGCCCGGTTTTCGGCGACATCAAAATGGCGAAGACTACTCTGTCAGTGCTGCTCCATGATAAAACGCTGTCGCGCATTCAGGTTTGCGCTTACACCCTGATGCCGGATCATTTGCACCTGGTGGCTGGCGTGAGAGGGGAGGGCAAATCAATTCCCACATCGATCGGCTCATTCAAAAGCCTCACGACACAGAATTATTGGAAGCGCAGTCGCGAAGTCGTAGAGAGTCAGGCCACATCTCTCCCTTCGACCTCAGTTCAAAAGAGCCGCGATAAACAATCGAGAGAACTGATTCAGGCAGTGATCGAATGGCAGGCGGTAGTGATGCCTGAAGCTGTCGAACTGAAAAACTGGCCGCGAGTGAAGCCGCAGCATTTTATGAGCAAGCAACTGTGGGAAGATTCTTTTAATGATTACATAATCAGAAACGATGATGATTTGAGAGAAACTATGAAATACATTGCATTGAATCCCGTCAAGCGCGGGTATGTGTCGAGACCACAGTTTTCCCGTTCACCGGATTCTTGATGTGAAACCGGCGGATCGGATTTATGATTCTTTTCGGTTTGCCAATCAGGGGCGACCACAGAGGGCCGCCCCTACAGGACTTATGAAGGTTTTAGCGAATTTCATTGCTATTCTGCTGCTCGGCTGCTCATTCCATTCGGGCGCGATGCAGGAGGCGACTCCCGAATCGGCGCGCGCTTTTCTGGATCACGGCTATTACAAGGAATCGCTCGCAGCGTACACCGCGCTGCTTCAAAAAAATTCCGAAGACCGCGACGCCCAGCTTGGCCTGATTCAATCCCTGATCGAGACGGGCGATTATTCCGCAGCCGAAAAGAAGACGAAGGAGTTTCTGTCCAAATCTCCCGATCCGTCTTTGAGAATCAAACTCGCCGACCTGCAACTGATCACAGGCCACTACGCGGAAGCGGCTCTTGAATTCGACCGCGCTCGCGCGTCCGCAAAAGGCGAGATGTTGCTGCGAGCTTCTTCAGGCCGCGTCCGCGCGCTGCTGGCTCAGGGCAAAGAAGAAGAAGCCCGCCCGCTGTTGCAGGAGTTCGTCTCCTATTACAATTCCAATCAGCCGAAATCAGCCGAAGAACTCTCGCTCATCGCCCGCGCGCTCGTCCTTCTGGAAAAGTATCAGGACGCCAACGACCTATTCATCGATGCCCGCGATGAGGACGACACCTCGATAGAAGCATTCATCGGTCAGGGCGAACTGCTCAACGAAAAATACAACTACGAAGAAGCCGCTTCGCTCTTTCAGGACGCGCTCAAGATCAACCAGAATTCCACCTCTGCCCTCGTCGGGCTGGCCGAAAGCACTCGTCTCACTTCGATCGAAGAGCCTTCGTCATCAGTCGACCGCGCCCTTTCGGTCAATCCCAATCACACCGCCGCGCTCCGGCTTCGCGCATGGATAGACCTTGAAGCCGACAAACCTGACGCGGCGATGAAAGCCGTAGAGAGAGCGCTTTCGGTCAACCCCAACGCGGTCGATGCGCTGGCGATTCAGGCCGCTGTAGCTTACCTCTCGGATCGAAAGAGCGACCTCGACGCGATAACCAGGCGCGCGCTTGCCATCAATCCGAAAGCCGGTGAGTTTTTCGCCGCGCTGGCTCATTTCGCAGTCATCAATCGAAGGTACGCCGAGGCGGTCGATTTCGGAAAGCGCGCCGTCGAAATTCAACCGAGACTGTGGAGCGCGAGAACCGAGCTTGGCATTCAACTCCTTCGCGTGGGCCGGATGGCAGACGGGCGAGCAGAGCTTGAGCGGGCTTTTGAAAACGACCCGTTCAATGTGTGGGCCAAAAACACGCTCGATCTTCTCGACACGATGGCCGAATACCCGGACACGGTTCGCGGGCCATTTTTAATCAAGTGCTCGACGGAAGAGAGCGCCACGCTTTCCGGCTACGCCGCCGATCTTTTGGAAGAAGCTCACAAAAAACTTGCGGCGAAATATCGCTTCACTCCGCGCGCGCCCATCTCGGTCGAGGTCTTTCCCGATCACGAAGACTTCGCCGTGCGCTCGCTCGGATTGCCGGGACTGGGCGCTTTAGGCATCTGCTTCGGTCAGGTGATAGCGATGGATTCTCCCTCGGCTCGACCGCCGGGCGAGTTCAACTGGGGCGCGACTCTGTGGCACGAATACGCGCACGTGGTCACGCTTCAGATAACCGACCACCGGATACCGCGCTGGTTTTCAGAAGGGCTGTCGGTTTACGAAGAGCGTCGAGCGCGCGCAGGCTGGGGCGACAACTGGTCGATTGAAAGATTGAAAGCCATAAAAGAAGGCCGCTTCGTCAAAATTGATGATCTCGACTCGGCATTCATTCGCCCGCGCTCGCCCGATCAGGTTCCGCTGGCATACTTTCAGGCTTCGCTCGTTTGCGACTTCATCGAAGAGAAGCGCGGATTCGACTCGATACTCAGGATGCTGGCGCTTTACAAAGAAGGCGCGAAAACTGCTGAGGTATTCAAGCGGGGGCTTGCGATGACGACGGCGGATTTCGACAAGGCGTTTGCCGAGTGGTTGCAGTCGAAGACGCAGCCGATGATCGAAGCTCTCGGCGCTGCCCTCGCTGGCCCGCCCGCGCAGCCGCCATCGAAAGAAGCGTTGCAGGCCATAGTCAATTCGAATCCGAAAGATTATTTCGCGCATCTGCGACTGGGCGCAATCCTCAAAAACGAAGGCAACACAGATCAGGCGATCATCCACCTCAAGCGCGCTGCGGAACTCTTCCCCTACTATGGCGGAGAAGGGAACCCCTACGCTCAACTTGCCGACATTTATGAATCGCGCAATCAGAAGGCGGAAGCCGCCGCCGCGCTCGAATCGCTCACCAGGTTCAACGAGACTAACACTGAGGCTTTCAAGCGGCTTGCACGATTGAGGCTCGATCTCGGAGACAAAGCGGGCGCGATCGCAGCGCTGCTGACGAGTTTTTACATTTATCCGTTCGAGGCTGACTTGCACAAGCTGGCGGGCGATGTTTATCTTGAACTGGCAAGCGCGCAGGAAGCGGTGCGGGAGTTTCGCATCAACCTTGCGCTTGCGCCTGCCGACCTTGCGGGCGCGCATTACGATCTGGCGCGCGCTCTGGATGCGTCAGGCAATCGAGCGGAAGCCAAGCGCGAAGTTTTGCGCTCGCTTGAGATTGCCCCCGGATTCGAAAAGGCTCAGGAACTTCTGCTCAAGCTGCGGGGCGGAAGTTGAACCGAGGGGAGACCGCGCTATGAAAACCAAAGCCAGAGCGTTCGCGGTGAGGGTGATAAGGCTGATTCAACTGCTGCCGCAAACCAGGATTGCCGATCTGATCGGGTCGCGCCTTCTGGAAGCGAGCATCACGCTGGGGGCCAGCTATCGGGGATCGTACAAGGCAAAATCGCCGACCGAGTTCATAGAAAGGATGGGAGCGGTCGAACATTATGCTGACCAGTGCATCTACTGGCTCGAACTGCTGATCGAAGCAGACCTGGCGGACAAGAGCGTCGTCGATCCGCTGGTAAAAGAAGCGGGCGAACTTGTTTCGATAGCCGTGTCTCAGGTGAACGCGGCCAAGGGGAAGAAGCGGTGAAAAAAAGCGCGGTGATAAAAATCTCTCTGCTGCTGGCGCTGCTCTCAGTACCCTGGGTCTCAGTTCCCAGGGGCGTGGCGCAAATTCAGATGGGCGATCCGCGCTTCGGCGAACTCAAAGACGTGTCGGACAAGTTCAAGTTCGCGCGCATAAGGCTCGGCCCGGTCATACCGGGGATGCCTCTCGGAGACAGGGGATGGCCCTGGTCGCACGATTACCCGGAGGCCGGGCATAACTTTTCGAGGATACTGACCGAGCTTTCGAAGCTTCAGGTGAACTTCGACGACAACGAATATATCTTCGGCTTCGACGATCCGAATCTTTTCAAGTATCCATTCACGTATCTCTGCGAGGTCGAAGACATGGATCTCTCGGATGAAGAGATTCAGGGGATGCGCGAATACCTGCTCAGAGGCGGCTTCGTTATGGTCGATGACTTTCGCGGAAGATGGGCGATGGACAATCTGCTCGGCCACATCAAGCGCGCGTTTCCTGAGCTTGAAGCAAAGCCGCTCGACGCCTCGCATCCGATATTCAATTGTTTTTTTTCGATCAAGTCGCTCGACGTGGCGCGCAGCTACGGTCGCTACAGGCCGGAGTTCTGGGGCGTCGAAGACAAGCACGGGCGGCTGATGATGATAATAAACTATAACTATGACGCTTCGGATTACTGGCAGTGGTCCAACGATCCGTTCAATCCCATAGAAGACACCAACACCGCCTACAAGTTCGGCGTCAATTATGTCTTCTATGCGCTGACGCATTGAAATCAGACAGTGGAAACAAAATGAGTCATGGGCCAGACTCCAGACTCCAGACTTTTTCACAGGAGCTTGAATGGCAGCAGACACAATAGAGGTGATCGGCGAAGACCGGTTGCTGGAAAAACTCATCAACGCGCGTGAGCAGATACTCCACGAAGTCAGAAAAGTAATCGTCGCGCAGGACGAAGTAGTGGATCAGTTTTTAATCTCGCTCTTCGTCGGCGGGCATTCGCTCGTTACCGGCGTTCCCGGACTTGCAAAGACGCTGCTCATACGCACGGTCGCGCAGGTGCTCGACCTTTCGTTCAAGCGCATTCAGTTCACGCCCGATCTGATGCCTTCCGATATCACCGGCACTGATGTGATCGAAGAAGACCGCGCGACCGGACACCGCAAGCTGGAGTTCATACGCGGGCCTCTGTTTGCCAACATCATACTTGCCGACGAAATCAACCGCACGCCGCCCAAGACTCAATCCGCTCTGCTCGAAGCGATGCAGGAAGGCAGCGTCACGGTTCAGGGGACGACCTACACGCTGCCCCGGCCTTTTTATGTGATGGCCACTCAGAACCCCATCGAGATGGAAGGCACTTATCCGCTGCCCGAAGCTCAACTCGACCGATTCATGTTCAACATCAACATCGGGTATTTGAGCGAAGATGATGAAGTGGCTGTGGTCAATCAAACGACATCGGCGCAGGAGGTGACCTTTGATCGTCAGGTGACGGGGCCGGACATTCTGGCTTTTCAGCGACTCGCGCGCCGAGTGCCTGCGGCTGAATCTGTGACCCGCTATGCGGTGAAGCTTGTGGGCGCAAGCCGACCGGTCAATCAGGACTCGCCTGATTTCATAAAGAAATGGGTCAACTGGGGCGCATCGTTGAGGGCGTCGCAGTTTCTGGTGCTCGGAGGCAAAGCGCGAGCGGTGATGAGCGGTCGCTACAATGTATCGATTGAAGATGTGCGCGCGCTGGCTTATCCCGTTTTGCGACATCGCATACTTCTGAACTTCCACGCCGAATCCGAAAGGGTGAAGGCTGACGACGTGATAAGGCGATTGATCGAGGCAGTGCCTGAGCCTAAGTCTGGATTGTAGAGGCAGAGAGGGAATGAAGAAAACACTTCTCGCTTTGATTGTTATCTTTCTGCTCGCTCACGCCGGAGCCGCGCAATCATTGCCTGGGATTGAAAATGACGAAGCAGTAGCAGGGCCGGTGCAAACGATTCTGATCGAGCAGGCTGTTCTGGTCGTTGAAGGAAACAAGTTGATCGAGAAGCCGCGCAGACCAATTTCGAAATATATGTATGACGAAAAAGGGAATATGACCCGGAAGATTTTCCACCGGAATGATGGCGCAGCGCGGAGGCAGGACATCTTTAAATATAACCCCGAAGGCGGGGTGCTTGAGGGAACGATCCACGACGAAAAAGGGGCCATCGAGAGAAAGCTCATTTACAAGCGCGATGATGCAGGAAAGAAAGCCGAGCGAGAGTCATACGGCAAGGGTGGTTCGTTAAGCAGCAAGGCAATCTATAACTCGATGGGAAAGATTGCTGAGGAAAAAGGCTCATCCGGGAGCAGTACCGTTTACGATTACGATCCCGAAGGAAGAAAGATCGAGGAGCAGGTTTTCAATAGCGACGGCTCGCTGAATTCCCGAACCGTTTTGAAGCACCAGGACGGGGATAAGCGACTGGAGATGTCGCACTACGACGGCACGGGTTCACTCGAAGGCCGTATGGAGCGAGTGTTCCAGGTTCATGACCCTTTGAAGTGCGAGATGTCTTACTACACGGCCAAAGGCTCCAAAGCCTGGACGTGGACTTTTTCTTATGACCACAAAGCGACATTGTTCAGGGATGAGTTCAAGAACCACAGGGGAGTTTTCACAACTGAGTATGATTTCGAGTTCAACTACCGGAACAACTGGATAAAGAAGACTGCGGTGAGCAAATCCCTGATAGGCGGGAAAGAGAGAGCGGAATCCGGCACGGTCGTTTATCGAACGATCACCTATTATGCAGGCTCTGACAGGTATCGAAAGGTGCCGCTCGAAGAAGAGTCGCTTGTCTCAGGCGAACCGATACAGGGAGAAGCCATCAAGCGTGTGACTCCGACGTTTCCCCTCGCAGCAAGGAATAATCGTGAGGCTGGAACGGTAGTAGTTGATATAACCATAGACGAGACGGGAAAGGTGATGAAAGCGAAAGCCGTTTCCGGGCCGCTTGTGTTTTACTCTGCCGCTGTTGCGGCAGCCAGGGAATGGGAGTTTCGTCCGACTCTGCTCGGCGGCCTGCCCACAAAAGTGATCGCATCGGTGACCTTTAATTTCACTCCGTAGCAGGTAAGTAATGCCTCAACCCACAGGCCAACAACTCGGCACACGTTTTCTCACGCCCGACGTGCTGGCGCGCATCGGCTCGCTTGAGCTTATCGCCCGCTCCGTTGTCGAAGGGTTCATCTCAGGGCTTCATCGCTCGCCGCACATAGGGTTTTCGACAGACTTCGCCGAGCATCGCCAGTACATGCCCGGCGACGACCTCCGACACCTCGACTGGAAACTGCTTGCCCGAACCGACCGCCTGTACATCAAAAAATATCAGGGCGACACCAACACTCAGGTTCATCTGCTCATCGACGCGAGCGCTTCGATGGGCTATCACAGCAATGAAGTCACCAAGCTTCAGTTCGCCCAATATCTCGCTTCGTCGCTTGCTTACCTCTGCATCCGCCAGCACGACCCAGTAGGGCTGATCGCCTTCGATGATGAAGTCGTCGAGCACCTGCCGCCCCGCTCCGTCTCCGGTCATCTGCGAACGGTGCTTGGAACTATCGAACGCCTCGCGCCCGGTCGCGGCACTCGCCTGGCCGCGCAGCTTCATCGCACGGCGGAGCTTCTCACCCGTCGAGGGATCATCGTTCTCGTCTCCGATCTCTACGACGATCCGGCCAGCCTCGTGAGCGGGCTTGAGCATCTGCGATTTCAGGGAAACGATGTGATCGTCTTTCAGGTCTTTGACAGACAGGAACTCGAATTCGAATTCAAGGAGCCGGTCGTGCTCGAAGACAGCGAGACCGAAGAGCAGTTGCATGTTTTGCCCGACGTTGTGAGAGAAGAATACCTGCGAGCCATCAACGCTCACATCGAAACATTGCGCGAAGGGGCGGCGCGAAACCGAATCGATTACGAACTTCTCAAGACCTCAGAGCCTCTCGACGCCGCGTTGTTTTCATACCTCATCCGCCGCGCGCATCTCGGATAGCGCAACCTTTCTGCTTATGCTGTAATGACCCTGTTATGGCCAGACAACCGCTTTTCCCGGACACTGACGAGAAGACCAAGCAGGTGTTGCTTGAGCTTGTTCGCGCAATGCCTGACTGGAAGAAGCTTGAGCAAATTGCGGATTTGACGAATACGGTTCGAGAGCTTGCGATGATCGAATTGAGAGAACGATACCCTGATGCCCAGGAAGAGGAACTGCGCTTCAGATTTGCGTCTCTCATTCTTGGCCGCGACATAGCCATGCGCGTTTATGGAAGGTTTCCTGAAAGCGAGGCGAGCCGATGAGCACAACTATCATTGATGTCCTGTTGAAGGTGGTCGATGCGTTCGACAAACTGGGAATACCATACGCGGTTGGCGGATCAATAGCCAGTTCGTTGCATGGCCTTGCGCGATCCACACAGGATGCTGACGTGTTGGCTCTTATCAAGCCTGAGCAAGCCAGAGCGTTGGCCGCTGAACTTCAGGATGAGTTTTACGCCGACGAGCAGACCATAATCAATGCTGTGAGAATGAGGCGCTCATTTAACGTGATACATCTGGATTCGATTTACAAGGTGGACATTTTCGTGGCCAGAGAGTTTGGCTTCGAAGCTGCCCAACTTGAACGACGGCAGCAGAGAATTGTGAAGAAGGATTCGCAGCAGACAGCTTTTGTTGCAACTGCGGAAGACACTATTCTGGCCAAGCTGGTCTGGTATCGGAAGGGCAATGAGATTTCAGATCAGCAGTGGCGGGACATCAAAGGGATTATCGAAGCAAAGACCGGAATCCTTGATCTCTCGTACCTTCGCAACTGGGCCGAAAATCTCGGCGTCGAGGATTTGCTCCATCGCGCAATGGAATGAAAAACCGGAGAGACCGCTATGTCGGAGGCTTTGAGCGCAAGCGCGCAGAAAATTCAGGATGCTTTGATCGCGCACGGGCTTGAATGCCGGGTGGTGCAACTGCCTGCAAGCTGCCGCACCGCGCAGGAGGCCGCCCTCGCCATCGGCTGCCGGGTCGAGCAGATAGTCAAATCGCTCATCTTTCGGGGCGCTGCGACAGGCAAAGCGGTGCTGGTTCTGGCAAGCGGAATGAATCGAGTCAACGAAAAAAAGATCGCCGAGGTTGCAGGAGAAGAGATCGCAAAAGCCGAAGCGGAATTTGTGAGAGAAAAAACCGGCTTCGTCATAGGTGG